>JANNPJ010000817.1:0-5926 GCA_031400005.1 Kineosporiaceae bacterium | reverse complement strand
AGCCGCCGCTGAAGTCGGCCCAGCTTGGTAATCGTCAGGGAACACTTGTTGGGATTGTCGCAGCGCGTGTAGAAGAACGTCACGACCGAGGGCCTGCCGGTGAAGTACTGCCCGAACGTGACCCGAGTGCCGTCCTGGTCCTCCAGCTCCACGTCGACGAGAACCTCAGTACGAGAGTTTATTTCGCGAATGAATGGCCCAGCGCCCGGATCAGGGCGGGCGCCGCCAGGAGATGACACCGGGGCCGGTGCGCAGCAGGATCGGGCGGTTGAAAGCCCTGAGACGACCGATTCCAGCGTGTCGCGAGCCGCCTGCGACAGCACCCCGGTTTCCGCCAGCAGGCTCCGCAGCGCAGGCAGCGCGGACGACGCCTCGTTGCCCAGCCAAGCGAATGTTTCGATGATCTCCTTCATCGCCGTGGTGTGGCTCGATGGTGGCCAGCTCGGCCGGTAGCTGTCGAACGACACAGCATCGTCGACGTACGTGATGTTTTCTATCGCCTTGAGCAGGAACGGCACCGCATCGTGGCTGCGAACTTCCCGGCCTCGAAGGGCTTTGGCCGCAGCAGCAACCACGTACGCATCTCGTCCGCTCTCAAGCTCCTCGAAAACGTACGGCAGAGCTTGTTCGGGCAGCCCGGCCTGTTCGAAAGCAGCGAGCAGGTACCCGCGCATCCGGTTGACGACGTTGGCCGACCGGCCTTGGTACACGATGCTACGTTCGGGCAGCATCTCCCCGAGCAGGCGCCGGTCACGCTCGCGTCCTGCGCGCTCGACGACCTCGGCGAACTCGTTCTCCGTGGTCGTGTCATCGAGCTCGGAGGCGACCTTGCGAGGGTCCATCACCCGTTCTCCGAGCTGCGCTTGGCCAAGTAGTCGGTAGCTGCTGTCTTCACCGATCGCGAGCGCGACTGCGAACGGAGGCCTTCCACCCTGCGAGCCAGTTCGTCGTCCTCAGTTCGCCCGGCGGGAGTGCCGAAGTGAGTCAGCGCGCTCAGTGACAGGGCTCGCAGTTGATCGTCCTCGTCGTCATCGAGCACGATCCGTCTCGCCTGCTGCTCGAACAGCTCCGGGTTGAGTGACTGCAGGGCGACCGCGGCGGCCATCTTGACGTCGGGCTTCTCGCTGGGGTCCCCGAGGATCCCCACGAACAGATCCACAGCCGATGGATCGGCGGCCAGCAGGCGGACCGCCTCGACCTTCGCCCCCTGGTTCGGCGGATTGTCAACGATGCGTTTGGCTATCGGGAAGTACTCGGAGTGCACGTCGTAGGCGAGGAACTGGATCGCCTTGGCGACCGGAACCAGCGCCGGGGATGTGCCCTCAAGCCCATCGATCAGCCGGCGCTGGACGTAGTCGTCCTTCTCCCGGGCGAGGATGCCGATGACCACCCGCCTCAGCTGCGGGTCAGGGTCCTCGATGATCGCGCGTAGCGCCGCCAGGTAGTCGGGACGCCTGGACGGGAACCCGGCCATCCGAAAGCTGATCTCCTGCAACAAGTTTAACATGGTCAGACGGCGCTCGGTTGGGTTTCTTGCTGCGCCGAGGTAAGCGAGCAACTCATCAATGAGCTCCGAATGGTCGTCGATCTCGAGACTGAGAGCCTGCAGCGCAGCGGTGAACACCTCGTCGGTGGCATCAGGGTCGGCAACCATCGCCAGCGCCGCGGACAAATCGTCGCCCTCGGGCGGGGCGGCCTCGGAGAACGCCTGCGTGTCAGCCTGCCTGGCGAGCCGGGCGGACCTGAGCACCTCCTTGTACGGCGGCTCTCTGCTGGCGACAGCCTCGACCTCGGCTTCCACCTGACGACGATACTCCGGAACGTCCATCGTCATTCCTATCCCTCCGTCAGTTGGACGGGAACTCGAACGGTACGTCGTCGTAATCGAAACCTAGACGGCTGGCCGTTGTCCGCACTCCCTGGTAATTGATCATCGACCGCACGGTAGGTCGCAGTCCCGGTGCGGCAGTGAGCAGCGAGGGGGCCATCGTCCCTCCCGGTGCTGTCGGAGGCCGCGGCGCAGTCGTCACTTGATTCCACGGCCACATCGTGTCGTTCGCGTTGTGCCCGACCCGGGTGGCGCCGGGGCTGCCGGCGGCTCCCTGCGGCTCGTAGGAACGGACGTCGTCGACGTCGAATCGCCGGTTGAGCCACTGCCATTTCGCCCACAACCGGTCAACGTTGACGTGCAGCAAGAAGAACAGCGGGTCCTTGGCAGCGGTGGGAATCTGCGAGATGGAACCGGTGAAGCTCACGTGGGCGGTCCCGTGGGGGTTTCCTTCGTAGCGGCGAAAACGGGTGTACCGATGGACTGGCGGATTGCTCGCGCTCAGGCCCAACTGGAAGGTTTCCGGCTCGGTGAGCACCGGCCCCTGCAAGGATGTCGCCCGCTGCGTCTGGGTGTTGAACCGAGGCCGACGGACAATGCCGCTCACGCCGTCGGTCGCCCAGAACTGCAGCGGGTTCGCGGCGCTGAACAGGACTCTGCCGGTGTTCGGGTCGGTCACCCCGATGAAGTCGCGGGTGAAAAGCCCGGGCGCCGGCTGGTCGAATCGCCAATAGGGCAGGGCCACGCTCGGGTCGATGCGCTGTAGTTCCCGCTCCAGATCCAGCAGGTACGCCCGGTGCCACGGAGGAAAACCAGCGTTCTGGTGAGCCTCGGGGTCCCCAGCGTTGGTATGGATGTTGCGGAAGTCAGCGAAGCGGCCCATTCCCCGGTTGTTCAGGGTCGCGAAAGCAGCCAGCAGGCGACTGCGCTCGCCGATGGTGAGCAGGTTGGCGTTCTTGCGGACGCGCACCATCAATGGCGTGGTGCCAATGGCCTGGTCGGTCGCCGTGTTGACGATCTGGATGTTGGCGTCTCGGTCGGCGATGCTCGGCCGCTGAAACCTACCGGCGAGGAAGAACTGGACTGGGGTGCCGACCAGCGGCAGAGTCAACTGCAGTTCGTCCCGTGCGGTGTCGGGGATGGCGGAGAAGAAGACGACCTGTCCGCCTCGAGCCGTGTTCTGATTCCGCAGTCGTACGGTTACCGGGCCCGTGGCACCGGTGGGATCCGACAGGCGCGCCTGTACCGGCACCGGCGCCCAGCCGACGTAGCGGGAGGCGGGGGTGGCGTCGCCATTAAAGGTGATCTCCGCTCGCACAAGCCCCCCGCTTTCGATTGCGGCCCCAGGATGGACGACGAGTGCCTAGCTCGACTCCCGGCCGACGTCATCACCACCCAAGTCTGGAACCAGGTGATCGAGGAGGCAAGCGAATCCAGGCGCACGTTCAAATGCATCGTGGGAACCTTGCATCACGAGGCACGACTCGTTGACACCATCGGTGGTCAGTACCCGAGCAGAAGGCTGGCTCACCCTTTGACCAGCCTCAGACTTCGACCACGCTGTAGCGGCCATCACCGCGCAGAACTCCACACGCGATAGCCTCGGCCCCAGAATCTCGCCGTCAGAAAAGGGTGCCCATGATTACCGTCGATCGACTCACTCTCGACGATCGTGCGGCATGGGAGGAACTGTTCCGCGGATACAACACCTTCTACGAACGCGTCCTGCCGACACAGGACACCGCCCGAGCATGGCAGGAAATACAACACGACCGCATCCTGCACGGGCTCGCCGCGAAACTGGACGGCAAAGTCGTGGGGATAGCACATTTCCTCACCCACGCCAGCACGACCTCGGCCGACGTCTGCTACCTCCAAGATCTGTACACCGCTCCTGAGGCACGCGGCAAAGGCGTTGCAGGCCAACTCATCCGGAAGATCGAAGTATGGGCCACAGCCCGAGGGTGCGGCCGGCTCTACTGGCACACCAGGCAGGACAACCTCGTCGCCCGGCGCCTCTATGACAGAGTCGCGGAAAACCGCGGCTTCATTCAGTACGTCATGCCACTGCAGTCGGGTGTCATCGACAACCGCTGATGGAAAGTGACCTCCACTCAGTCGAGACAGAACTCGTTGCCCTCGACGTCCTGCATCAGGAGGCACGACTCGTTGAAACCGTCGGCCGTCAGTAGTTTCACGCGGGCCGCGCCGAGCGCGACCAGTCGGGCACCTTCGGCCTCAAGCGTGGCCTGTCGCTCTTCGCCCACGAGCCCGGTGCCCACCCGCACGTCAAGATGCACCCGATTCTTGACGACCTTGCCTTCGGGAACGCGCTGGAAGAACAGTCGCGGGCCAACACCCGAGGGATCCATGCAGGCGAATGCTGAACCCTGACGCTCGGGCGGCAACGAGCGATCGAAATCGTCCCAGGTAGCGAACCCCTCCGGTGGCGGCGGGACGACGTACCCCAACACCTCACACCAGAAACGAGCGACGCGCTCAGGTTCTGCGCAGTCGAAGGTGACTTGGATCTGCTTGACCGATGCCATCGCTCCACCATAGAGGCGCGACGTCCTCGATCCCGATGGCAGCATGGTCAATCTCACCCAGAACCTCTGAGATTGGCTAAGTGTGGTTTTGGGTCAGCGTCCCAGCCGGTGAGCATGTCGGTCGGCTCGCGGCGCATGAAGTCGAAGAACGGCAGTGATTGCTCAAGGCGTCGGTGAGCTGGGCTGCCGGTGGTGGTGACGCGGATGCCGTGTGGTCACGCTGAGGAGGTCGCCCGGCTGCTGAACTCAGCGATCGGCGGTGCCGGTCGCCGGTCTCTGGTGGTCACGACAATGATCAGAGCGTAGGCGACGACGGCGGCAAGGGTCCGGATGGCGTGTGCCAACTGCCAGCGGTCCCTGATGTCCTGCCAGTCGGCTGGCGGAGACTCGACCAGCCAGTTGACCTGGTCTCGGTTGATCGGCAGGTTGACGGCCAACGTGGTCACGAACACCACCAGCAGCAAGACCAGTGCGGCCGTGGTCAGCTGGGACGCAGGTGTGCGTTGCCGAATCGCGCCGGTCAGCAGGATGGCCACCATGACAATCGCCGGGAGCAGGGTGACAGCCGCCAAGGTGTCCAGCCGAACCAGTTCCACCTGCCGCACCTGGGTGTACACCGACGCGTCGTAGCGACGCAGGGACAGTTCTACCACCAGTACGGTAATCATGAATCCGGCGAAGAATCCGGAGTAGAGCAGTGCTAAGCGTCGAGCAATTTTCTGAATCATATTGCGCTCCAATGACTGTGATGGAATTTGTGGTATTCGAGCAAGTTCCCGGCAGGGGTCGGGCGTGCCGGATCTGCCGACGCCTGCCGGTCGGGGCGCTGCGGGTCAGTAGGCGACGCCGACGGCCCTTCTGATCGTCGTCGGATCATCCAGGGTGGCGAGCATCAACTGAGCCACGTCGGCGCGCGAGGCGGCCAGAGCCTGTTCCACGACGTGGCCACCGATGCCGCCGGTTGCCCCGAAGACGGTCAAGTTCATTGGAATGACTCCTTGGTGTTGTTTGGCCCGCGCGGATACGCCGACAAGGCCGATCTCGCCGTGCCGCTCGGCATCGGCACCATGAAGAGGTATGATACGAAAACCGTATCATATGAAATCCGTATTAAGGACAGGCGCAATGCAACGTCGGAAACAGTTGAACCACGCGGTGAAACAGTCTTTGCGTGATCTGGGCAGTGAGCTGTCGCTGCTGAACCACCGGGTCGGCTCCCAGATCGGGATCAGCGATGTCGACCTGGAATGCCTGGATCTGATCAGCCGTGAAGGGCCGCTCGGACCGGGTGCGCTGGCCCGGCTGGCCGGTCTGCACCCGGCCACGTTGACTGGCGTACTGGCCCGGCTCGAGCGCGGCGGCTGGGTGGTGCGCGAACGGGATCCGGAGGACCGGCGGGCCGTGGTGTTACGGGTCGCGCATGAGCGGACACCCGAACTTTCTCGGGCCTACCGCGGGATGAACGTCTCGATGGATCGACTGCTGGCCGACTACACGGACGAGGAGCTCGAGCTGCTGGCGGAGTTCCTCCGGCGGACCGCGGCTGCCG
>JANNPJ010000814.1:0-1719 GCA_031400005.1 Kineosporiaceae bacterium | reverse complement strand
GTCCTGACACCCACCCTCCGCAGGCATGACGGGCGAGCCCGTCTGACCGGCCGCCTGGGTGGCGGTCGCGGGTCCACGCCGGGCACCAGGTCTTCCAGCGGTGCCAAGGTCATCGGCCACCGGCCCACGTCCGCCCACACGGTGCTGGAGGGGATGATCTCCGCGCCGCCACCGTGACATCTGTCACCGGTGACCCGTGGGTAGGTATTGGAACCTTGTGTGCGACAGCACTACTGTGCCACGGAACGGTTCAACAGACTTCGATACATGAAGCGCATCCTCGCGGCCGTCGCCGCCGCCAGTCTCCTCCTCGTCACACCGCTGACCACCGCTCGCGCGGCACCGGTGCGGACCGCATCGCCGGGATTCGTCGACGTGCCGGCTATCTCGAATCACCGTCCCGCCGTCGACCGGGACCTCCAGCTCACCCTGCCGAAACCGACTGGCCCGCTGCGAGTTGGGACTGTCTCGCTGCATCTCGTTGACAAGTCTCGGTCGGATCCGTGGGTACCGTCCGAATCGGCCCGTGAACTCATGGTCCAGGTGTGGTACCCCGCCCGGAACATTCGTGGATACTCCCGGGAACCGTGGGTTTCCCCGGCGATCGCCAAGGTTCTCAACCCGCCTGGGTCGGGTGTCCGCCTGCCGCTGAGCCACGGGTATGCCGGTGCACCGGTTGAGCCGGGCCAGCACCCGGTGGTGCTCTACTCCCCGGGGTTCGGTCTGTGGCGGGCCGGCAACACCGCCGTGGTCGAGCAACTCGCCAGCCACGGGTACGTGGTGGTGACGATCGACCATACCCACGACGCTCAGCTGGTCGAGTTCCCGGGCGGCCGGGTGGCGAAACAGGCGATTCCGCAACCGACCGACGAGGCCGAAGGCGATCGGATCATCGAGAAAGCCCTCGCGGTACGAGTGGCGGACACCCGCTTCACGCTTGGCCGACTGGGTGCGTTGAACCGCGGGCACAACCCTGACGCCGAGCGCCGGTCGCTGCCGAAGGGCCTCGCCGGCGCCCTCGACCTGACCCGGGTGGGGATGTTCGGGGTATCTCTCGGCGGAGCGACCGCCGCCGAGACGATGCTCGTGGACCGGCGGATCCGAGCGGGCGTCAATCTGGACGGCACGATCTTCGGCCGGGTGGTGACTGCCGGTCTGGATCGGCCGTTCCTCCAGTTCGGTTCGGAACCGGACGACGGCGAGGCCGACGAAACGTGGAACGCGTTCTGGGCGCGGCTGCGCGGACCACGCCTGGAGATTCAGCTCACCGGCTCCAAGCATCTGAGCTTCACCGACCTGCATACGCTGCTGCAGCAGAGCGGGCAGTCGGCGGCAGAGCTGGAGCCGGTGTTCGGGACCATCGACGGACGTCGCTCGATCATCGTGCAACGTGCCTACGTGCTGGCCTTTTTCGACCGCTACCTGTGTCACGGCCCTGGTCACCTGCTCGACGGACCGTCCCCGCGCTACCCCGAACTGGTGTTTGTCCGATGACGACAGTCGACCACTCGGCGGACGGCTCTCCATCCTCACCCTTCGATCCGGATCGAGGCCAGCGCCGCGGCCACGTCACTCCCCGGGAACCCGTCCGCCGGAGCCTGACCAATGATGAGGACGAGCTGATCGCCCACGTCGGCGAATATCCCGTGCAGATGAGACTGCTGTTCCTGTCCGGTCGGCCATGTCATAAGTCACTCAGTTCTTCAGCGACGACCTGGC
>JANNPJ010000799.1:0-8417 GCA_031400005.1 Kineosporiaceae bacterium | reverse complement strand
ATAGAAGGTAGAAAATAGAGGATAGACAGGCGTGGGCCGTGGGGGGCGGGGAAATCGGGGGTGTTTCTATCTTCTACTTTCTATTCTCTGTTTTTTATCAGGCCACGACGGCACCGTCGGCGTCGCCGCCGAGGGAGATGGAGCCTTCTTCTTCGAGACGGCGGACGACCTGGATGATGGCGTCCTGCGCGACCTCGACGTCTTTGAGGCGGACCGGGCCGAGCATCCCGATTTCGTCGCGGAGACTTTCGGCGGCGCGCTTGGAGATGGCGCCGAAGATCTTTTCCTTGATGGGCTCGCTGGCGGATTTCATCGAGACCGCGAGGTTCGCCGAATCGACTTCGCGGAGGACGCGTTGCAGATCAGCGCTCTGGAGGCGGCCGAGGTCCTCGAAGCTGAACATCTTCTTGCGGATGGCGGCGCCGAGGTGCGCGTTGCGCTCTTCGAGGCGGGCGAGAAGGTTTTTGGACATTTCCTTGTCGATGCCGTTGAGCAGGTCGGCCACGGCGCGGACGCCTCCAGAACGGTGATACGTGGGGCGGACCTTGTTGTCGAAATGCTTGCCGAGGTTGCGGACGATCTTGCTGACGAGATCGAGCGAGGTGGAGTCGATCGTGCCGAGGCGCTCGACGACTTCTTCGCGGAGGTCGGGGCTGAGGAGGGCAAAAATTTCCGCGGACTTCGCGCCGTCGAGATACGAGAGGACGAAGGAGATGGTCTGGGGCTGCTCGTTCTTCACGAGGTTGTAGATCTGGCGGCCTTCCATCTCGGAGATGTCTTTGATGACTTCGACGGCGGTGCCGGCGGGGCCGAGACGGCCGATGATGGAACCGGCTTTGTAGTCGCCGCGGGCGATTTCGAGGGCGCGGCGGGCGTAGTCGAGACCGCCCATGGTGGCGGCGATGCTTTCGCCGATGAGCGGGGAAAATTCTTCGAGGACCTTCGAGCGGATAGCGTCGGAGATCATCGTGTACTGGGACATCTCGCGGCAGACGAGTTCGATGTCGGTGTCGTCGAGGTGGCGCATGATCTCGGCGGCGGGCTCGGGTCCGAGCACGATCAGGAAGATCGCGAGCTTTTGCTGGCGGGAGAGCTTGGTGAAATCGGGATCGGTGGCCATGGCGGGGGAAGAGAGAAGTGAAAGAGGATAGAAGGTAGCGGGTAGCGGAAGAGTCCGGAGCGGAGTCGAGGAAAGATGAAGGCGGTTTCTATTCTCTACGTTCTATCCTCTATCTTCTTCGGATGATCGGGGCTCGCTCAGTTTTTCTTCACGGCGACCCAGTCGCGGAGGGCGGTGCCGATGTGGGCGGGTTTCTGCCGGATGAGTTCGGTGAGTAGTTCCGGCGTGAGTACGCCGTTGTTCTGGAGGGCGCGCTGGGCGGCGTCGGGCGGGGCGGAGAGCAGCTCCATGGGGACGACTTCGAGTTTTTGTTTCTTGAGCGTCTTCCAGAAGATGAAGAGCACGGCGGCGGCGATCAGGACGGCGACGTAGCGGCTGGCGGTTTCGATCCAGCCCTGGACGCGGGTCTCGGTCTGGATCTGCTGGATTTGCTGTGCGATCGGCTCGGTCTGGAAGGCGATCTCCTGGAGGCTGACCATGGAATCGACCGACTGGCCGGGAGAGGCTTTTAGGCCGAGGGCGTTGATGACGATCTGGCGGAGATTCTGAAGTTCTTCAGGCGTGCGCTTGTTCACTTTGCCGTCGGCGCTGACTCCGCTCTGGGCGATGAAAACGGACGCGGTGAGGCTGCGGACGGTGCCGGGCTGGCGGGTGACGTTGGTCACGCTGCGGCCAATTTCGAAGGAGGTGGTGCGGTTTTTGCGATTGGACTCGGAGACGGCGGTGGGGCGGGCTTCGGCGGGAGCCGCGGCTTTGTCGGGCGTGTTAGCGCTGGTGCCGACGACCCCGCCGTTGCGGGCTTCGGTGGAGTTGGTGAGATCTTCGGTGACGGTCTGCGAGCGGACGACCTGGCCCTCGGGATCGTATTTCTCCTGCATGAGCGTGGTGGCCTCGGACTCGATTTCGGCGCGCCCCGACTCGTCTGGGTCTGCATGATCGCGTACGCCTCCGGGTCTGCCACATAGGCCGGTGCGTCGCCCGGTCTAGGGCTGTCGGTCAGCAGCGGGCGGCCGGCCGCCCGCCAGAGCGCGCCGTCCGGGCCCAGATCCTCCCCCCGGTGGGCGGCCTCAATGATCATTTTCAGTGGCAGGCCAGCCTCCCGCAGTTTGCGGATGTCGCGCAGGCGGTGCAGATGCGCGGTCCGATACTGCGAGGTTCGACCGACCCGGGTCGGCGGTGCGAGTAACCCCTTGGTCCGGTAGGCCCGGACGTTTCTCGGAGTCATCCCTGCCGCTGCGGCCAATTCGTCGATCGTGAAAGAGTCTTGCGCCCCCATCGTCATCCCCGTGTCTAAGGTTCGCGATTATTGGCCCTGCGTCGTCTGCTTATGACGCCCCGTCATACAGTCAGTCGCTTTCAGTTACGGTACTGCCTCAGTGACGATACATGCTCACCCATGGTGCATGTCTTATCTGCTGATCGTGGTTATTTCGGGCTACTGATGGCATTGGTCCCCCACTGGGGTGCGGACCGGCGTCCACCACCAGGGTCCGGTGGAGCGCCCACGTAGCATTGACTGGTGACAACGACACCTTCCCCGACCGGTTCTTGGCACGGTGGAAAGGTCGGTGACTCGCTTCAATGCATCCTCGCCGGCAACCCCGGGCCGATGACGCTGGACGGCACGAACACCTGGCTGCTGTCCGCTCCCGGCTCGAACCGGGCCATCGTGATAGATCCCGGCCCGGACGACGAACGGCACCTGACGGCGGTGCTTCGGGCCGCCGAAGAGCGCGGCGTGCAGGTGGTCTCCACGTTGCTCACGCACGGGCACTTCGATCACAGTGCGGGCGCCCGCCGGTTCGCCGAGCTGACCGGCTCGCAGGTGCGCGCCCTCGATCCGGCTCACCAGTACGGCGGTGAAGGACTCGCAGACGGTGAGGTGATCGAGGTGGACGGCCTGCGGTTGGAGGTGGTTGCCACCCCGGGGCACACCACGGACTCGCTGTCGTTTCTGCTCCCGGCGCTACAGGCGTTGCTCACCGGGGATACCGTGCTCGGCCGCGGAACAGCGGTTATCGCCCATCCCGATGGTCGCCTGGGGGAGTACCTGGCCTCGCTCACCCGGCTTCGAGACCTGTGTACATCGTCCGGGGTCGAGGTGCTGCTGCCCGGGCACGGGCCGGTGCTGACGCAGCCGGTCGACGTCCTGACGGGGTACCTGACCCACCGGGAGGCTCGGCTGACGCAGGTCCGGCAGGCGGTGGCCGCCGGGGCGCGGACCGCGCCGGAGGTGGTCACCGTGGTGTACGCGGACGTCGATCCGTCCTTGCACTGGGCAGCCGAGATGAGCGTTCGAGCCCAGCTGGACTACCTGGTTCAGCACCCGGACAACAGCGAACCGAGCCAACCGCCCAGCGGGCCTTAGCGGGCCTCAGCGCGCCCGGCGGCGCATTCGCTCGACGTCGATCAGGACGACCGCGCGGGCCTCGAGCCGAAGCCAGCCGCGGGAGGCGAAATCGGCCAGCGCTTTGTTGACCGTCTCCCGCGAGGCGCCGACCAATTGGGCGAGCTCCTCCTGGGTGAGGTCGTGCGCGACCCGCAGACCGTCGTCCGTCGGCCGGCCGAAGCGCTCCGACAGGTCGAGCAGGGCCTTGGCGACCCTTCCTGGGACGTCGGAGAAGACCAGGTCAGCGAGGTTCTCATTGGTCCGTCGCAGCCGGCGGGCCAGGGCGCGCAGCAGTTGCCGAGCGACGTCCGGGCGGCCGGTCAGCCAGGTGACCAGGTCGTCGTTGCCGAGCCCGATCAGCGAGGTGTCGGCAACCGCGGTAGCGGTCGCGTTCCGCGGACCGGGATCGAAGAGCGAGAGTTCGCCGAACATCTCCCCGGGGCCGAGGATCGCCAGCAGGTTCTCCCGGCCGTCACCGGAGGCGCGACCGAGCTTCACCTTGCCCTCGACGATCACGTACAGCCGATCACCGGGATCACCCTCGTGGAACAACACCTGACCGCGGGCCACCTCCGAGCGAGCCATCGTGGCCCGAAGGGCCGCGGCGGCTTCGTCATCGAGCGCAGCGAACAGTGGCGCTTGACGCACGACGTCGTCGTCCACCTGCTTCTCCTCACCTTCGCAACGCCTGAACGGGCGTTTCACCGGGCATAGCAGCCCCATCCAGGAGGCATACTGCCCATCCAGAAGGAACAGTGCCCCATCCAGGAGGCAGTCTGCCGCACCCTGGAGTTAGAGCACACCCTGGGGCAACTCCCGATCTATCCGGGTCGGTCCGCTTCGGTTGCTTGATCGCCCCGAATCTCCGGTGCAAACGCCTAGGCGACCATACCGAGCCGGAAGGCCAGCATGTTTGCCGCCTCGTCGGTAACGGCCTGCAGAGTTTCGGTATAGACCGCCAGATCGTCCAGAGCGCGTCGAAGCTGCATCAGCAGCGTCGTCTCGCACAGCCGCTCGTCCAGCTCTTCCAGCCGGGCGATGCCGAGGAGCGCCCGCAGCCCCGGTGGTGGGGTGCAGGGGCTGCCGTAGCTTGCTGCGTTCGGCGGGACCAGCAGATCTTCCAGGTCAGCGATGGAGGCGACGGCGAGATCGATCCTCGCCAGGATCAGCCGCCGCCAGTAATCCACTTCGCGCTGTGCGGCGATCAACCCCCGGTGGTTCTCGGCCAATTCCGCTACCGGCATCGCCGAGAACGACAGGGCGGTGAGCGGATCGGTCAGGCCCAGGGCCACGTCTTCTCCTCTTCCCACTGTGCGTCCGGTCGAGTTCCAACCGGTTGACGAGGATGAAATCGTCGGCGGCGGACCCTGCCTTGAGCGCCGAAGCGGCCGCTCACTCCTCCAGCGGACCGGCTCGTTCCACCGGGATCGGACACCGCGGCCACGAAGATCCGGCGCTGACCCGTACCCTGAACCGATGATGGCGGCGGCGGGGAAGAAATCTCCACGGACAGTGACCGAGAGTCCGGTCGCGCTCACCCGTCGAGCGCGCCGAATTCACCGCGTCCTGGCTGAGCGTTACCCGGACGCTCACTGTGAACTCGACTTCACTACCCCGCTCGAGCTCCTGGTCGCGACCATCCTCTCGGCGCAGAGCACGGACAAGCAGGTCAACCTGACCACTCCCGCGCTGTTCGCTCGCTACCGGAGCGCCGCCGACTACGCGGCCGCCGATCGGACCGAACTCGAAGAGATGATCAAGTCGACCGGGTTCTTCCGGGCCAAGACCGACTCGCTGATCAAGCTCGGTGCTCGGCTTGTCGCCGACTTCGACGGTGAGGTGCCGAACCGCCTCGAGGCACTCGTTTCGCTGCCGGGGGTTGGCCGCAAAACGGCGAACGTGGTGCTCGGAAATGCGTTCAGCATCCCCAGAATCACCGTCGACACCCATGTCGGTCGGCTCTCTCGCCGGTTCGGCTGGACGGTCTCCGATGATCCAGTAGTGATTGAGCGTGAACTAGCTGGGCTGTTTCCACGTAAAGATTGGACGATGCTGTCTCACCGAATTATCTTTCATGGCCGACGGACCTGCCATGCCAAGAAGGCGGCCTGTGGGGCCTGCCCGGTGAGTTCGCTCTGCCCCTCGTACGGGATCGGCGAGACCGACCCGGAACGGGCAACCAAGTTGATCAAGGACACCGTGTCCGGTGTGGTGCCCGGGTGAAACCTGTCGACCCGCCGCCATGGTTCGAGGACCTGGTGACCGCTGTCCGGACGCTGGAGGTCTCGCCGTTCGGGCGATTCCCCCCGCCGGACGACGGCTCGGCGCAGCACTCGGCCGTGCTGGTGCTGTTCGGCCAGGGTTCGCGCGGGCCTGACGTACTCCTTACCCAGCGCTCGGCCACGATGCGCTCGCATGCCGGTCAGGTGGCCTTCCCGGGCGGAAAGCTCGACCCGGAGGACGTCGGGCCGGAGGCCGCCGCGGTGCGCGAGGCGGTGGAGGAGACCGGGCTCGACCCGGCCGGCGTGCAGGTCCGGGCGACCTGCCCTGACCTCTACGTGCCTCCGTCGAACTTCCTGGTCACACCGGTGATCGGCTGGTGGGCGCGGTCCTCGCCGGTGGCGCCGGGCGACCCGGCCGAGGTGGCCCGGGTGGTCCGGGTGCCGATCGTCAAGCTGGTCGATCCGGCCAACCGGTTCCAGGCCGTTCATCCCAGCGGCTTCCAGGCCCCCGCCTTCGAGGTCGATGACCTGTTCGTCTGGGGTTTCACCGCGGGCATCCTGAGCTGGCTGCTGTTTTTGGCGGGGTTGGAGCAACCCTGGGACGGTCGGCGCATTCGGAGCATTCCGACGCAATACTTGAGCGGGCGGACCTTGATCCAGGAATTTACCGAACAACTCGACGAGCGGGTGCCCGAGTGATCGACATCGTCCTTCTGCTCATCATGCTGGGGTATGCGATCTCCGGGTTCCGGCAGGGCCTCGTGGTGGGAGTGCTGTCGCTCGGCGGCTTCCTCGGTGGCGCGGTGCTGGCGATGATCATCTCGCCGTTACTGCTCAGCAGCCTGGAGCAAGGGCCGAAGCGCTCGGTGATCGTGTTGCTCGCGATCATCGTCACCGCCTGGGTCGGTCAGTTCGCCGGGGCCATGCTCGGTGGCCGACTGCGCGAAGGCGTGCCCAGAGGCCCGCTCGCCAGCGCCGACCACGCTGCCGGAGCCGTCGCCGGCCTGGTTGCGGTCTCTCTCGTGCTCTGGTTCGTCGCCGGTGCCGTGCGGGGGTCGCAGTCACAGGCGCTGTCGCGCACGGTTGGCTCGTCCAAGGTGATCCAGGCCATTGACACCCTCGTGCCCAGCCAGTTCGCCGGGGTGGCGGACACCTTCAGGAGTGCCGTCGGCGGCAGCGCCTTCCCCCGGGTATTCGCCGGGGTCGGTCCGGAGAAGATCGCGCCGATTGCGGCTCCGGACCAACAGGTGCTCAGTACGGCGGCGGTGCAGAGAGCCCAGCGCAGCGTCGTCAAGATCACCGGCGAGGCGGCGTCCTGTGGGCGGGGCCAGGAGGGCAGCGGGGTGGTGATCTCTCCGCAGCGGGTGGTCACGAACGCCCACGTGGTCGCCGGCGTGCAGCGACCACTGGTGCAGGTCGGCGGGGTTGGACGGCGGTACAAGGCTCGGGTGGTGTCGTTCGACTACCGCCGTGACCTAGCGGTGCTCGCAGTGCCGGGACTGGATGCCAAGCCGGTGCCTCTGGGAACCGATCTGGGCCGAGGAGACCTCGCCGTGGTGGCCGGATTCCCGAACGACGGGCCGTTCGTGCCCTCCGCCGCCCGGGTCCGCTCGATCGTCCGGGCCAGCGGTGAGGACATCTACGGCCGACCCGGCGCTGTGCGCGAGGTCTATTCGCTGTATGTCAACGTGCAGCCCGGTAACTCCGGTGGCCCGGTGCTGAACGCCAAGGGTCAGGTGGTCGGAATCGTGTTCGCGAAGTCGCTGGACGACACCCAGACCGGCTACGCCCTGACCCTCGATGAGTCGCGGTCGGTGATTGAATCCGGCGCCCAGCTGAGGCAGGCGGTCAGCACCGGCGGTTGTGCCAGCGGCTGACTCGACCCTTGACGTTGGCCTGGCCCTGCCCTGGCCTGGCCTTGGAGTTTGGTCAGGGCACGGTGCGGAGCCAGTTCAGGAGGGCCTCGGTCACCTGCTCCGGTGCCTCCTCCGGCAGGAAGTGCCCGGCGTCGGGGACCTGCTGATAACTCAGCGCCGCACCGACTCGCTGGTGCGAGGCGATCGCGGTCGCGGGCAGCACGAATTCGTCCAGCTCTCCGTGCAATTGGAGCACCGGGACGGCAATCCGGTCCTGGATCGCGGCGGTGAACCGGCGGCCGTCCCGGCGCGGAACCGAACGCAGCGCCCAGCGGTAGTACTCCATCGCACTGTGCGCCACGAAGGGCACCCGCATCGCCCGGCGATAGACCTCCAGCGCCTCTTGATCGGGGAAGCCGGGCGACGGATCTGCTCCGATGCCGGATAATCGCGGCGCCGACCACTTCTCGATCAGCCCGACCGCCTGGTTGCCCCGGGTGAGCTGGCGTTCAGGGCGGATCGGCAGCTGGAACTCCAATACCGGCCGCCACGCGCGGCGTTGGGCCTTGTCCCAGGTGAGCGCCGAGCGCAGGGTCAATGGATGGGCCATCGAGAGGGCGGCGATCGCCCGAGTCTCGCGGGCCGCCAGACCCGGCATCGACCAGGCCAGCCAGCCACCCCAGTCGTGCCCGACGATCACCGCGCTGGTTTCACCGAGCGCCCGGATCACTCCGGCAACGTCCGCCGCCAGCGTGATCGTGTCGTAGCCACGCGGCGGTTTGTCCGAGGCGCCGTACCCGCGCAGGTCGAGTGCGACCGCCCGGTACCCG
>JANNPJ010000792.1:0-6906 GCA_031400005.1 Kineosporiaceae bacterium | reverse complement strand
AAGGTGCGGCAGCTTCCGGTTGGCAGTGGCTACGACGCCGCCGCCGAGGAGTACACCGACCTGCTCGCGAAGGGCATCATCGACCCGGTCAAGGTGACCCGGTCGGCGCTTCGCAACGCTGCCTCGATCGCGTCGATGGTGCTCACCACCGACACCCTGGTCGTGGACAAGAAGGAAGACACTTCGGCGGACGCCGGGCAGGGTCACGGCCACGGCCACTGATCTAGCCCGCTGGTAACCGAGTAAGGGCCCGACCCCCCAGGGGGTCGGGCCCTTACTCGGTTGTGAATTGACCGGTCGATTGACCGGTTGAAGGTCGGCCGGTTGAGCTGGTCAACTGGCGACGGAGAGCGGAGACGTCTGGTCCCGCTGGGTCAGGTAAATCGTGTTGCGCTCGTCCTCAGTGAGGCCGCCCCACACGCCGTACGGCTCCCGAACGGTGAGCGCGTGCCGACGGCACTCCTGCATTACTGGGCACGCGGCGCAGACGGACTTGGCCGCCGCATCGCGATCGCGCCGGGCCGGGCCACGCTCGCCTTCCGGGTGAAAGAAGAGCCTCGGGTCCGCTGTGCGGCAGCTGCCGTCGAGCTGCCATTCCCATAGATCTGCCACTGGTCCGGGTAGCCGTGAAATCTCCGCCATTGTGCACACCACCTGGTCTTGATGCCGGGACAAAACCCGGTCGCCGAGCGCCTCGGTCGAGGAACGCGCCCCCTGCACCTGGTCTCGATGCGCCGGCGGGGAGCCGGATGCGCGGTGTCGAACCACTCTTGAAGCGATACCTGGACACTACACAGCGATTCACGGGTTGTTCAAGGTTATTCGTTGCGAAACTTGTTCAACTTCGAATCGACTGCGGACGACGGCAGCTGAACAGTGCGTTAGCCTCGGTTCGGTGAGGCTTGAAGGCAGGTACCTGCGGTGGCTGCACCTGAACAGTTAACGGAGACTTGGTGTCATGGAGGCCAGGAACAGTTCGGAGTGGGTGGTGAACGCGACAACGTCGGCGCCCACCCCAACCCTGACTGTCGCGGCCGTGGCCCGCAGGTTGGGGGTTGCTCCCTCGACCCTGCGGACCTGGGATCGCCGATACGGGCTGGGGCCGTCCGCCCACACCGCTGGTGCGCACCGGCGCTACTCGCCGACGGATGTCGCCCGGCTGATGGTGATGCGTCGACTCACCCTGGAAGGGGTCTCCCCGGCGGACGCCGCCAAAATCGCCCTGGCCACCGCGGTCTCGGACGAGGCCAAGGCGATGCACACCCCGCCGGACGGCTACGACCTCTCGATGGCCGGATCCGAGTCGGTGGACGTCGAGTCCAAGGTTGTCGAGTCCAAGGATGTCGAGCCCGAGGACGATGAGCCGGAGGACGACGAACCGGAGGACGATGAGCCGGATGAGCAGGCGGATCCGGAGTACTCCGACTACCAGGCCGCTGGGTGGGGCGGGGTGCTGCGAGCGGTTCCCGCAGAGCGGGGCATGTCCGGCGGCGGCAGGGTTGTCGCGATGCCCGATGGCACGCCGCAGAGCCGGGGACTGGCCCGCGCCGCGATGAGCCTGGATACCTACGAGATGCACCGGATTCTGCGGGACACGGTTCGCCGCGACGGGATTGTCGCGACCTGGAACAACATGATCATGCCGGTGCTGCGAGCGCTCGGCGAACGTACCCGGGTGACCGGCGACGCGATCGATGTCGAGCACGCTTTCTCCGAGGTGATCCTCGGTGTGATGCGGGCTTCGGCGATGGCGCTGCCGAAGCCTGGTACCTCCCCGGTCGTGCTGCTGGCCTGCGCCGATGGCGACTACCACTCGCTTCCGCTGCACGCCTTGGCGGCGGCGCTGGCAGAGCGCGGAGTCTCAACCCGGATGCTCGGTTCGGGCCTGCCTCCGCACGCGCTCTCGGCGTCGGTTCGCCGGACCGGACCGTCAGTGATCGTCCTGTTCGCCCGGATGCCCGGCGCTGACGCCGCTGATACCGAGGCGCTGCGCCGTCAGCGACCGGCCCCGACGGTGATTCTGGCCGGGCCCGGCTGGCTGCCGGAGACCATCACGAATTCGGCTCGGACCGCGTCGTCCCTGCAAGAGGCGGTCGATGGGGTCCTCGCGGTGATCCACGACTAGCGGGTGAACTGTTCAGTTCCGCTCGCTGCCTGTCGAGATCTGGATCGAGACATCTCCCACGGATGGGGGCTGCCGACAGGTTTCGTGAGGTGTATCTACGTGGCGACGGTACTGGTCTGCGATGACTCGGCGCTGGTTCGAGAGACCCTGCACCGGGCACTGTCCTCGGTTCCCGGGATCACCCGGGTGGTGGACGCCTCCTCGGGCGAGGAGGCGCTGGCCCGGTGGCCGGTCGAGCGGCCGTCCTTGGTGCTGATGGACGTGCGGATGCCCGGCATCGGTGGGGTCGAGGCGGCGCGGCGACTGCTGTCTCGCCACCCGGAGGCGATCGTGGTGATGGTGACTGTGGCGGAGGACGCCGACGGGGTGGCCCGCTCGGTGGCCGGTGGCGCCCGGGGTTACCTGGTCAAGGACGCTTCCCGGGAAGAGGTGGCCGCCACCGTGGTCTACGCGCTCAGCGACGGCCTGGCCCGGCGGAGCGTTCCGGCGCCGCGCACCAACGAGGCCAGCACGTCGGCGCCGCCCTTGACCGAGCGGGAGATGCAGGTGCTGACCGGGATGAGCCGGGGGCGCAGCAACGCCGAGATCGGCAAGGAGCTTTACCTTTCCGAGGACACCGTAAAGACCCACGCCCGGCGCTTGTTCCGGAAACTTGGTGCGGCAGACAGGGCTCAGGCGGTAGCGGTCGGTTTCCGGTGGGGTTTGATACGGTAGAAAAATGGCCGTTCGGGGCGGCAAGCAGCAGAGCGCCGTCGGTGTAACGCCGAGGCCCGCTGCAGCGATGTCTGAATCGGATGTCGGCGAGGACTTACAGGTGCTGGCGTCCCGTGCCGTCCAAGGGGACGCCGCGGCCACCGAACGATTGCTGAAGATCGTCCACAGGATCGTCCGCCGGTACTGCCGCGCCCGATTGGCGCGTTTTCCTGGCGCGGATCATACCGCGGACGATGTGGCGCAGGAGGTGTGTATCGCTGTGCTGTCAGCGCTTTCTCGGTATCGGGATGAGGGCCGTCCCTTCGAGGCTTTCGTGTACCGGATTGCGGCAAACAAAGTGGCAGATGCGCAGCGTGCCTTCTACCGTTCGGCTGTCCCCTACGCGGAGCTGCCCGATGGTCCGGAGACCTCGGCCGGCCCCGAAGAGGTTGTCGAGCGCGCCAGCGATGCGCAACAGGTCCGTGAGCTGCTGTCGAACCTGCCAGAGACACTCCGTGAGCTGCTGGTCCTGCGAGTGGCGGTGGGGATGTCGGCAGAGGAGACTGGCCGGGCGCTGGGGATGACCGCAGGCGCGGTCCGGGTCGCCCAACACCGAGCGATGCAGCGGCTCCGGCTGCTGATCGACGTTCCCACCACGGAGTCCGCATGAATATGCCTCCGGATCACGGCTATGAGCCCGCTGACTTCTCCGAACTCACCGCGACCGATGCCCTGCTCGACCGGCTCGGTGCCCGCAACGCGTCCGAGGAAGACCGCCGCGATCCCACCGCCGCTGTCCTGATCGAACTCTTGGCCATGATCGACCAGCCCGGCGAGCCGGACGTCGATGCGGTCCGGTTGATCGAGGTGCTGGCCGGCCGGCCGCTCTACATCACCGGGGCCGATCCGACTGCCCACGAAGTGCCGCTGATGATCGATCTCACCGGGCCCGAAGTCGACCAGGACGAGGTCAGCCAGGACCCGAGCATCGCGTACGACGAACCGGCCGCGAGCGTCGCTGCGAGTGCGCCAGAGCCGCTGGTGCCGGCGGCGCGATCGTCCAGCGCTGGGGTGATCCCGATCCGGATCACGCCTGCGGAGGTGGTCAGACCGCAACGCTGGGAGCGGGTGCTGAGCCATGCCTCGTTGCCTGCGGCGTCCGTGCTGTTTCTGATCGCCGTCGGCGGCGGTGTCAGTGCGGCGGTCACCGGCAACCCGATGGCCCCGGTGGACAGCATCTCCCGGGTGATGGCTCAGCTACCCGGCGTGGACGACAGCATGGACCGGGTCAAGTCCGAGCTCGCCGCCGCCCGGCGGGCGCTCGCTGACCAGGATGCGCCGGCGGCCGCCATGCACCTGCAGAAGGCCAAGAACCACCTGGCGGACGTGCCGTCCTCGGACAAGCCGGAGCTCAACGAGGCGATCGCCGAGGTCGAGGTGCTGGTGGTGCCGACCACCTCGGCAGCGGTCCCGGCCGTGACCGAGCCGGCGAACACCGCACCCCCGGCCACCGCGCCGCAGATCATCCCGTCGACCCAGGAATCGCCCAGCCCGAAGCCGTCGGCCAGCACCCCGCCGTCCCCGACCGCATCGCCGTCGCCGAAACCGGAGCCGACGCCGGAACCGGAGCCGGAACCGGAACCAACTCAGGCGCCGCCGAAGACCCCGCAGGCCGATCCGACCACCGCACCCCCGGTCGTCGAGCCGACACCGGCAGTCAGCCCCTCCTCGGGCTGACTACGATGGGCCGGGTGGTGGAACCAGCCACCGCCAGGCCCGGCGGGCCCGCGACACGGAAGGCACCCCCGACGTGAGCGACCCCAGCACTGAAGACTTCATTTCTACCGACATCCCGGTGATGCCGCTTGGGCTCACCTATGACGACGTCCTGCTGTTGCCGGGCGAGAGCGATGTGATCCCCAGCGCGGCAGACACCCGCTCCAAGGTGAGCCGCCGGGTGGAGGTCGCCGTCCCGCTGCTTTCGGCGGCGATGGACACCGTGACCGAGGCCCGGATGGCGATCGCGATGGCCCGACAGGGTGGTCTTGGCGTCCTGCACCGCAACCTCTCGATCGATGATCAGGCTCAGCAAGTCGACCTGGTGAAGCGCTCGGAGGCCGGGATGGTCACCCATCCGGTGACGATCGGCCAGGACGCCACCCTGGAGGAGGTCGACGTCCTCTGCGGCCGGTACCGGATCTCCGGTCTGCCGGTGGTGGACAACGACGGCCTGCTGGTGGGCATCATCACCAACCGTGACCTGCGTTTCGAGACCGATATGTCTCGCCGGGTCGGCGCTGTGATGACGAAGATGCCGCTGGTCACCGCGCCGGTCGGGATCGCCCCGGACGACGCGATGGCGCTGCTCGGCAAGCACAAGATCGAGAAGTTGCCGCTGGTCGACGCGACCGGCCGGCTGGCCGGGCTGATCACGGTCAAGGACTTCACCAAGAGCGAGCAGTATCCGCTGGCCACCAAGGACGACTCCGGCCGGCTGCGGGTCGGTGCCGCGATCGGTTTCTTCGACGATGCCTGGAAGCGCGCGATGGCGCTGGTGGACGCCGGGGCCGACGTGATCATCGTGGACACCGCGCATGGGCACTCGCGCGGCGTCGCCGACATGATCGGCCGGCTGAAGGCCGAGCCGGTTGCCGCGCACGTCGACATCATCGGAGGCAACGTCGCTACCCGGGCCGGTGCGCAGGCACTCGTCGACGCCGGTGCGGACGGTGTGAAGGTCGGCGTCGGCCCCGGGTCGATCTGTACCACCCGGGTCGTCGCCGGGGTCGGCGTCCCCCAGGTCACCGCCATTCTGCATGCGGCCCAGGCCTGCAAGGCAGCAGGCGTCCCGGTGATCGGGGACGGCGGCCTTCAGTACTCGGGCGACATCGCCAAGGCCCTGGTGGCCGGCGCGGACACGGTGATGCTCGGCTCGCTGCTGGCTGGGTGTGAGGAAAGCCCGGGCGATCTGGTCTTCATCAACGGCAAGCAGTTCAAGTCGTACCGAGGGATGGGCTCGCTCGGTGCCGCCCAGTCCCGGGGCAAGGCCCGTTCTTACTCCAAGGACCGCTACTTCCAGGGGGACGTCGCGGACGACAAGTTCGTGCCCGAGGGCATCGAGGGCCAGGTGCCGTACCGCGGTCCGCTGGCCGCGGTGGCCTATCAGTTGGTCGGCGGCCTGCGGCAGTCGATGTTCTACGTCGGCGCACCGAACATCCCCGAACTGCAGCGCCGTGGTCAGTTCGTCCGGATCACCAGCGCCGGCCTGAAGGAAAGCCACCCGCACGACATCATGATGACCGTGGAGGCGCCCAACTACGCCTCGCGCTGAGACCGGTAGCCTGACCGCGTGACTGAGATCGAGATCGGCCGGGGCAAGCGCGGTCGGCGTGCCTACACCTTCGACGACATTGCGATCGTCCCCTCCCGCCGCACTCGCGACCCCGAAGAGGTGTCAACCGACTGGCAGATCGATGCCTACCGGTTCGAGTTGCCGATCGTGGCCGCGCCGATGGACTCGGTGATGTCGCCGTCCACCGCTGTCGCGCTGGGCCGACTGGGCGGGCTGGGGGTGCTCGACCTCGAGGGACTGTGGACCCGCTACGACGACCCGGAGCCGCTGCTGGCCGAGATCGCCGGCCTGGAGCCGGCCGTCTCCACCCGGCGGATGCAGGAGTTGTACTCCGAGGAGATCAAACCCGAGCTGATCGTCGCCCGGATCAAGGAGATGCGGGACGCCGGTGTCACCGTCTCGGCCGCGCTCACCCCGCAGCGGACTCAGCAGTTCTCCCGCTCGTATGTCAAATCAAAATCCTCAGGCATTCAGTTGTCTGAGGATTTTTTCTGCTGCAGCGGCATGCTTTCGCTGTGCAGGGGATCGTGGGACGTCAGGACCGATGGCAGATATCAGACTTAAACTTCCCCCACAGAATCTGGATGCCGAACGCGGCGTTCTTGGCAGTATTCTGCTGATGAACGAAGCCATCGATGAAGTCGGCGAATCGCTCAAGGCCGAACATTTCTACAGCGACGCACATCAGAAGATGTATTCCGCCATACATCGGTTGTATGAAAACGGAGTTCGCGGT
>JANNPJ010000764.1:0-24521 GCA_031400005.1 Kineosporiaceae bacterium | reverse complement strand
CGGTCTTCATCCACTAAATAAAACCCGGCCCCAGCCATTCCGACCTGGATTGGAAAGTCGACTTCTGCCCGCCGGATGCGAAAGGTCGGGGCAATCAGCAGGCCAAACGCGCCGTGGTCCCGCGGTCCTCCCCGGTCCAGTCGCTGTAGACCTCGCGCACGACCAGCATCGCCGAGCCTGGGGCAAGCGGGAAATAGTTGCGACCGGAGCCGGGGTTGGATGCTGCGGGGCCGAACCGCACCTCGAAGGTGCCGTCCTCGGCGATGTCGAACGCTCGGTCGTCGAACGCGGCCAGGCTGTCCGGCACATCGACCGGAGAGTAGTCACCATTCAGTACCTGAAAGCTGAGGTCCGCGGTGCTGCCGCGCCGGCCGGTGACGACGTACTCCGCGTCGTCCCGTAGGTAGGCATGGAAGTACAGCGTGTCCGGGTTGTCCAGCCCCAGCTTCGTGTACGGGCCGGTGGACTGGGCGAAGTACGGGAAGTCGCGTTCGTAGGCCCAGGCCTGCTGGAGCGACGCCCGAATGCTTCCGGCCAGGTAGTCGTACCCCTCGATCAGGTCCCGCTCGGTGCGCACGTGCGGCGCATCGGCGATGATTTTCTCGGCCTCGGCCACCGCGTCGGCGAACGTCTGCGTGAGCATGCAGTGAGGCTAGAACGTGTTCTAAGTCAGGTCAATGGCTATCGCCCGGGATCAGGGCGTGGCGGCGGCCCAGCGGTTGGCGGTGAGGTTGTAGCTGGGCAGATCATCGAGTGAGATCATTGCCTCGTAGATGCGTTCGTACCCGGTGTGCTGAATTCGCCAGTCGTCGCCGTCGCGCACGTACAGGTCTTCGTAGAACGCCGCGCCGCGCAGCACGGCTCGATGTCCGGTGATGATCACGGTGTCGTCGAGCGCCCACCGGCCGGTCGCCTGGTCGCCGTCCACCTGCAGTTCCGGGTGGTGACAGTGATGCACGGTGATGATTTCCGGGCCGACCGTCTGTCGCATGTAGTTGACGATCTGGTCGCGGCCGGTGAAGGAGAGACGCTCGCCGTACTTAGCCGTGGCGTCCGGCGCCAGGGTGTCCGCGAACTCGTCCCACAGCTTGAGGTCCAGCGCGCGCAGGTAGCGGTACTTCAGCTGACGAAGCTTCTCGTGCGTGATCAGATCCATGGGGGACAGTGTCTCCCCGCAGCTGTGTCACCACAAGAACCTGTTCTACAAATCCAGTTGGTTGATCGGCGTCATTCCGGACCATTGCAGCCGCTGATCGGTCCAGGGGCAACTCAGTGCAGCAGTAGCCGAACCGTCAACTCCAGTCGCGCGGAGACGTCGCTCGCTGACGCGCGCCGGGTGACCCAGGCCACCAGGTTGGAAAGCCAGACGTCACCGATAACCCGCGCGATGGCGAGATTCTCCGGCGTGGGCTCGCCTTCGCTCATCGCCCTGGCGAACATCTGCTCCATCAGCAGCCCTACCGTGTCGACCTCGCTCGCCGCGCTCGCGTCCGCGAACATGAAGGCTCGGGTCATGGCTTCGGTGAGTTCGGGATAACGCTGGAGCATTCGGGTCACTCGCCCGAGTACGAATAGCACTCGCTCGCTAGGCGTATCGCCCGGAATCTGGCGGCGATCGAGCTTCTCCTGAGCCTGCTCGAACTCCCGGGCCAGGCCGGAGACCAACAGGTGGATCTTGGAGGGAAAGTAGCGGTAGAGCGTGCCGAGTGCGACGTCGGCGTTCTCCGCCACGGTACGCATCTGCACCGCGTCGTACCCGCCCTTGGTGGCCAGGGCGATCGTCGCGTCCAGGATGCGCTTGCGCCGGTCACGTTGCGCGTCGGAACCTAGATCATCCTCGGTGAGCGCCGATGTCCCGCCGGTGATCCCCGGACTGCCATTGCGCCCACGGGCCGCTGTTGCCATCTGTCGACCCCTCGTCGCTTGTCCGATTCCAGGTTGAGATTACATGCTCAGAGAGTCAACAGGTTCTAGTGCCGACGTGAGTTCACCCACGTGATGTCGATCAGCGTTACCTGCTGGTAATGGAGTTAGGCCAGGTGGTGGCGTTCCCATCGGACGTGGTCCATGCTAGAACACGTTCTATAGGCTGAGCGAACCGATTCGAGCGTGAGGGAGCGAGATGGGCATCGCGACGACCGATGAGCAGGTGGCGCTGCAGCGGTCGATCCGGCAGTGGGCAACGAGAGTTGGTACCAAGGAGATCGTTCGCCACTGTGAACCGCACCCCGAGCCGCACCTCGAGTCGAGGGTCCGACCGCACTCGTGGCAATCGTCGCCAAGCTTGGAATTGGCCGGCAGCTGGCACGGGCTCGCCGAGCTCGGCGTCCTGTCCGTTGCCATGCCCGAGGAGTTCGGCGGGGGCGGTGGCAGCATCGCCGATGCCGCGGTAGCGCTGGAAGAGGCGGCCGCCGGGCTGGTGCCCGGCCCACTGCTGCCCACCATTCTGGCTGGGCTGTTACTCGCCCGCCACGCGGACCCGGCGACGTCCAAACGGGTGATTCCCCGGCTGGCCGACGGATCGCTGGCGGCCGGGGTATCGCTCGGGCCGGGTGGTCTTGCGGCCCGACGGCTCTCGGCCGGCGCGATCCTGGTCGATGGCACGGTGCAGGCCGTTCTCGGGGCCAGTCCCCAAGCGCAGCTGGTGCTCGCGGCGCGGGTCGGGGCCGAGGATGTCTGGTTCACCATCGATCCCGGCCAGGCGGGGGTAAGCGTCGAGCGGTGTGTTCCGCTCGACTTCTCCCGCCCCCTGGCGACCGTGCGTTTCGCCGACGTCGAGGTGCCGGCCGATCATGTGCTGAGCGGGGCGACGTCGGCGGAAGTCGTCGAGTTCGCCGCCGTCCTGGCCGGTGCGGAGGCCGTCGGGGTGGCGCAGTGGTGCCTGCAGACCGCCTGCGACCATGCCCGGGTCCGGGAACAGTTCGGTCGACCAATCGGGAGTTTTCAGGCGGTAAAGCACCTCTGTGCACAGATGCTCTGCCGACTGGAACAAGCCTCCGCGCTCGCCTGGGATGCTACTCGTGCCGTGGAAGGCGACCAGCGACCGCTGGCCGCTGCCGTGACCGCCGCCGCCGGGCTGGATGCCGCCGTGGAGAACGCCAAAGCCTGTATTCAGGTGCTTGGCGGCATCGGATTCACCTGGGAGCACGATGCTCACCTGTACCTACGTCGGGCCCTGGCCCTGCGGCAGTGGCTGGGAGGGAGTGCCCGCTGGCGGCGGCGAGTCGCTGAACTGGCACTGGCTGGTGGCCGCCGCCGACTGGAGCTCGATCCTGGTCTGCATCCGCAGGACGACGCCGAGCGGCAGCAGGTGAGGACGGAACTGGCGGAGATCTCGGCGCTCCCGGTAGCGAGGCAACGCCCACAATTGGCCGAAAAAGGTTATCTGGCACCGCATTGGCCCCGGCCGTACGGTCAAGGAGCCACCGCCGGTCGGCAATTGCTGATCGACGAAGAGCTGCGACGGGCCGGGCTGGAGCGACCTGACCTCGTGGTCGGGGGCTGGGCCCTCCCGACGATCATCCAGCACGGCACGCCGGAGCAGCAGAATCGGTTCGTGTTGCCTACCCTTCGCGGTGATCTCACCTGGTGCCAGCTGTTCAGCGAGCCGGAAGCCGGTTCGGACCTCGCATCGCTGCGCACCCGCGCGCAGCGAGTAACCGGCGGCTGGCGGCTCACCGGTCAGAAGGTGTGGACCTCCGTTGCGAGAGAAGCGGATTGGGGCATCTGTCTGGCCCGCACCGACCCAGATGCAGCCCGGCACCGCGGCATCACCTACTTTCTCGTCGACATGGCCAGTCCGGGCATCCGGATCCGGCCATTGAAGGAGATCACCGCACAGTCGCGCTTCAACGAGGTGTTCCTGGACGACGTGTTCGTGCCGGACGACGCGGTCGTCGGCCCAGTGAACGGTGGTTGGCGGCTGGCCAGGACCACGCTCGCCGAGGAGCGGGTGGCACTCGGTGGGGGATCCGCGCTCGGAGACGGTGTCGAGCGACTACTCCGGCTGGCCGCAGCAGAGCAGTCGGTCATGGCGAGCCGTCCGGCAGCTCTGCCCGCCGTCCTCGACCTTGATCTCGACCCCGGGCTGGACCTCGACCGGTTGGGGGCCTTGGTGACCGAGGGGACAGCGGTATCGCTGATCGGGCTGCGCTCCACCGTGCGCCGATTGCGGACCGAGGGCGGTGGCAGCGACGTCCGATCAAGCACGGATCGGGCCCCCGCAGGTGCGGTCGATGCGGCGTCGGCGGTACTCAAGTTGGTCGGCGTCCAGCACCGGCAGGCGGTCGCCGAAGCCGCCTATGACGTGCTTGGCCCACGCGCGGTCGCCTTGGATGCGGTGACTCAACCGATCGCCCACGAATTGCTCGTTACCCGATGCCTTTCCATTGCCGGTGGAACCACCCAGATCCTGCTGACGCAGGCGGCGGAGCGGCTTCTGGGCCTGCCCCGTGCGCCGGTTGGCTGAGAGGGAAACGATGGATTTCCAATTGGATCAGACCCAGCGAGAGATCGCCGCGTTGGCGGCTCACATCCTGGACCGAATGCCAGAGCAGACCGTGGCCGAGGGCTGGCGAGCCATCGTGGACGGCGGTCTGCTCGGTCTGGCACTGCCGGAGCACTGCGGCGGTGATGGCCTGGGCCTGTCCGGGGCTGCCATCGTCCTGACCGAGGTGGGTCGTCGGGCGGTGTCCGCTCCGGTGCTGGCGACGCTGGCGCTCGGGGCGCTTTCGCTGGCCCGCGGTGGCACCCGCGAGCAGCAGGAAGCGTTCCTGCCACGGGTGGTGAAGGAGGGTCTGGTGCTCACCGCGGCATTGCACGAGCCGTCGGAACCGCTCCCGGTCCGCCCACGCACGACTGCCCGCCGGCAGGGTGACTACCTCGTCGTCACCGGAACCAAAGTCGCCGTCCCGTACGCCGATCGCGCGGACCGCGTGCTGGTTCCGGTCACCGTCCCGGACGCCGGCACCGGGTTGCTGATCGTCGACCCGCGCGCCCCAGGAGTCAGCCTCACGGACGTCCCGCTGGCTGGTCATGAACCGCACCATCATCTCGCCCTGAACGAGGTTGTCGTCCCGATCGCCGATCTGGTCGGTGGCCGCTGCGATGGCGAGGCCGTCCGTGACCTGTACCAGGTTGCGGTCGTGGCAGCCGCGCTGACCGCGGACGGCCTGCTGTCCGGGGCGCTGACCTTGACCGCTGAATACGTCGCCAACCGCCGCCAGTTCGACCGTCCGCTCGCCACCTTGCAGGCCGTGGCACAGCAGATCGCCGACGTCTATGTCACCTCGCGGGCCCTGCACCTGGCCGCCTGGTCGGCGTGCTGGCGGCTGGCCGAAGGACTCGATCCTGGTGCCGATCCGGCCGTCGCGGCGTACTGGGTCGGCGAAGAGTTGCGCCCGGCGATCGCTGCCTGCCATCACCTGCACGGCGGCATCGGTCTGGATCAATCCTATCCTTTGCACCGCTTCTCAGCCGCGGCTGCCGAGCTGGCCCGGTTCGTCGGAGGGCCGGAACGAGAGCTGGAGTTGCTCGGCAATGAGCTGTTCGGCGAGCGGAGGAGTTGAGCGGTGTTCATCGATTTGAGTCCGCAGCAGCGTGCGCTTCAGGCGGAGCTGCGCACGTACTTCACCGGTCTGGTTTCGCCGGTCGAGCGGGAGGAGTTGCTGGTCCAACGGCACGGACCGGCGTATCGGGAGGTGGTCCGGCGAATGGGCCGAGACGGCTGGCTCGGACTCGGCTGGCCCACCGAATACGGTGGTCATGGCCTGGGCCAAGTGGAGCAGCAACTGTTCGTCAACGAGGCGGCTCGAGCCGACGTCCCCCTGCCCTATGTCACGCTGCTCACGGTGGGCCCGACCTTGCAGCGCTACGGCAGCCAACAGCAGAAGGATCGGTTTCTTCCCGGAATACTCAAGGGCGAAGTGCATTTCGCGATCGGGTACAGCGAGCCCGAGGCAGGTACCGACCTGGCTGCGTTGCGGACCACCGCGACCAGGGAAGGCGAGAGCTACCGAGTCAACGGGCAGAAGCTCTTCACCACCGGTGGTCACGATGCGGATTATGTCTGGCTCGCCTGCCGGACCGATCCATCGGCTGCCCGCCATCGCGGTATCTCGATCCTGATCGTGGACACCACGGACCCGGGGTATTCCTGGACGCCGATCATCACCTCGGACGGCGCGCACCACATCAATGCCACCTACTACGACGACGTGCAGGTGCCGGTCTCGATGCGGGTGGGGGAGGAGAACGCCGGTTGGCGGCTGATCACCACCCAGCTCAACCACGAGCGGGTGATGCTGGGCCCGGCCGGACGACTGGAGGGACTGTACGAGCGGGTCCGGCAATGGGCCCAGGCCCGGACCGATCCGGACGGGCTGCCGCTGCTCGAGCGCGACGACGTGCGCCGGGCGCTGAGCCGCAGCTACGCCCACCTGCGGGTCAACGAACTCCTCAACTGGCAGGTGGCTGCCTGCTCCGCGGGACCGGTCGACATCGCGGATGCCTCGGCGACGAAGGTGTTCGCGGCGAGTGCGGCCCAGTGGGCCGGGCGAGCGCTGGCGGACGTGGTGCTTCGGCACGGTGATCCGGTGGACCCGGGAACCGCCGAGCTGGCTCGCTGGCTCGATGTTCAAGTGAAGCGCAACGTGGTCCTCACCTTCGGCGGCGGAGTAGATGAGATCCAGCGAGAACTGATTGCCACAGCCGGTTTAGGCCTACCGAGGGTGCCGAGATGACTGATACCGCACTGACCGATCCCGCGATGACGGAATCCGCGGCGCAGTCGGTTGCAGAGCGGATCCGGGCTGCGGCAGCCCGGGTCGCGGCGGCGGGGGAGAGCGCCCGGCGCCCGGGCCCGTATCCGGTGAACCAGCCGATGATCGACCATTGGGTGACGGCGCTGGACAGCTATCGGCCTGCCGATGAAGGGATATCCGACCAAGCGCTCGATACCGCAGAAACATTCGCGCCGCCGGCGATGATCCAGGTCTGGACGATGGCCGGATTGCGTGGTCAACGAGCCGCGGACGACCCGCTCGGCGCGATGATGGGCGTTCTCGATCAGGCCGGCTATACCTCGGTCGTGGCGACCAACTGCGAGCAGACCTATCACCGGTACCTGAACGAGGGCGAGCGGGTGAGCGTCAGCGCGCGATTGGCCGGGGTGACCGGCCCGAAGCGGACCGCGCTCGGCGAAGGCTGGTTCGTCACCACCCACAGCACCTGGTTCGTTGATGACGAACCGGTCGCCGAGATGATCTTTCGGGTGCTGAAATTCCGCCCGCCGCAACCATCCCCGGTCGTCAGCCCGGCAGACGTCGAGCCCGTGGTCGCAAAGCCCGTGGACGCAAAACCCGTGGACGCAAAGCCTGCGGATGCAAAGCCTGCGGATGCAAAGCCCGTTGACGCAAACCAGCTGGGCGCACCGCAGGTGGACGCCAAACCGGTGAGTGCCCAACCAGTGGGTGCCGGGTCCACGTCGTCTGCAGGCTCGCTGCGGCCGGTAGTGAGCCGCGACACCGAGTTCTTCTGGGCCGGGACGGCGGTGCGTGAGTTACGGGTGCAGCGCTGCGAGGACTGCGGCGCTGTCCGGCATCCACCGGGCCCCAGATGTACGGCCTGTGGTTCGCCGCGTCGGGGATACCTCCTGGCTCGCGGGACTGGCACGATCTACAGCTACGTCGTCCACCATCATCCGCCGGTGTCGGGCCGCACCGTGCCGTTCGTGGTGGCCCTGATCGAACTCCCGGAAGGGGTGCGCATGCTCGGCGAATTGGTCGGAGTCGACCCACTCGACCCCAGTGCCGCCGCGGCAATCCAGATCGGGTCTGCGGTGCGTGTCAGCTGGCAACCGGTGGACGACGAACTGACGCTGCCCAGCTGGCGAATTGAGGCAGGCGGATGAGCGAGGTGGTCTCGACCGGCATGGCGCTGCCGGAGGTGACGATCGACGTGACGCCGACGTTCATCGTCAGTACCGCGCTGGCCACCCGGGATTTCCAGGACGTGCATCACGACCGGGATCGCGCCGTCGCGGGCGGCGCGAAAGACATCTTCCTGAACATCCTCACCAGTACGGGGCTGGTGCAGCGCTACGTCGGCGAATGGGCCGGGCCGGACGCGACGGTACGAGGAGTCTCCGTCCGACTCGGTGTGCCCTGTCATGCCTACGAAACGCTGACGCTCAGCGGACGGGTGACCGAGCGCGAAGGTGCGGACATCACGGTGTCGGTCATCGGCCGGGTCAGTACCGGCGAACACATCGCCGGGACAGTCACTTTGCGGCTACCCGGGAAGGCCGGCGAATGAAGCAGACAGCGATCGTGGGGATCGGAGCGACCGATTTCTCCAAGGATTCCGGGCGCAGCGAACTGGCGTTAGCCGCCGAGGCGGTCAGCGCCGCCCTGACCGATGCCGGGCTGGTGCCGTCCGACGTCGATGGCCTGGTCTCCTTCACTCAAGACAGTAACTCCGAGGTGGCCGTGGCCCGCGAGTTGGGCATCCCGGAGCTGACCTTCTTCAGCCGCGTGCACTACGGCGGTGGTGCGGCCTGCGCCACCATCCAGCAGGCGGCGATGGCCATCGCTACCGGTGCGGCCCGGACCGTGGTCTGCTACCGGGCCTTCAACGAGCGCTCCGGGCAGCGTTTCGGCCAGGTCTCACCGCAGTTGGCCGGTGCACCTACGTCGTCCGGTGTCGATGCCAGTTGGTCCTTCCCTTTCGGGCTGGCGACACCGGCCGCCTGGGTAGCCATGTTCGCTCGCCGCTACCAGCACACCTACGGCGCAACCAGCGAGGACTTCGGCCGGGTGGCGGTGACCATGCGCAAGCACGCCTCGACCAACCCGCGTGCGTGGTTCTACCAGCGCCCGATCACCCTCGCTGACCATCAGGCCTCGCGGTGGGTCTGCGACCCGCTGCACTTGCTTGATTGCTGCCAGGAGACCGACGGCGGGGTCGCCATCGTCGTCACCAGTCTGGATCGCGCGCTGGATGGCCCACACCCGCCGGCCATGATCCGGGCGGCAGCGCAGGGCAGCGGACCGGACCAGTATGTGATGACCAGTTACTACCGCGAGGACCTGACCGCTCTGCCGGAGATGAGTGTTGTTGCGCGCCAGCTTTGGGCTCAGTCAGGAATTAGCCCGGAGGATCTGGACGTCGCCATTCTCTACGATCACTTCACGCCGTTCGTCCTGGTCCAGCTCGAGGAATTGGGCATCTGCGGGCGCGGCGAGGCTCGTGACTTCGTGGCGTCGGGGGGCCTGGAGTTGGACGGCGCGCTCCCGGTCAACCCGCACGGTGGCCAACTGGGGGAGGCCTACCTGCACGGCATGAACGGAATTTCCGAGGCCGTGCGGCAACTGCGAGGCACCGCCGTCAACCAGGTTCCGGACGCGGCCCGGGTGCTGGTCACCGCCGGGACCGGCGTCCCCACCAGCGGCCTGATCTTGACCAGCCAAGGCTAACCCTCTCGCTTTCCCGTGATCATGCACGAAGTGACATGAACCGGTCCAGAGGATGTCATTTCGCGCATGATCACCGGAGAAGTGCAGGGTGAGCGCCAGTTGCGGCCACAATCGTTCCGCCAATCGGTACATCAAGGCAGTCAGCTCCGGGTAAACCGGCAAACCGGCCTTTCTGATCTTGGTTTCGGCGGTTTAAGCGGAGCTGACGCCATCCGGGACGCTCTGCTCACCCTTGCGTGGCAGCCAGTGCACGGGTGAGACACCCCCGGCCGGTTGCTCCCTGGCGGCGTCTTGATCAGAGTGGCGTTAGTACTGTTCTGGCAGTACCAGATTCACTCTGATCAAGACGCCATTAGCCCGGTGCCGGCGCTGCTCCCGGGTAATCCCGGCGTCCACTGCGGACAAGCGTGACCGAATAGGCCAGCAGGGTCAGTCACCAGGTCAAAATCGGCAGCCACTCACGGCGCCGAGGTCATCTCAGAGGGGCGAGTACGAGGTGCGGCATCGTGATCAGGAGGGTGGGAATCAGTCTGGGGACGCATCTTGGCGGGCGAGGTCGAGGCCGGCGAGGTAGCCAAAGGTCATGGCGGGCCCCAAAGTGGCGCCCGGTCCGGCGTAGGTTCGGCCCATCACCAAGGCGCTGGTGTTGCCGGCCGCGTACAACCCGGGAATCGGTGATCCGTCCGCGCGCAATACCCGGGCGCGCTCGTCGGTGCTCAGGCCACCCTTGGTGCCGAGGTCGCCTGGGACGATCCGAACGGCATAGAACGGTGGCTTGGCCAGCGGTGCCAAGCACGGGTTCGGCTGGTTGCGAGGATCACCGTAGTACCTGTCGTACGCCGACTCACCCCGGTGGAAGTCGTCGTCCCAACCACTGTCGGCCAGCGCATTGAACCGCTGCACAGTGGCGGCCAATTCGGCATCGGGCAGGCCGATCTCGACCGCGAGTTCAGCGATGGTATCGGCCTTGGTGACGGTGCCGGAGGAGTACCAGCGGGACGGGAACGGCTGGCGGGGTGGGCGGCCCGCGAATACGTAGCGGTTCCGGTAGCCCTGGTCGAACACCAGCCACGCCGGAATGTGCGGTGCGGCAGACGTGTGCTGGTCGTACATCGCGTGCACGGCATCGACGTAAGGGGCCGCCTCGTTGACGAACCGCCGACCGGCGGCGTTGACCAGGATGCAACCGGGCAGCGAGCGCTCGGCGAGCAGGAAGTACGGTTCGCGCGGCAGCATCACGGACGGGCCCCACCAGGCGTCGTCCATCAATTCCAGCCCTGCCCCGAGCCGCTGCCCGGCCAGAATCGCGTCGCCGGTGTTCTCCACCGCCCCCACGGTCCAGTCGGTGCCGACCGGTTCGCGCTGATACTCCTTGCGCATCTGCGCGTTGTGCTCGAAGCCGCCGGCGGCCAGGACGACGCCGCGGCGGGCCTGGATCTCGACCGGCTCGCCGTCCTGGCTGACCCGAACACCGCTCACCCGGTCGCCGTCCACCGTCAGATCCACCAGTGGTGTCGACAACCGAACCGGGACGTGGAATCGGGTGAGACCGACACGCAGGCCAGCGGCGAGCGCCTGGCCCATGGTCAGCATTTCCTGACGGCGAATTCGAGCCAGCAATGACCGCGCACCGACCCGGATTGCCGTCGTCACGCCGCGCGGATGTCGGGCGATCAGGTTGAGCCACCGGTAGTCCGCCTGGGTGATCACCAGGCCGCCCTTGGCCGCCAGGTAGGGCGGGTTCAATTGATCACGGTCGGTGCCCAGCAGGCTGGCGGGCATCGGGGCCGGCTCGATGGAGCGACCGCTGGGCTTACCTCCCGGCGCTTCGGGGTAGTAGTCGGAGTAGTTGGTGACCCAGCGGAACGTCAGCGGGGTGCTGGCCTGAACCAGCGCAAGCATCTCGGGCCCGTGCCGCAGGAACGCAGCCTGCAACTGCGGGCGGACCTGTGGGCCCACGATGTGCGCCAGATATTCGGCCGCTTGCTCGGGAGTGTCTTGGACGCCGTCTCGCTGAAGCACGTTGTTCCCTGGAATCCACACGCCGCCGCCGGAGCGGGCGGTCGAGCCACCGAAGCGCGCCGCTTTCTCGACCACGAGGACGCGTAGGCCTCGGTGAGCGGCGGTGAGCGCGGCGGTCATCCCGGCTGCGCCGGCTCCGACCACGACGACGTCGAACTCAGGTGCGGCGGTCATCCAGGCTCCTCAGGTCAGACGGATCTGTAACAGGTTATAGACATGGATAAGCAAATCGCTATGGTGGTGGGGTTGATTGCCCGCACTTCTGTAAGAACACGTTCTACTGTTGGCTTCGCTCTATCGAATGGCGGGACGCCGTGGCTGAGGGTTGGGACGTCAGCGCCGCCACCGTGGTGGTCGGCTTTGGCGCGGCCGGAGCCTGCGCCGCGCTGACGGCGACGGACGGCGGCTCGGTCCTGGTGCTTGACCGGTTTCTCGGTGGCGGAGCGACGAAGCTGTCCGGTGGGGTGATCTACGCCGGTGGTGGCACCGCGGAGCAGCGCGCGGCCGGGGTCAGCGATGACCCTGCAGCGATGTTCGACTATCTGCGGGCCGAGGTTGAGGACGCCGTGAGCGAGTCGACCCTGCGCCGATTCTGTGAGGGCAGCACCGCCGACCTCGAATGGCTGGCCGGCCACGGCGTCCCGTTCGCCGGATCGCTCTGCCCGGACAAGACCTCTTACCCCACGAACCGGCACTACCTCTACTATTCCGGCAGCGAAAGCTCCGGATGGGGAAGGCAATTGGCGCCGCCTGCGGCCCGCGGTCATCGAGTCGTCGGCCGCGGCACCAGCGGCCGGGTGTTGCATCGGCGCCTGGCCGAGGCGGTCGCTCGGCACGGAATCCGGGTGTTGTCGCAGACCACGGCGCGGGAGCTGATTCTCGATGCGACCGGCCGGGTGACCGGAGTGCAGTGCACCACGATGACCACCGCCCCGCCGGTCGCCCGGGCGTTGCATCGGTGGCTGGTCCGGGTCGGTGCCAAGCCTTTCCTCTACGCTCCCGCGCTTGGCCGAGCACTCTTCCGGCAGGCGGATCGGCTGGAAACCCGGTACGCCCGAACGCTGCGGGTCCGCGCCGAACGCGGCGTCGTGATCAGCGCCGGTGGGTTCATCGCCGACCGCGCGCTGGTCCGTCAACAGGCCCCTAGATACCGCGGTGGGCTCCCGCTGGGTACGCCCGGGGACGACGGCGCCGGTTTGCGGCTCGGTCTTGCGGCCGGCGGCGTCGCAGCCCGCCTGGACCGGATCTCCGCCTGGCGGTTCCTCAGCCCGCCGACCGCCCTGCTCTCCGGCTTGCTCGTGGATCGCGCAGGCAACCGGATCTGCGATGAGTCACGGTACGGCGCGGCGGTGGGTGAAGCCATCATCACCAGGTCTGACGGCGTGGCCTGGCTGCTGGTGGACGCCGGGTTGGTCCGGGCGGCGCTTCGACAGTTGCGGTCTCAGACGCTGTGGTTTCAGCGAATGCAGGCGCTGTACCTGCTGATCCTCGCCCGGGTCAGTGCGCCCACGCTGCAAGAGGTCGCGCATCGAGCGGGTGTTGATCCGGTCGGCCTGCGGGCCACCGTCCAGGCGCACCTCGATGCCCTGCGGGACGGCAAGGACGATCCGATGGGCAAGCCGTCCGAGCTGGTTCGGGCGATCGAGCGAGCGCCGTACTCGTTGATCGACGTCTCGGTTCGACCGCGGATCGGTTACCCCTGCCCGATGCTCACGCTCGGCGGGCTCGCCGTCGACGAGCAGACCGGACAGGTACGAAACCCCTCCGGCGGCACCGTGCCCGGGTTGTACGCCGCGGGCCGGTCCGCGGTCGGCGTCTGCTCCACCTCGTACGTCAGTGGGCTGTCCCTGGCCGACTGTGTGTTTTCCGGCCGCCGCGCCGGGCGGAACGTGATTGCCGGCGTGACCGGACCGTGAACGTTGAGCGAAAGGAGACCCGATGCTCGATCTCGAGCTGACCACCTCGGCAGCCGATCGGTTGCTGGCCGCTGAACGGGAGTGTGCCCCGATCGACCCGTTGGTCGGGTCGTTCCCAGGCATCGACGTCGAGGATGCCTACCGGATCCAGCTGCTGAACATCCGTCGTCGACTTGCTGCCGACGGCGAGGTGGTGGGACACAAAGTGGGCCTGTCCTCGCGGGCCATGCAAGAGATGATGGGCGTCGATGAGCCGGACTACGGACACCTGCTCGCCGACATGCGACTGAGCTCCGTTGTGCCCGCGCGGCGCGATCGATATTGCCAACCCCGAGTGGAGCCGGAGGTGGGGTTCATCCTGGGCGCAGACCTGCCGGGTGAAAGCTGCACCGAGGCCGATGTGCTGGCCGCCACCGAAGCGGTGACACCGGCGATCGAGCTGATCGACAGCAGGATCATCGACTGGCGGATCCTGTTGCCGGACACCATCGCCGACAACGCCTCCTCCGCCGGTTTCGTGCTCGGCGAGGAACGGGTCAACCCCCGTGACATCGACTTGACCAGCATTCCGGTGCTGCTGCGGCGCAATGGAGAGCAGGTCGCGGCCGGCCGCTCGGACGCCGTGCTGGGAAACCCGGTGATCGCGGTTGCCTGGCTGGCGCGGACGGTCGCCCGGTTCGGCGTCCGGCTTCGGGCCGGGCACCTGATCCTTCCCGGATCCTGCACCCGAGCAATCGATGCCCGGGCGGGCGACGAGTTCCACGCCGAATTCGGTGGGTTGGGCTCGGTCCGGTTGGCCTTCGACACCGTTTCGAGCAACGACGACACTCCAAGCAACGACACGCAGAGCAGAGGGCAGGAGCTGAAGAGATGAGTGACAGAAAGGCGACCGCGGCAATCGTCGGCTCCGGAAATATCGGCACCGACCTGATGTACAAGCTGCTGCGCTCCGACTGGGTGGAGCCGCGCTGGATGGTCGGGATCGATCCGCAGAGCGAGGGCCTGCGCCGGGCCGCCGAGTGCGGCCTGCAGACCACCGTGCAGGGAGCCGACTGGCTGCTTGGCCAAGACGAGCTACCCGATCTGGTCTTTGAGGCCACCTCGGCGCAGGTGCATCGGACGAACGCGCCGCGCTACGCCGAGGCCGGCATCCGGGCCATCGACCTCACCCCTGCTGCCATCGGACCGTACGTGATCCCTCCGGTGAACCTCGGCGAGCACCTGGGCGCGCCGAACGTCAACCTGATCACCTGCGGCGGTCAGGCCACGATTCCGATGGTGGCGGCGGTATCCCGGGTAGCACCCGTGAGCTACGCGGAGATCGTGGCCACCGTGGCATCCCGCTCTGCCGGACCAGGAACGCGGGCCAACATTGACGAGTTCACCCGCACCACCAGCCGGGGCATCGAGGTGATTGGTGGCGCCCAGCGGGGCAAGGCGATCATCGTGCTCAACCCTGCCGATCCGCCAATGATTATGCGAGACACCATCTTTTGTGCGGTTCCAGCGGATGCCGACCTGGACGCCATCGCTGCTTCGATCCGGCAGATGGTCGCCGAGGTGGCCACCTACGTACCCGGGTACCGGCTGCTCAACGATCCGCAGTTCGACCAGACCACCGTGGTGACCGGTGCCGGGAGCACGACGATGGCCCGGGTGAGCATCTTCGTCGAGGTCGAGGGGGCCGGTGATTTCCTTGCTCCCTACGCCGGAAACCTGGACATCATGACCGCCGCGGCTACCGCCGTCGGCGACGCGATGGCTCGTTCGTTGACGACCGTCGGAGCGACGACCGTGGGAGCCACAGCCGTCGGAGCCACCGAGGAGGAGGCCAGGTGAGCATCGGTCAAGAACAACTGAAGGTTCGGATCACCGACACGTCGCTGCGCGACGGTTCACACGCCAAGCGCCATCAATTCACCGAAGCAGAGGTGATCTCGATCGTGTCGGCCCTCGACGCGGCCGGCGTCCCGGTGATCGAGGTGACTCACGGGGACGGGCTCGGCGGCTCGTCGTTCACCTACGGGTTCAGTCACACCCCGGAGCAGACACTGATCCAGGCGGCGGTCCGGACCGCGCGCACGGCTCGGATCGCGTTCCTGATGCTGCCCGGCGTCGGGGTCACCGACGACATCCTGGCCGCCGCCGACAATGGGGCCTCGATCTGCCGGATCGCCACGCACTGCACCGAGGCCGACATCTCGGTGCAGCATTTCGGGCTGGCCCGCGAGCGTGGGCTGGAGACCGTCGGATTCCTGATGATGGCGCACTCCCAGCCGCCGGAGGCACTGGCGAAACAGGCGCGGATCATGGTGGACGCCGGATGCCAGTGTGTCTACGTGGTCGACTCCGCCGGGGCGCTGATCCTGGAGCAGGTCGGGGACCGAGTCGCAGCGCTGGTGGCCGAAGTGGGGGACGACGCGCAGGTCGGTTTCCACGGGCACGAGAACCTGGGCCTTGGAGTGGCCAACTCGGTGCTGGCCGCGCGGGCAGGTGCCCGGCAGATTGACGGCAGCACCCGACGGTTCGGGGCCGGGGCCGGCAATACCCCGGTGGAGGCGTTCGTCGGGGTCTGCGACAAGATCGGAATCCACACCGGGATCGACTTTTTCGCCATCGTGGACGCCGCCGAGGACGTCGTCCGCCCGGCCATGCCCGAGGAGTGCCTGCTCGACCGGATGGCGCTGATGATGGGCTACGCGGGGGTGTACTCCAGCTTCCTCAAGCACGCCTATCGGCAGGCCGAGAGGTACGGCGTCTCCGGAGCGCAGATCCTGGTCCGGGCCGGCGAACGCAAGCTCGTCGGCGGCCAGGAGGACCAGCTCATCGACATTGCCCTGGAGCTGCAGCGCGAGCAGAACCTGGCGCTGCCTTGATCACAGCGGCAGCGCCGGTGTGCCCGCTCTGAACGGGCTGGCCTTTCGCCACCGGGGACGGCGGGAGTCCTGCTGTGCCCCTCTAAAACCGGTGCAACAGGCTCGTTCTTACCTCGATCACCGGTTTTACAGGGGCACAGCAGCCAGCCCGTCGATGCGCCCTACGTCAAGCCTGTGGAACCGCGCAACTGGGCCGCTGTTCAGCCCAGCAGGTTGCGGATCTCCCGGGCGAGGTCGATGGAGGCGTCGATCTCGAGTTTGCGGTTGGTGAGGCTCTCGACGTTGATCCCGAACGGCAGGCCGAGGCGGCGGCAGTACGCGATCAGGGCGCGGGCGTTGAGGAGGCATTGCTCGTACGAGGCGGCGAGGGGGTCACCGCGGGTGATCTCGGCGCGTAGCCATCGGGGGACATCGATGCCGAGCCAGGTCATGAACTCAAGGGTCTTCACCGACCCGCACGTGGCCAGGGTCAGCACCACCGGCTGCGGATCCAGGCCTCGGTCGCGGCAGCTGTGGGTGTAGTCGGAGAGCAGGTTGCGGGTGTGGTCCAGGTCGTAGCAGACCTGAGAGACGAAGAACTCGCAGCCGGCGTCCTGCTTGCGCAGCATGCGCAGGTGCTCTGTCCCCGAGTCAGCGTGCCGTTCGGCGATGACCACCCCGCCCATCCGCGGCGGGAGTGAGAGCTCGGCATGCCGGCGATAGGCCTCTGGAAGGCTCGTCCGGACCACCTGGTGCCGGGAGGCCGCGCCGACCAGCACGGTCAGCACCCGGTCGCGGTCGGTTTCCGACAACCAGTGGTCCAGTTGGTTGCCGGTGTACTTGCCCACGGCGCGGTAAACGATCACCGGGCCGGCCCAGTCGGTGAGGTGATGGTCGAGGAAGTGGGCCGGGTCCATCATCGGCATGAACGGGAACGGTCGCGGGGCCTCGGATCGGTCGGCTTCGGCGTCCACGTCGTAGAGGATGAGCCCGTCGACCTGCACCGACCGGAGCCGGGTCAGGGCCGCGGCGGCGACGGTGTCGGCCTGGTCGGGGGTGGTGGTCTGTCGCGGTGGGGTCAGGCCGTAGAGCAGGACGCCGCCGTCACGGGTACGGGCCAGGAGCTCGGCGGCCGTTGCGGTTTCAGCGGAAGCCATCCGTCAATCATGTCAGCCGCTCAGGGCGGGGTCCGCACCTGCCTTCGGTCAGTCGTAGCTGATCCGGACGGTGTCGCTTACGGGGAGGGCCTGGCAGGCGAGAATGTACCCTTCGGCCAGGTCGTCGGCATCGAGGACGTCGTTCTGGATCATGCTGACTTCACCCTTCTCGATCCGGCAGGTGCAGGCCCCGCACATCCCCTGTCGACAGGAGGAGGGGGCCGCTAGGTCATGCTCCAACAGCACGTCCAGCATCCGGGCCCCAGCCGGCCAGGGCAGCCGGTGGTGCGCGCCGTCCAACTCCACCTCGAGCAAATTCGCTGCCGCAGCGGTTTCTCGGGTGCCACTCGGTTCGGCGGTGGGCTCATCGCTGACGGCAAACGGGTCGTCAGCCAGTGAGACGAATCGCTCCACGTGAGTTCGGCTGTGCGGGATACCGAGCTGGTTCACCGCTTGCAGTGCCTGGACCATGAACGGCTCCGGTCCGCACACGTAGACCTCGTGTTCGGCATAGGGTGCCGCCAGTTCCCGCAGCGCCGTGGCGGTCGGCAGGCCTCTGGCCGAAGCCCCCGTCTCCAGCCAGTGCACGACGGTCAGCCGGCCGGGGTGCGCTGTCGACAGCCGATCGAGCTCCGCCGCGAAGATGATGGAATCCTGGTCCCGGTTGGCGTAGATCAGCACCACCTGTCCGCTGCCCTTCGCCAGGGCGGTGCGCAGGATGGACATCACCGGGGTGATTCCGCTGCCGGCGGCGAACAGGAGGAAATCGTCGTCCAGGTTTCGCGAGGTGAAGGTGCCAGCCGGCGGCAACACCTGAAGTTCGGTGCCTACCTCGACGTTGTCGCAGAGCCAGTTCGACCCGTGGCCGTCGGCAATCCGCTTGACGGTGATCGTGAGCTGCCGGCTGGGCGGTGAGCTGGACAGCGAATAGCACCGAGCGGTGAATCCGCCGTCCCGCCCCGGAACCCGCACGGTCAGGAATTGCCCCGCCCGGTAAGTGAATCGATCGGCCAGTTGATCGGGGACGTCGAGCACGAAGGAACGAGCGTCAGCGGTCTCGATGATCACCTCAGCGACCCGTAACTGGTGATGATGGGGGAGTTTCACTGCGGGCCAGGAGAGAGCTGCGTGCCGGGAGAGAGCTGTGGGCCGGCAGCGGGTTGCGTGCCGGTGGGGATCAGACCTGCCTCGACCGCGGCCCGGATCGTCTCGCTCAGCGCCGGGCACCCCTCCATCAGCGGAGCGGACGGCTTCTGCTTGGCGAGGTAGGGGCAGTGGGTCGCCGTGTCGGACTGCCACTGCACACTCGTCTGGTGCGGGCTGCGCTTGCGCACCCGAACGGTGGTTGCGCACTCCCGGCAGGTCAGCGGCCGAAACTCGGCGTTGAGCTGCTCATCCCGGTCGGCCACTGTCGAATCCAGGGTTGACGCCAGGGTCGAGTCCATCGTGGACGCCGGGTCCGAGTCGTCCGTGAGCCGACTCATGTGGGTTCGAGATTGGCTGATCGAGAAAGGTTTTCGGCTACCTCGCGTTCCCACGTCGCGATCGCATGGCGAGTGTCGATTTCGAACTCGAACCGCTGCTGCATCTCCGGGGTGACGTCTTCCACGTCGACATAGAACTGCTCGTACCACCGGCGTAGCTGGTAGACCGGGCCGTCCTCTTCGCACAGCAGGGGATTGTCGATCGGCGACTTGTTGCGCCAGATGTCGACGTCCTGCATGAACCCGATCCCGTACTGCTTGGCGAACTTTCCGGCGAGCCGGTCGGTGCGCTCCTGGTCCATCCCGGGGATCCGCTTCACCCGCACTCCCCACTGCAGGACGAAGGAGTCGCTCGTCACCGGGTAGTGACAGTTGATCAGGGTGGTGTTGACGGTGAAACCGCTGAAGTCATTCTCCAGATCATTGATCATGTACGACGGGCCGAAGTACGACGCCTCTGAGCGAAGGAGGGCATCGGCCTGATTCGCCGTAGCGAGCCCCTTGTCCGCGCGACCGCGGGAGTTCAGGTACTGGGTCGCCACATGCCCCTCGAAAACGTTCTTGAAGTAGATCGGGAAAGCGAAATGCACGTAGAAGAAGTGCGCCATGTCGACGATGTTGTCGACGATCTCCCGGCAGTTCGCCCCTTCGACCAGCACGGAGTTCCAGGTCCAGTTGCTCCAGTCCGGCGAGCCCGAGCCCTCGATCTCCGGGATCTCCAGCTCCGGCGGTGGCGGGTTTCCTTGCGGGTCATTCCAGACGAACAGCTGCTGATTGCGTTCGAGGACGGTCCAGGATCGAGTCCGGGCCCGTGGCGGGACGCGCTTGGCATAGGGGATGGTGACGCAGCGACCGGCCCCGGACCAGCGCCAGTCATGGAAGGGGCACGCCAGCTCGTCACCCTTGATGGTGCCCTGGCTGAGGTCCCCGCCCATGTGCCGACAATAGGCATCCAGCACGTGCAGTGCGCCGGAGCCGTCGGCAAAGACTACGAGCTTCGTCCCGAAGGCCTGGATGGCGTGTGGTGCGCCGTCCCGGAAGGTCTCGGCCAGGCCGAGGCAATGCCAGCCGCGAGCGAAGCGGGCCGGCGGGCGGCCGGCGTCGATCGTGCGGACCGAGATTCGGTCTTGATTGGAGCTGGTCGTCGTCATCGCAGGTCTCCGTATGCTGACGTCCTCATCTGGAACAGGTTATAGAATCAGAAGCCATTCTGACTACTGCGCCGGTGATAAGTAGGTCTCACTGCTCATCGACACAAGCAAGAACGTGTTCTAGGCTCGTTAATGTCCAGTGGGCTGATCGAGGGACGGAGCGTGTAATGGGCGACGAGGCCGAGCACAAGGTTCTCGGGGCGGTGCGAGAGTTGCTCCCCGCGCTTCGCGGTCGCGCCGCGGAGGCGGAGGAGTTGCGCAAGGTGCCAGCAGCCTCGGTGAAGGAACTGCAGGCGGCAGGTGTGCTCCGACTGCTTCAGCCGCGCCGGTACGGGGGGCATGAGGCGCACCCGACGGTGTTCTACACCGCGATCAAAATGATCGCCGGCGCCTGCGGTTCCACTGGTTGGGTCGCTTCGGTGCTCGGCGTCCACCCCTGGCATCTGGCGCTCTTTCCCGCGGCAGCGCAGGAGGACGTGTGGTCGGACGACATCGACACGCTCGTCTCGTCGTCCTACGCACCGGTGGGTCGGGCCACCCCGGTCGAGGGTGGATTCCGGTTCAGCGGTCGCTGGAGCTTCTCCTCCGGCTGTGATCACGCGACCTGGTGCCTGCTCGGTGGGCTGGTGATGGTGGACGGTAAGCCGGTTGATTTCCGGACCTTCCTGGTGCCGCGGGCGGACTATGCGATCGAGGATGTCTGGGACACCGTCGGTCTGCGCGGCACCGGTAGCAACGACATCCTGGTGGACGACGTCTTTGTGCCTGAGCACCGCACGCTGAGCTTCCAGAACACCGCGCGCTGCGTGTGCCCGGGGCAGGAGCTGAACGACGGCCCGTTGTACCGGCTGCCCTACGGTTCGGTGCATCCGTACGCGATCACCGCTCCTTTGATCGGAATGGCCACCGGTGCCTACGATGCCTACGTCGGGTACACCCGAGGTCGGATCCGGGCCTCCTACGTTGGGGAGAAGGCCGCCGAGGACAGCTTCGCCCAGGTTCGTGTCGCCGAGGCGGCCTGCGAGATCGATGCTGCCTGGCTACAACTGGAGCGCAATTTCAGCGAGGAATTCGATTTGGCGGCGGCCGGTCAGCCGATCCCACTGGAGTTGCGGCTGCGCGCTCGCCGGGACCAGGTCTGCGGTAGCGCCCGGGTAATTTCGGCCATCGACAAGCTTTTCGAGAGTGCGGGTGGCAAGGCGATCAACATGTCGACGCCGATCCTGCGGTTCTGGCGAGACGCGCACGCCGCCCGGGTACACGCCGCCAACGATCTGGAGCGCACGCTGGTGATGTACGGGAAGTCCGAGTTCGGCGTCCCGGTCCGGGAGGGATTGTTCTGATGAGCACCGGTACCGATCTGGAGGCCGGCAGTCCAACCCACAGCTTCGAAGCCACCAGTCGGTTCGCCACCACCTCGGCCGGGTTGCGGTTGCACTATCACGATGCCGGACCGGAGAATTTACCGACCGCGGCTGGTGCGGACGGGTCGGCCGGGGTCCGGGCCAGGGCAGGGGACGGCGACGCAGCCGGCGGTGTCGCGGCGGTCCTAGTGGTGCTGCTGCATGGTGGCGGTCCCGGTGCGACGGCGTGGAGCAACTTCGGCCGCAATGTCCCGGTGTTTGCGCGGTCCCGGCGCACCCTGGCGGTGGATCAGCCGGGCTTTGGTCGCTCGGACAAGCCCGCCGAGCATGGCCAGTACTTCAGCTTCAGCGCCGAGGCGCTGGCCGGTCTGCTCGATCAGCTGGACATCCCCCGCGTCCACCTGATCGGCAACTCGCTCGGCGGTGGGACGGCGGTCCGGTTCGCGCTCCAGCACCCCGAGCGGGTGGGTCGGTTGGTGCTGATGGCGCCGGGCGGTCTGAGTCTCAACCTGACGTCGGCGGACCCGACCGAGGGAGTGATCCGGCTGAGCAAGTTTGGCGCGCCGCCGGGGCCCAGCCGGGAGAAGCTCGGCGAATTCCTCCGCACGTTGGTGTTCGACCAGCGGCTGATTACCGACGAGCTGATCGAAGAGCGTTACGCCGCAGCGAGTTCACCGGAGTCGCTGCGGGCGATGGCGGCGATGGGTGCATCCTTCTATCGACGGGACAGCTTCGAAGAGGGCATGCTGTGGCGGGAAGCCCATCGATTGCGGCACTCCACGCTGCTGATCTGGGGGCGGGAAGATCGAGTCAACCCGTTGGACGGCGCGCTGGTTCCGCTGAAACTCCTTCGCAACTGCCAATTGCATGTCTTCGGTGGTTGCGGTCACTGGGCGCAGCTGGAGAAGTTCGACGAATTCAACCGGCTGGCTATCGACTTCTTGGCCACGGATGAAAGGCACGCGTGATGAGTATCCGATCACTGGGATACCTACGGATCGAGAGCGCCAAACTCGACGAGTGGCGGGTCTACGGGCTCAAGGTGCTCGGGATGGTGGAAGGGCGCGGAGAGACCCCGGGTGCGCTCTATCTACGAATGGACGACTTCCCGGCCAGGCTGGTCATCGTTCCCGGTGAGAGCGAGCGGTTGCTCGCCTCCGGCTGGGAGGCAGAGAACGAGGCCGGCTTGCAATGGGTGGTCGATCGGCTGGAAGCGGCCGGAGTGGCGTACAAGGAGGGCTCGGCTGAGGAACTCGCCGATCGCCGGGTAGCCGGTCTGGTCACGTTCGCCGATCCCTCCGGCAACACCCTCGAAGTCTTCCACGGTGCAGCGCTGCAGCACCGCCGGGTGGTCAGCCCTTACGGGCACCGGTTCGTCACTGGGGAACAGGGCCTGGGCCACGTCGTGCTCTCCACCCACGACGACGCGGAGTCGCTCCGGTTCTACCGCGACGTGCTGGGTTTCCGACTACGCGACTCGATGCGCTTGCCGCCGCAACTGGTGGGTCGACCGGCGGACGGTGAACCGGCCTGGCTGCGGTTCTTCGGCTGCAATCCCCGTCATCACAGTCTGGCCTTCCTGCCGTTGCCCACGCCCACCGGAATCGTCCACCTGATGGTGGAGGTCGAGCATTCCGACGATGTCGGCCTCGCTCTGGACCGGGCGCGGCGGAACAAGGTGAAGCTGGCTGCGACCCTCGGCCGGCACGTGAACGACTTGATGCTCTCCTTCTACATGAAGACGCCGAGCGGGTTCGACGTCGAGTTCGGCACGGAAGGTCGTCAGGTCGATGACGACGACTGGATCGCTCGAGAGAGCACCGCAGTCAGCCTGTGGGGACATGACTTCAGTGTCGGCGCGGAATAGGAAACGATGATCGAGACCGCCGGTCCCGCGCAGGTTAACCCGACGAGTTTCCGGGCCACCCTTGGGCACTTCTGTACCGGAGTCACCGTCGTCACCGGAGCGCTCGGTGGGCGGCCCGTCGGCTTCGCCTGCCAGTCGTTCGCCGCGGTCTCGCTGGAACCACCGCTGGTCCTGTTCTGTCCCAGCCGGGTCTCGCGCAGTTGGCCGGTGATCGAACGGGCTGGCCGGTTCGGCGTCAATGTGCTGTCGCGCGCCCAGGTGGACGTCAGTGCCAGGTTCGGTGCGGGCCGGGCGGACAAATTCAGCACCACCGGATGGACGCCGTCCCCGGACGGTGTTCCGATTCTGGACGGCGCCCTGGCGTGGATCGAGGCCACCGTGTACGCGGTGCACGAGGCCGGGGACCACTTCGTCGTGATCGGTCAGGTGACGGCCCTGGGAGGTGGCGGGGACAGCCCTCCGCTGCTGTTCCACCGCGGCCGCTATACGGCTCCGGCTGGTGAGCCGCACCCGGAGCCCCATCCCGAGCCGCACCCCGAACATTGGCTCACCTGGCCCCGGGCCGACGACTGGATCTAGGGCGATGGTTTGGACCCTGGCCCTGCATTGTTAGAACGCGTTACAGTTCTGAGATGATTGATTCCGAGTTCATCGTGTGGGACGCGCCGGACGGCGACAATGCCGCGAGGGCGGTCTCGCAGCGCTCGTACGATGCGGTCGCGCGCAAGGCCAAGGACGAGTGGCTGGCGCTGTTCGCCGATGACGCCATCCTCGAAGACCCCGCCGGCCCATCCTTTTTCGATACCGAGGGGAAAGGCCATCGGGGCAAGGCTGAGATCGGCGTCTTCTGGGACACCGTGATCGCCCCGGTCAAGAGCTTTCGATTCACCGTGAAGGACTCATTCGCGAACGGCCCGTACTGCGCCAATGTCGCCACGTTCAGCACCGAGATGACAGACGGCGCGCTTGTGGACACCGATCTCGTCGCTGTCTACCGGCTCAACGACGACGGTTTGATCAAAAGCATGCGCGCACACTGGGAAATGGAGCGAGCCATGGCCACCATCCGCCACCCCTAACCCTTGCCTTTCCGCGCCCCGCCCCGCTTTTCCGCGCCCCGCCTGCTCATTGGGTGACTTCCGTGCGGTTAGCGCGCACAAGAGTCACCCAATCCTCTCGCCAGGAACAAAAGCAGCCGCGATCATGCACAGTTGCCCTGTGGCGGAGCGGGC
>JANNPJ010000758.1:0-8540 GCA_031400005.1 Kineosporiaceae bacterium | reverse complement strand
GAAGGCCGGGACACGTTGAGACGGTTGCCCGGTTGGTGCTGCGGCCGGTTCAGGCTGTCTTGACCGCGGCGGCGACGTCGTCGGTGAGTGGCTTGCTCGGGCGTCCGATGAGTCGTTGCAGGTCGTTGCAGGTCGGTGCAGGCGGTGAAGAGTTCGCCGCGGCTCACGCCGAGGTCTGAGTCGACCAGGAGGGCGGCGAACGGCGCGGGCAGTCCGGCGTCGAGCAGTATCTGGGTGTACGCGTCGGCGGGCAGGCTCTGGTAGGTCACCGGCTTGCCGCTCTGGGCGGCGACCTCGGCGGCGAATTCGGCCATGGTGAAGGGTGTGCCGCCCAGTTCGCACGCGGTGCCGTCATGACCGTCGCTGGTGAGGACGGCGGCAGCGGCGGCGAAGTCGGCACGGGTGGCGCACCCGAGCGGGCGCGACCTCCGCCGTAGGTGCGACCGGCGGCGGATTGCCTTTGCGTCCGACCGACCGATTCCTCGTTGGGTTCCGGGTCAGGCTTTGAAGCTGCTGAGCATGGTCAGGACCTGGTCATACGATCCGTTGGCCTCGGCGTAGCGGGTGAACTTCGCGCCTTCCACGACGATTTCCTTGGCGTCGGGTTGGGCGTCCAGCAGTGTCAGGGCCTCGGTCAGGAACTCGTCCAGCGGCATGGACTGCTCGTTGTCCTGCTGGCCCATCAGCGCGGTCCGGACCGGTGGCGGGGCCACCTCGATCACCTGGACGGGGGTGTCGGCCAGTTGCACGCGCAGGCTCTCGGTGAACGAGTGCAGCGCGGCCTTGGTCGCGTTGTAGGTCGGGGTGGCCGGCAACGGCACGAACGCCAGTGCCGAGGTGACGTTCAGGACGACGGCGTAGTCCTGGGTCACCAGATGCGGCAGAAAGGCGTACGTCATCCGGATCGGGCCGAGCAGGTTGGTGGTGATGTGGTCCTCGGCGGTCGGCAGGTCGGCCGGATTGAGCAGGTTCTCCGGCCGCTGGATGCCGGCGTTGTTGACCAGTACGTTGAGTTGAGGGTGGCTCGTCGTCAGGGTTTCTGCGGCGTGGGTGATCGAGGCGGGGTCCGCCACGTCGAGGACGAGGGTCTCGATGCCGGGGTGCTCGGTGGCGATCTGGTCGAGCAGGTCCTTACGCCGGCCGGCGACGATCACCGTGTTGCCGGCCTCGTGCAGGCGCAGGGCAAGTCCGAGCCCGATGCCCGAGGTGCCGCCGGTGATCAGGATCGTGTTGTTTCCGGTGCTCTTCATGAGGTGTGCACTCCTTCGCTGCGGCAGGGCCGGGGCGCGCCCCGGCACCTCCGACAATGCGGGCGTCTCGGCCGGGGCGGGAGAGGACGGCTTGTCCATGGACCGGCGATCCTCCCTACGGCTCGCCCGGTTTGATCATCGGAACGGCTCAGCCAGGGATCGCCGATCCCTGGCTGGAACAGCCGCACGCGGTCACCATGGATCATGCACAAGAAGAGCTGGCGGACTTCCTGCGCCGGCGGCGCGAAACGCTGCAACCCGGCGACGTCGGGCTGCAGCCGGGCGCGCGTCGGCGGACCGCAGGGCTACGCCGCGAAGAGGTCGCCGCGCTCGCCGGTATGTCCACTGACTACTACGCCCGGCTCGAACAGCAGCGCGCCCCGCAGCCTTCCGTCCAGATCGTCACCGCCCTGGCCCGCGCATTGCGCCTGACCTTGGACGAACGCGACCACCTCTTCGGATTCATCGGCCACAACCCGCCCGCCCGCTTCCAGCACAGCGAGCACGTCAGCCCCACCCTGCTACGGGTCCTCGACCGGCTCCATGACAGCCCTGCCCTGGTGCTGTCCGACCTGGCCGACGTCCTAGCCCAGAACCCGCTTTCCGTCGCCCTGACCAGGGACCAGACCCGCCATACCGGCCTGGCCCGCAGCGTCTACTACCGCTGGTTCACCGACCCGGCCGAACGCCTCTTCTACCCACCCGCACCTCGGTCGCACCCATCGAACAACTCTGACTGAGCCGGTGGAAACACCACCGCCGTAGCGGCCTCTCACCGCGTCGGTGCGGGAAGCCGAGATCGCGACGGAGGTCGAGCGTCGCCTCGCCGCGCAGCAGGCCCGCCGGGCCGCACTGTCCGAGCAGGCACCGGAAACGCGATGTCTGGTGCAGCGGCTGCGCGAGGCGCAGACGGAGCTCACGGCCATCGCGGCACAGATCTCCGACCCGGGGTTGCGGGCCCGACTCGACGCGTTGAGTAACACGCTGCGTGCCCCGCTCGGCCAGGCACGCAACGTGTTGTCCCGGCGAGAGGTCGACGTGCACGGGCTGCGCCACGCGAGCGGACGCGAGACGCCTGACTGCGAGCCCGGTGGGTCACCGTGCTCGAGGAACCGATCAGGATCGGCGCTTCGAGTCGGCGCGTGGGCGCCACTGCACCGGACCCTCTCCCAGGCCAGAATGTCAGGGGGTGAGCTGCTGGTGTCCGATGACGGAGAGCAGTTCGAGTTTGCTGTGGCTCTCCGTGCCGGGGCGGGTGGTCAGCACCACCAGAGTCTGTGCGCGATTCTCGGTGTACAGGAGCTGGGCGTCGACGTCGATGCGGCCGAGTTGGGGATGCAGGATGGTCTTGCAGTCGCCGTAGCGGGCGACCTCCTGAAGTTCCCACATGCGGACGAACTCGGGGCTCTGTTCCTGCAGGTCGGCGAGGATCCGGGCGGCTCGGGGGGTGTCGCTGCCGGCTGTCAGCGTGGCCCGCAGGCGCGCTGCCTGGGCGCGGCCGTGTTGTTCGTGGGTCTCCTCGGGATACACCAGCCGTTCGGCGGGGTCCATGAACCAGCGGTAGTAGCCGCTGCGGGCCAGGCCGGTGTGGCGGGTCTGGTCGCCGAGCAGCGCGACGGCCAGGGGGTTCATGGCGAGGGTGTCGACCAGGTCGGTCGTTACCAGGGCCGGGGTGTCGTGCAGGCGGTCCAGGACCCGCATCAGCGTCGGGCTGACATGTTCGCAGCGCTGAAAGCGGGCCGGGGCGTTGTGGCCGACGAGGACGAAGAGGTGGTCGCGTTCGTCCAGGGTCAGCCGCAGCGCCCGGGCGAGAGCGGTGACGATCTGGACGGAGGGCTGCGGGGCGCGCTGCTGTTCCAGCCGGGCGTAGTAGTCGGTGGACATGCCGGCGAGCTGCGCGACCTCTTCGCGGCGCAGTCCCTGCGTACGCCTGCGCGGCCCGTCGACCAGCCCGACGTCGCGGGGGCGCAGAGTCTCACGCCGGTGCCGCAGGAATTCCGCGAGCTCCTTGCTGTCCATGCCGCCATCCTCGCCGCATCCCGCCCGGCTATCCAGAGACCGCCGATCCATGGATCAGCGGTCCTCTCCCAGCCGCGCGAATCCGGTGATTACCTGAGGTCATGCCGCTCGAAGGTGAATATGAACCCAGCCCCAGCCAGTGGGTACGCGATCAGGTAGATCTTTACGAGAGTTCCGGCGGTACCGAAGGCACCAGCCCTCGCGGCAGGCCGACGATCCTGCTGACCACCCGCGGCGCAAAGACCGGAAAGCTCCGCAAGACTCCCGTGATGCGGGTCGAGCACGAGGGCACGTACGCCGCTGTGGCCTCGCTCGCCGGCGCCCCGAAACACCCGCTCTGGTACTTCAACATGGTCGCCAACCCGCTGGTCGAACTCCGCGACGCAACGCAGACCTGGGACATGAAAGCCCGGGAGATCCACGGCGAGGAGAAGGCCCAGTGGTGGGAGCGTTGCCTAGCCGCGTACCCGGATTACGCGGACCATCAGAAGAAGACCGAGCGGGAGATTCCGGTCTTCCTCCTGGAGCCGGTCGAGAACTGACCGCCCCCGGCCCGGCCTGTCCCGCTTCGATGCGGTCAGGTCGGGTTGGGTCAGTCCGACGCCGATCACCTCGGCCAGGCGGCGCATCTGACGGTCGAAGTACTCGTCTCGAGCCTCGATCGCGTTGTTGAGCTGGCCGAACAGCTCCGCTGACGGAACAGTGAGCTGCCGCTGATCATGGCGAGGATGTTGTCGTAGGTACCGTTGGCCACCGCGTCGCGGATGAACCTGGCGCGCTCGACGACAATCTCCTTCGCGTCGGGCTTCTCGCGCAGCAGGTCGAGGGTCTCGGTGAGGAATTCGTCCAACGGCATGGACTGGTCGCTGTCCTCCTGGCCCAGCAGAGTCGTGCGCACGCCCGGCGGGACAACCTCGATCACCTTGGACGCCGACGTCAGCACCGGCGAGTTGGATGCGCAGGCTCTCGGAGAAGGAGTGCAGCGCGGTTTTGGTCGCGCTGTAGGTCGGGGTGCTCGGGTACGGGACGAACGCAAGCGCCGAGGTGACGTTCATGACGACCGCGTCGTCCTTGCCCACCAGAAGCGGCAGGAAGGCGTACGTCATCCGGATCGGGCCGAGCAGATTGGTCGCGACGTGAGCCTCGGCGGCAGGGAGTCCGGCCGGGTCGAGGAGGTTCTCCCGCAGCATGATGCCGGCATTGTTGACCAGGACGTTCAGAGCGGGCAACCGCGGACGGTCCTGCGACGCTGAGCCAGAGCATCGCTCTGATGCCGTGTCCGAGGGATTCGCGGTCATGCTGCACTTTGAAGTAGAGGATGCCGGTGGAGCGCAGACGCTCCTGGCGCCGCTTGACAGCGGACTCCGACGGGCCGGTGATGGTCTGCAGCTCGCTGAAGGCTGCCCGGCCGTCGCGCCGTAGCACGGCGAGCAGCGCCTCGTCCGCTTCCTCGAGAGCGATGGGGGCGGCTACCGGCTCGCTGTGCGGGAGACGCAGTGCCGCCTCCTGATCGGGTTCGAGCGCTTGAGTCTTGTCGAGCCAGCCGAGGCGACCGCCGGAGAAGGTGTGCAGCAGGCAGTGTGGACGCTGACCGAAATGACCTGAGGCGTGCGTTGCAGCGGTCGAAGAGCAACTCGTTGCGGGCCTGTCGGCTGCGGGGGTTCATGGCACACAGCACTTCGGTGCCGCCGGAGATGAGATCGACGTGCGAGGTGTCGGGGCGCCGGGCCAGCGCGTTGGCGAGTTGTTCGGCCACGTCGGGAGTGCAGCGCAGCCGGACGATCCGGCTCTGGCGGCCCAGCAGCCTGTCGTCGGTCATACCGACGACCCTGGGTCCAGTCCCAGGCCACTGAGCGGCGCCATGCCCGCCGCCACGGTCGGCGCCTGTCCCAGCGCGGTGGCTATCTCCTCCTGAGTCGTGCCGGGACGCCTGGTGGTACCTCGATGCGGGGCCGGCGCTCAGGAAGGGCGGCTACCTGCGGCCGGTACCGTCCGCGGGCCATCGGTGGGCAGGTCGCGGCTGCGAGGTCCTTGGTCGGCTGAGGGCAAAGAAGGACCCGATCAGCCCGAGGAAGGGGATCAGGGCGATCAGTGCGGTGGCGGTGAACGAAGGGCTGCGGAACAGAGTCAAGTCCAGCATCGGGCTGGGGCTGCGCCGCTCCACCACGACGAAAGCGACCGATGAGACAACGGCAGTGGACAGGGCGAGCATCATCGTGGCATCGGTGAAGGAGCCGACGCCAGCCTCGATGATCCCGTAGACCAGAGCGGTGATGGCCAGCGCGGCGGTGAGCTGGCCGGGCCGAGGGCACTGCCCACAGAGTAAGGACCGGCTGAGCTGTTGCCGAGGCGGGTGACCAGGCGAGCCACACCACGGGAAAGGGCGGCGGCTCGCGCCACGTCTGCGGCCGGCCATTCCACCTGAGCGACCCCGCCATCGGAAAGAGCTCGGGTACATCAATGCCTTCAGAGGTCTCGACCACCCCTTCGGTAGCTTCTCCACGTCATTGATGGTTGCAGGCCCGGTCATGAACCTGCTGCCGAGCCTGGGCTGCGACCTGGGATGTCACCGACTTCTCCTGCGGTGCCTCCTCGGGCCTGCGCTCAGCAGGATTCAAGGTCGTCACCGCCGCAACCACTGGGATCGAGCCATCTTCTCTGCACCTGTTGAGCATGCGGCCGCGAGATCATCTCCTGGTCCGTTGCGTGCGCCGAGCTGTAGCGTTCGGGCGTGACTGAGGACGAGTTCTGGGTGTTGATTGAGCAGGCCCGCCAGGAGAGCGGTGGGGTGCTGGAGCGGCAGACCCAGTTGCTGCGGGAACACCTCCTGGGTGGTTCGGTTGAAAAGCTTCTTGAGTTCCGCGATCGATGGGATGAGGTCGAGGAACGAGTATTCACATGGCCAATTTGGGATGCTTCCTGTGTGCTGCTCGGCTTTGTGAGCGATGACTTCTTCAGTGACATCCGCGCGTGGATCGTCAGTCATGGTCGTGCCGCGGTGGACAGAATCGTTGCTGACCCTGATGCCCTCGTAACACTTGTGGGCGATCGCCAGACCGCAGAGAGCGGAGCCGCCGAAGATCTCGGAATGCTGGTGTGGTCGGTATGGGCAGAGCTGACGGGTGTCGACGCCGATGAGTTTCCACCCAGCCCGGTGCCCAGCAACGGACCGACGGGCGACCGTACCGACCTCAAGAACCAGGAAGCCGTTCGTGCTCGTTTCCCCAGGCTGGCTGAGGCTGCAGGGCTGGCGGGCTCGCTGGGATAGCCCGCCGGTGAAATAGCTCTCAGCATGCTCGGCCCGCCGCGCGGTTGGCAGGTCGAGATCAACTGCTCCTAGCCGACGCACCGTAGAGCTTCACCGCGCTTGCCAGGGGCACATTGGCCAAGGAGCTCCAGGACTGCGTGCAACAGCGATGGCCATGCCGGGTCATCCTTGAAGTAGATGAACTCAGGGTTCTTGGCCTCTTCAAGCTCGTCATCGGTGATGTCCTGCAAATCGGGCGTTTCCTGGATGCTGAGGAGTTTGCGGCGATACGCATCGAGTCGAGGCGTGGTCATCAACGCCAGAGTCGCTGGGGTCACCGGCCGGACCCGCGCAATGTCATCCACCAAGCACGTCGCATCGCCTCTGACCTTGCTGTTTGTGGGCCCCCGGGGATCGAAACCCGAACCCGCGGACTCCCGGACTCAGTCCTTGCCGTCGCGATCAGGGACACGGTCCTGGGCCACGCTTGTTCGTGCCTGAACTAGGGTGCGGCGATGATGGACGTCCAGGGTGCCAGCGCCGGAATGATGGCTGCCCAACGCTTGGCTCAATTCGGAACGATCGAGATCCGGGCCGGTCTGACCGTTACGGAGCTTGCCCACATCGAGCAACGCTTCGACTTCGAGTTCGCCGACGATCACCGCGCCTTCCTCGCTGCCGGCCTGCCGGTTTGGGCTGCAGGCCACGACGATCATCCGGACAAGGCAAGCTGGGGATGGCCTGACTGGCGCGACGTCGAGTCAGACACGCTGCATCGGCAAGTCAACTGGCCGGTGAATTGTATTCGCCACCACATCGCCGAAGGCGGCTGGCCTACCGGGTGGGGCAAGCGTCCACAATCCCAGGACGCGGTGATGGCCAAGACCCAACGGCGCTTGGCCGACGTGCCGCGTCTGGTCCCGGTCTATGCGCACCGCTATCTTCCAGGCGGATCGGGCACGAGCGGTCATCCCGTCCTGTCGGTCCACTCGCTCAACGACATGATGGTTTACGGGGTAAACCTGGAGGACTACGTGGTCCATGAATTTCATGAGACCGAGGTGTCAGTTGCCTTTTGGCGGGACCACTTGTGATCTGCCTGCGTTGTCTACTGCCAGAGATTGTCATCTCCAAGGACCGGCAAGAAATACCACTCGGTCGTCGTCCACTTCGTACGCCATCATCGGCGGGTAGTCGTCGGTTCCCTCGCCGTGGACGAGGACGCGCTTGCCCAGGGCCGTGCCGAGCGTGCGCAGAAGCAGGCAGAACACATCGAGTCGTTCTTGCCCTTGGATCTCGAAGAGATTGACGTCACCGACGATCTCGCTAGGAACCCAGGGCCGCACGATCCACTCGAGGTTGGGGTCAGGCCAAACCCACAAGGTTCGTATCCGACGTTCTGGATCGGGTACGAACAGTTCCGGGGCCGAGGCGTGGAGAGGATGCCGTTGGTCTCGGTAGTCGTACTCGCACGGCCAGCCCTGGGATCGAATCAGTTTCAGGAGCGTTTCCCAGTCGTCCAAGGTCGTGTCGGGCACGCTGACGTCGGGCACGCTGCCATTTTCGTACGGGTTGAACCAATCCTTGACGTCGTCCCAGCGAAGATCGTGCATGAAGACCATTATGCGGGCCAAGGAATTTCAAACACACGGGTCACCAACCGACCCCAGCAACGAGAGCGCCGAGCCGATCCCTTGCTCGTCGCCCTGAGGCTCGGCTCGTTGAGCGTCAATTCGCGATTGACGGTGGATAGATGGCGGTCGGTGCTTTGGCTCATGACTTGCTCTCTGGTCGACGGGGCGGCGAGGGCTTTCTGTGCCCTTGCCGACAGGCATGAGGGACGTCCGTCGGGTGTGGCGGGAGGTGCGGGACGAGGCCGAGATGGAGGGCTTGGTCAGCCACACGCTGCGCAAGACGGTCGCCAGTTTCTTGGACGATGCGAACGTGTCTACGCGCAAGATCAGTGACCAGCTCGGTCACGCCAAGGTGAGCATGGCTCAAGTCCTCTACCTCGGCCGGCGGCT
>JANNPJ010000756.1:0-2119 GCA_031400005.1 Kineosporiaceae bacterium | reverse complement strand
TGCTTGGTCCGTGGCCGAGCCAGACGTAATTCGCTTGCTCCCTTTGCCTGTAACGCATTACGGTTCCAATCGAGGGCGGCCGGAGATCCTCGGGCCTGTTCTGAACGAACTGAATAGTGTTCCTGTGGGCCGGAGATCGTCGGTTACCACAGTTAATGGAGGGGTTGCGGGTTCGAGTCCTGCCGGCAGTCTTGGCTGTCGTAGCTCAATTGGCAGAGCACTTAAAACCCGGCGATCACACCATGCCCACAGGACCCAGTTCGGCTCTCGCGGGCCGGATCTGATCGGTTACCCACCTCGCAGCTGACCCGGTCACCATTCACCCGCCCGCAGGGCCTAACCCCACCGAAGAGGCGAGCATGGATCCGCTAGCAACGATCTCAACCCGAGCGACTCCCCAAACCCAGCGCGCCATCGGTTCCGAAGGCGCCCGACAGACACCGAACGCTGCTGGCGGGTATTCCTTCGCCGGCACCGACGACGTCCGGATCCGCCGCTTCCTCAGCCTCGGTACCGACGGCGGCACCTACTACGCCTCGGCGAAGGACATCACCGCGGCCAACGCCGCCGTGGTCCTGACTGCGGCGCGTGATCGTGCGACTTGGCTCACCGACGAGATCGTCGCCGTCTCCGTGGCGGGCCGCGCCCCCCGGCAGAACCCGGCGATCTTCGCGCTCGCGGCCGCGGCGTCCCTCGGTAACGAGCCCGGCCGCAAGGCCGCGCTCGATGCGCTGCCTCAGGTCGCCCGGACCGGAACACACCTGTTCCTGTTCGCCCGGTACGTGGAGCAGTTCCGCGGCTGGGGCCGTGGCCTCCGGCGTGCCGTCGGTGCCTGGTACCTGGACAAGGAGGTTCCAGGTCTGGCGTACCAGGCGGTGAAGTATCGCCAGCGTGAGGGCTGGACCCACCGGGACCTGCTGCGGTTGGCGCACCCGAAGGCACAGGGTGACCGGGCGGCGCTGTTCGACTGGATCGTCCGCGGTGGCGACAGTGACATCCCGCTGGTGAACGCGTTTCTCAAGGCGCAGAGCGCCACCCAGGTCAGTACCTGGGTGGGTCTGATCGGTGAGCACCCACTCTCCTGGGAGATGCTTCCCGACTCGGCGCTCGTCGAGCCCACCGTCTGGCAGGCTCTGATCGAGCGGGGGATGCCGCAGACGGCCCTGATCCGCCAGCTTCCGCGCCTCACCCGGCTGGGAGTTCTCCAGGGCAGCACTCTGCGTACGGTCGTCACGCAACTGCAGGACTCCGGCCGGCTCCGGAAGGGCCGGGTCCATCCGGTGAACGTGCTGGTAGCCCAGCGCACCTACGGATCGGGCCGGAGCGCACGGGGTCAGGGTGAGTGGACGCCGGTGCGACAGGTCGTCGATGCGTTGGATGCCGCGTTCTACGCGGCGTTCGCCGCGGTCGAGCCGGCCGGGAAGCGGACCCTTCTGGCGCTGGACGTTTCCGGGTCGATGGGGTGGCCGGCCGCGAACCTGCCGATCACCTGCCGTGAGGCGTCCGCCGCGCTGGCTCTGGTCACGATGGCCACCGAGCCGGAAACCACTGTTGTCGGCTTCACACGTGCCGGAGCCGGCCGGTTCCGGCGCGACAGCGGTCTGTCCGAACTGCCGATCAGCCCGCGTCAGCGCCTGGACGACGCCATTCGGTCGATCAGCGATCTCCCGTTCGGTGGGACGGACTGCTCGCTGCCCTTCACCTGGGCGATGTCGCAGAAGCGGGCCTTCGACACGATCGTGGTGTTCACCGACAACGAGACGTACGCCGGAGCCACGCATCCGCACCAGGCGCTGGAGACCTACCGGCAGGGGATGGGGCTCGACACCCGTCTGATCGTCGTGGGGATGACCGCGAACGACGTCAGCATCGCGGACCCGGCAAACCCGGCGATGCTCGACGTCGCTGGCTTCGACGCCGCGGTGCCGAACCTGATCGCGGACTTCTCCCGCGGTGATCTGTAGGGCCGATGCCGTCGGATGCCAGAGCCCAGCAGGCTCGGGAACAGCACCGCCGGTCGCTCGAAGCGGCCAGGCTGGCGGATCAGCACCGCGAACAGCGGAACCGGCTGATCCGCCAGCTGCGCGCCGAGGATCCTGAGGTGTGGACCTATCCGGCG
>JANNPJ010000711.1:0-2043 GCA_031400005.1 Kineosporiaceae bacterium | reverse complement strand
CCGCGGATCCGGGACCTGGGAAGATCACCCTGTACCGCACCGGGCCGAAAGCGGACTTCGTCACCCGGTACCCGCACGCCGGGCCGTTGTTGACCCGCCGGCTGAACACCGAGCTGATCACCGCGACGTGGGATGACCTGCTGCGGGTCGCGGCATCGGTGAAGTACGGGCACGCCACCGCCGCCCTGGTGGTCGGCAAGCTGTGCTCCTCGAAACGACAGCAGAACGCGCTGACCAGCGCGATCAAGGAATACGGGGCGCTGCGTCGGACCATCTACGCCGCCCGCTACCTCGCCGACCCCACGTACCGGCGCAAGATCGCCCGGCAACTGAACAAAGGCGAGAACCTGCACGCCCTGCGCCGGGAACTGGCCTACGCCGGTGAGGGCGCGGTTCGCCGGCGCCATCACGAGCAGCAGTCCGAGCAGATGTGGTGCCTGACCGTGGCCACCAATGCCATCGTCACCTGGACCACCGAGTACTACGGCCTCGCGGTGAGCGCGCTGCGCCGCACCGGGCGCCCGGTCGCTGAGGAGGTCCTGGCGCACATCTGGCCCAGCCACCACGCCAACGTCAACTTCTACGGCACCCACTCCGTTGACATCGACGGCGAACTGGCCAAGCTCGACACCGACGGATACCGGCCACTGCGACCGCCAGCCGTGCAGGGCTGAGCCTCGCATCAAGCCCAAGCTGGGCGGCAGCGTCCACGCCATGGCCGAATGCTTACGTTACGTGAATTTTAGCCGCGTTGGACGATGATCAGGGCTTAACATTCCAAACAATTAAGGAGAACCGGACATCTTCATATTCCGCCCGGGTTATTTCGAGCCTGGCGATTCGGCCACCACTGGTCCCCACGCAGAGTATCTGTCCGACACTAGGGTCTACCTTCCTAATCGCGAGCGTTTGTACGGCTTCTATGCAATCGGCGGCGTCAGGTAGGCGTTCCCCTTCCCACTGCGCCAGCGGCCCGTTGCCGGCGTAAAGAAGGTTTCCCAGTGCGTCCTGATTATCATAGAAAAGGTCACCAGCGTCCAGATTATCAGCTGCCCCGGTAGCCGAGGAGGCTGGTTTCGTGTCCAAATCCACGCCGCCGCTGACCTGGTTTAGCAGGAACTTTCCTGACCAATACTTTGCGATCCTGGCCTGCGGCTCGGCAGTTGGGATCGGCCGTGCGGTATCGGTTGGGGTCGGCCGTGCGGTATCGGTTGGGATCGGCCGTGCAGTAGTAACGAGAGGATCGGGCGCCGACGGGTTTTTTGCGGCGCTCAATTCCCCCCCAATGGTTAGTCCGACGCTTAGGACTATCAGCGTCACTACCACGGTGGCAACCAACCGGGCGCTGCCAGAGAAGTCCCATTTTTTCGCCGTAATTTCGACGGCGAGCCCCGAAGCAAGAGCCGCCAACACTGATAGCGTTGCACTGAGGATCGTCATATTGCTAAACCCCTCGCTTGTTTAATGCCGAGGTTGGAATCGGCCACTGCGCCCGCAGGCCGGCCCCGCCGGGGGAGGGCTGAAACGGGCGGCATCAGGTTACAGCGATTTTCATATATCGACTGCTGTCATTACAACACCAAGAGACACACCGTGGTCGTCCGCCCTTTCAATCTCGATCACGTTGATCATTACCCAATGCCGTTTAAGGGCCGAGCCATCGGCGCCCCTGGTCAGTAGGCAAACATTTATCTTACCTGGAGTCGCAGACTTCGGGAGCTTAACGTTACCCACAAAGCTGGGAACTCCTTTAGTGGTGGGAATTTTTGTGGGATGTCGACGGCAGTCCTCTGGTCGAGCGGTGGATGCCTCCTGATAGACCGGAAAGTAACCATCGCCCTCGACGCCAGTCCAACCGTTCAGCTGGGCCGGTATCGGTTTGCCGTCTTTCTTGCCGGACGTTAGGTATCCGTCGCTCGAGCCGTCGCCGTCAGCGTCGAAACCGACACCACCGGTTAGCACAGTCTTCAGCTGCCCGACTGTGGGAGAGGTCGGAGGCAATGGGGTCGAGGGCACGGTCGGGTCCGGGGTAGGTGAGGGGTC
>JANNPJ010000672.1:0-22166 GCA_031400005.1 Kineosporiaceae bacterium | reverse complement strand
TCGAGTCCAAGATCTCGTACGCGGTGTCCAGGCCGATCAGGTCCATCAGGGCCAGCGGACCCATCGGCAGACCGCAGCCGAACCGCATCGCGGCGTCAATGTCCTCGCGCGAGGCGTACCTCTGCTCAAACATCGACACGGCGTGGTTCAGATAACCGAACAGCAAGGCGTTCGCGATGAACCCGGCCTTGTCGCCGACGACGACCGGTTCCTTTCCGAGCCGCCGGGTGAGCGCGACGACGTCGTCCACCACCTCCTGCTCGCTGACGACCGTGCGCACCACCTCGACGAAAGCCTGCACCGGAGCCGGGTTGAAGAAGTGGATACCGACCACCCGCCGCGGGTTTTCGGTGGCGACGGCCAACTCGGTCACCGACAGGCTGGAGGTGTTCGTCGCCAGCACGGCTTCAGACGTGACGATCGCATCGATCTTGGCGAAGATCTCCCGCTTGAGTTCCAAGTGCTCGGGCACGGCCTCGATCACCAGATCGGCGGTGGCCAGCCGGTCGAAGTCGGTGACGATCTCGATCCTGGCAAGCAGATCGTCCCGCTCACCAACGCTGAGCTTGCCCCGCTCCACCGCTCGCTGCGTCGAGGCCCGAAGCAGGTCACCGGCCCGGCGAACGCCGTCCCCGGTCTGCTCCACACCGATCACTTGCAGCCCGTTCCGGGCCAAGACCTCGGCGATGCCACTTCCCATCGTCCCGAGACCCACCACGCCCACCGTGCGGAACTCGCGCGCCATCGATGTCTCCTTCAGCTGCTGCCGGACTTCGATCCTGACAGCGCACGGACGGCCGATGGCGGCTGGAAATGTCGTCCACACCACATCGATGCGCGGCCCGGATGACCCGATCGATGCTTCCCACTGAGACCCCGGCCCATCCGGACGAACCGACCGCAGGACCGTTTCCTCCCCCTTCCGGCGATACGGCTGAGGTCACAGTTAGCTCTGGGGCCAAAGCTTGCTTCTGGAAACTATGGCGCCAATTGGGTGAAGAGGTATAGGAAGTGTTGCGAAGTATGTGTGAGTGATGATTCCTTCCCGTTTATGCGGGCGGGAACGTTGGCGTGCACCAGGGCAATGAGGGAGAAACCAAATATGCGCATCCTTGTAGCGTGCTTGACGGCGGCAGCCGTCGCGGGCACCGGACTCGTGACGGGAGGGTCCGCTGTCGCCGTGAGTGGCAACAGCTCGGCGGCCCAGGCACCCACCGACTACATCGTCCTGCACGCCGTCGACAGCGGATCAGCTGAGACGAAGGCAGCCGTCGTGGCAGCCGGCGGCACCGTGGTCTCGTCCAACGACGACCTCGGTTATGTCGTCGCCCGCAGCTCGTCGGCCGGTTTCGCGACCCAGGTAGATGCCGCTCCCGGAGTGATCGGCGCGGCCCGCAACCGAGTGATCGGTGTGGCACCGGACGCGAAACAGGCATCGAAGAACGACATCGAGAAGATGACCCTGCTGGCCGACGAGGCCAGATCGACCACCAAGCGCGGCGGTGACCCGGTGACCGCCGAGCCGCTGGCCGATCTGCAGTGGGACATGAAGATGATCGACGCCACGGCGACGGGGTCCTACAAGAAGCAGAAGGGCTCGAAGCAGGTCCTGGTCGGGATCATCGACACCGGGGTCGACGGCACGCACCCGGACATCGCGGAGAACTTCGACGCCAAGCTGTCCCGGAACTTCACCACCGACATGCCGGACATCGACGGCCCCTGCGAGGTCGCTTCCTGCGTCGACCCGGCGGACGTGGACGAAGACGGTCATGGCACCCACGTAGCCAGCACGATCGGTTCACCGATCAACGGCCTGGGCATGGCCGGGGTCGCGCCGAACGTCACCCTGGTGAACATCCGGGCAGGTCAGGATTCCGGTTACTTCTTCCTCAAGTCGACCCTGGACGCCCTGACCTACGCCGGAAACATCGGCGTGGACGTGGTCAACATGAGCTACTACACCGACCCGTGGCTCTACAACTGCCTGGACAACCCGGCCGACTCACCGGCCGAGCAGACCGAGCAGAGGGTCGTCCGTGAGGCCACCCAGCGGGCCCTGGACTTCGCACGCGGACACGGCGTGCTCCCGATCGCGGCCGAGGGCAACGGCGCCACCGACCTGGGCAAGCCGGTCGTCGACACCTCCAGCCCGGACTACCCGGAGGACGCCGCCAAGGAGCGGGCGATCGATAACTCCTGCATCACGGTCCCGACCGAGAGCCGCGGCGTGGTCGCCGTCAGCTCGGTCGGCCCGAGCGGCCGGAAGGCGTACTACTCCGACTACGGCATCGAGCAGACCGACATCTCGGCGCCGGGTGGGGACGCGTACGACACCCCGGCCGGCACCCGCGACGTCACCAAGACCATCCTGGCCGCGTTCCCGGCTGCGCTCGCGCAGTCCGGGGGCTTCCTGAACCCGGACGGGACGCCGAAGACCCCGGCGGTCGTGCGCAGCTGCAAGGGCACGGTCTGCGGGTACTACCAGTACCTGCAGGGCACCTCGATGGCCGCACCGCACGTGACCGGCGTCGCCTCGCTGATCGTCAGCGAGTACGGCAACCGGGACAAGGTCAACGGTGGACTCGAACTGCGGCCGGGAGCGACCGAATCCAAGCTGCTGGACAGCGCCAAGGCGAAGGCCTGCCCGACGCCGCGGACATTCCACTACAAGCGGATCCTGCCGAACGGAAACGTGGTCGAGACCGACCACACCTGTGAAGGCGCGAAGTACAAGAACGGCTTCTACGGCCGCGGCATCACCAACGCCAAGGAAGCGGTGTCTGGCCGGCTGTGACGTCAGGGCGGTAAGGCCCGCAGAAGCTGAGTACGACAGCTCATGAGCTCATGGCCCGGAATCGGAAGACTCCGGGCCATGAGCTTTTTTGTCCGCCACACGGCGTCCAGTACCCGGTCGTACCCACGCACGATGGTGGTCCTGGGCTTCGTGCTGCTCTCGGGCGTGGCTCAACTGCAGACCGTGGTCAACCTGCACCCGTAGGTGGGAGGTGGTCCCGAGGTGGCAGTGGTCCTCAGGGAGTGGCGTTGGGCTCAGGGGTGACGTTGGGCTCAGGAGTGACGTTAGGCTCAGGAGTGGCGTTGGTTGCGGATGCCGGCAGCGGGAACGTCTGCACCGGGTCGGCGTCCTGGTTCGCCAGCGCATCGGTGAGATCGGCCTCCAGCCCGCCGGTCAGTTCCTCGACCTCGTCCGACTCCAGATCGTTCAGCTGCGCACGGACCGCGCTCACGTATCCCGCGACGTCCCGGAAATCTCCGTTCCGAACGGTTTCTGCCGACATCGGCATCGTCGTGCCCACTGCGCCACCTCCGTGGAGTCATCCAATTCGACGTCGCAGCGCACCGACAGCCACCCCTCCGCCGCACTTCCGGGGAACAGACTACTACGCCATCCGCAGTAGTGAGGTAGCTGGCCAGTCGCCAATCCGGCGCGTCTGCGTCCCACCGACGGCTACTCTTCTCAGCGTGCGTCTGGTTATTGCTCGTTGCTCCGTGGATTACGCCGGGCGTCTGACCGCCCACCTCCCGTTGGCCACCCGGCTGCTGTTGGTCAAAGCCGACGGCAGCGTGCTGGTGCATTCGGACGGCGGGTCCTACAAACCGCTGAACTGGATGAGCCCACCATGCAAGCTCAGCGTCAGCCAGCCCGATGAGGCGGCCGCCGAGCGTGGGGTCATCGAGATCTGGACCGTGCAGCAGTCCAAGACCGACGATCGGCTGATCGTCAGCCTGCATGAGGTGCTGCATGACAGCAGCCACGAACTCGGCGTTGATCCCGGCCTGGTCAAGGACGGGGTGGAGGCGCACCTGCAGAAGCTGCTCGCCGAGCAGGTGAACCGGCTCGGCGAAGGCTGGTCGCTGGTGCGGCGGGAGTACATGACCGCGATCGGCCCGGTCGACCTCCTGGTCCGCAATGCCACCGGCGGCTCGGTCGCCGTCGAGATCAAGCGTCGGGGTGACATTGACGGCGTCGAGCAGCTGACCCGTTACCTCGAACTGATGAATCGCGACCCGCTGCTCTCTCCGGTGACCGGCATCTTCGCCGCCCAGGAGATCAAGCCGCAGGCCCGGGTACTCGCCGAGGATCGTGGGATCCGCTGCGTGATGCTCGATTACGATGCCATGCGCGGACTCGACAACGTCGAGCACCGGCTCTTCTGAGCCAGAGGCCACGGAACAATGATCTATCGGGCGTTCTTCCACCTGATTTTCCGCCGGATGCCTGCCGAGACCGCGCACCGGATGGGCTTTGCGCTGATCCGGCTGGCCGGGATGATTCCCGGCCTGGTGTCCTTGCTACGTCGCAGGCTGCTCACCGATGACCCGGTGTTGCGGGTCAGCGCGCTTGGCCTCGATCTGCCCGGACCGCTCGGTCTGGCAGCGGGTTTCGACAAGGACGCGCGAGCCCCCGACGCCCTCGGTGCGCTCGGCTTCGGCTTCGTCGAGATCGGCACGGTGACTGCGCGACCGCAGCCAGGCAACCCCAAGCCGCGGCTTTTCCGGCTGCCCGCTGACCGTGCGCTGATCAACCGGATGGGCTTCAACAACGCCGGTTCGGCAGCTGCGGCCACCCGCCTGCGCGAGCGCGCCGAGTTCACCCGGGCCGGTGGACCGATGGCCGTGGTCGGAGCCAACATCGGCAAGTCCAAAGTGGTGACCGAAGCCGAGGCCATTGCGGACTACACGGCCAGTGCCAGCCGGTTGGCCGACGTCGCTGACTATCTGGTGGTGAATGTCAGCTCACCGAACACCCCGGGACTGCGGAATCTGCAGGCGGTCGAGGTGCTGCGACCACTGCTGCAGGCCGTCCGGCGCAGCCTCGACAGCACGACGGACCGACACGTCCCGTTGCTGGTCAAGATCGCTCCCGACCTGACCGACGAGCAACTGGACGCCGTGGCCGACCTTGCCCTGGAACTGGGCCTGGACGGCATCATCGCGACCAACACCACCATCTCCCGGGCGGGCCTGGTCACTCCTGCCACCGAGGTCGAGGCGATCGGCGCGGGCGGTCTGTCCGGTCCGCCGGTGCAGGCCCGAGCGCTGGAGGTGCTGCAGCGACTGCGGGCCCGAGTGGGTGACCGGATGGTGCTGATTGCGGCCGGTGGGATCGGCTCCGGGGACGATGCCTATCAGCGGATCCGGGCCGGTGCCACCCTCGTGCAGGCGTACACCGCCTTCATCTACGCCGGTCCGCTCTGGCCTCGGCGGGTGCACCGCGAACTGGCCGCGAGGCTGCGGGCCGACGGATACGCCACCATTTCCGAGGCCGTCGGGACGGCGGTGCCCAGCCACCCAATCTCTCAGCCGTCACTGTCGCTGTCCCCGTCAAGCGAATCGCCGTCGCTGTCCCCGTCGAGCGAATCACCGTCGCTGTCCCTACCCTCGTCCCCGTCGAATGAATCACCGTCGCTGCCCCTACCCTCGTCCACGTCGAATGAATCGGGCACGCCGGAGTAGCCGAATCGCTGCTCGACGCGACACCATCAGGCATGAGTCCACGAGTCACGGTGGTGGGAGCCGGCGTCGTCGGTCTCAGCAGTGCTGTTCGGCTGGCTGAGGCCGGTTACCAGGTCGACGTGTTGGCGCGAGATCTGCCGCTGGAGACCACCTCGGCCACGGCGGGCGGGCTATGGCTGCCGTTCCTCGCCGAACCCACGCAGACCGTGGCTCACTGGGCCCGGGTGACGCTGCAGAACTTCCTCGATCTGGCCGGCGCTGGTTCTTCGGGTGCTGGTTCCTCTGGTTCTGGTTCCGCTGGTGCTGGGTCTGGTGCTGACGTCGGCGTGGTGGTCCGGGACGGCTACCTTCTGGGGGCCGGTTCTGACCGCCCGGCCTGGTCCGCGGGCCTGACGCAGCTCGCGATGACCGAGGTGGTGAACCCCACCCGGAAGCACACCGTCGGTTGGCATCTGCGGGTACCACTGATCGACATGACGACGTACCTGCCGTATCTGGTCCGCCGGCTGAAGGCAGCCGGCGGCACCCTGACCCGGCTGCCGCTGACCGCCCTGCCCAGCCGCGGCATCGTGGTGAACTGCACCGGTCTGGCGGCCCGAGCACTCGCCAACGACCCGTCGATGCGCCCGGTTCGGGGACAGGTGGTTTGGATGACCAACCCGGGCCTGACCACCTGGTGGTCCGACGATTCCGATCCCGACCTGCTGACCTATGTGTTGCCGCATCCCCGGCACGTCGTCGTCGGCGGCACCACCGACCAGGACGACTGGTCAACGACTCCCCGGGACGTCGACGCGGCGCAGATCCTGGAGCGGGCCCTGGAACTCGTCCCGGCGCTGCGATCGGCGTCGGTGCTCTCGCATCGGGTGGGGCTACGCCCCAGCCGACCGACCGTCCGACTGGAGACCGTGCACGGCCCCGAAGGAACGGTCGTGCACTGCTACGGACATGGTGGCAGCGGAGTGACGGTGTCCTGGGGCTGCGCCGACGAGGTCCTGGCCTCGGTGCAGCAGCTCGCCACTGAATCACAGCAGACCTGACCGGACGTTTGCTGACCTAGGCTAGTGGCATGAGCAGTCCGGACTTTGACCTCAGCGATGAGCAACTGCGCCGGACCAGGTCGGTGAAGTGGACCTATGCCGGGCCCGAGGTGCTGCCCGCCTGGGTCGCCGAACTGGACGTCGCCGTCTGCCCCCCGGTGGCTGCGGCGCTGCATGCAGCAATTGACGACGGGGCGCTGGGCTATCCGCCGATCGACCGGCACAGCGGGCTGCCCGAGGCGACGTCCGGGTTTCTCGCCGACCGCTTCGGCTGGCAGGTCGACCCGGCCAGGGTGTTCGCCACCGGCGACGTGATGGCCGGGGTGATGCTCGCCCTGTGGGCGCTCTGCGAACCGGCTCCGGTCGTCGTCCCGGTCCCGTCGTATCCGCCGTTTCTGGCAGCGGTGCCGTGGACCGGACGCGAACTCGTCCCGGTACCGATGCTGGAGCCCACCGCAGCGGCCGGCTGGACCCTTGACCTGGACCAGATCGATGCTGCCCTGGCCGCGGGAGCGCGGACCGTGCTGTTGGCGAACCCGCACAACCCGACCGGGCGTTGCTTCACCCGAGACGAACTGGAAGCGCTGCGGGACGTCGTACTGCGCCACGGTGCGCGCGTGATCAGCGACGAAATCCACGCTCCGCTGGTCTTTTCCGGCGCCACCCACACCCCGTACGCCGTACTCGAGGGCACCGCCGAGCACACCACCAGCCTGATCGCGGCGTCGAAGGCCTGGAACCTGCCCGGTCTCAAGTGTGCGCAGCTGATCCCCGGCTCGGCCGCGGATGCCGCCACCCTGGCCGCCGTCCCACCGGTCGCCAACCACGGCGTCTCACCGCTCGGAGTGATCGCCACGGTCGCCGCGTACACCAAGGGCACGGACTGGCTGGACGGCCTTGTCCTCGAGCTGTCGGCGCGCCGAGCCCAGCTGACCGAGCTGCTGAAAACACATCTACCGCAGCTGACCGAGTTGCCCGGGTGGCCGTCCGAGGGGACCTCGCTGGCCTGGCTGGACGCGCGCGCAAGCGGCCTGACCGACCCGGCGACCGAGGCGCTGAACCGGGCGAAGGTCATGGTGAACCAGGGATCAACGTTCGCCCCGAAAGGCTTTCAGCGCTACGACGGTTTCGTGCGGGTGAACTTCGGGACGTCGGAAGAACGGCTGGAGCGGATCGTGAAGGCGCTGGCGAGCGCCTGGAGCTAGCCCTTGAAGTGGCCGAAATAGTCAGCTGGACAAGGGTTCCAGTCCGCGGCTGAGCCGGATCTGGTCAACGATCTTCGCCATCATCTCGGTCAGCCCGTAGTCCTTCGGGGTGAACACTGCGGCGACGCCGAGCGAAAGTAGCTTGCGTTCATCGGCTTCCGGGATGATGCCACCGACGATCACCGGGACGTCGTCAACGCCGGCCGCCCGCAGACCGTCCAGCACCTCGGGCACCAGCTCCAGGTGCGAGCCGGACAGCACCGAGAGCCCGACGCACTGCACGTCCTCGGCCACCGCAGCGGCCACGATCTGGGCCGGGGTCAGGCGAATGCCTTGGTAGATCACCTCGAAACCGACGTCCCGGGCCCGCACCGCGACCTGCTCGGCGCCATTGGAATGACCATCCAGACCGGGCTTTCCGACCAGTAGCCGCAGCCGCCCACCGAGCTCCTCACCGGTGCGCCGAACCGCCTCGCGCACGCTCAGGAGCACTGACTCCGTCGCCGCTGTCCCTGCCGAGCCGACCACCCCGCCGACTCCGGTCGGCGCCCGGTACTCGCCGAAGACCTCGCGCAAGGCGTCCGCCCATTCCCCGGTCGTGACCCCGGCCCGAGCGCAGTCCAGGCTGGCCGGCATCAGATTCGCGATCGTGCGGGCATCGTCCCGTAGCCGCCGCAGCGCCGCCTGGGTCGCCTCACGCCGTCCCGGATCGCCGTCTCGCTCCGCCCGCCAGCGCTGAACTGCTTGCACTGCAGCGCCTTCCACGGTCGGATCAACGGACTGGATGGCCCGGTCGAGGTCTGCGGTGAGCGGGTTCGGCTCGGTGGTGACGAACTTGTTGACGCCGACGACGACATCCTGACCGGTCTCGATCCGGCTGCGGCGAGCGGCGTGCGCGGCGACCAGAGCCGACTTCATGTACCCGGTCTCCACTGCGGCGACCGCGCCACCCATCTGCTGCACCCGGTCGATCTCCGCCCGGGCACCGGCCAGGATTTCACCGACCTTTGCTTCGATAACCGGACTTCCGTCGAAGATGTCGCCGTACTCCAGCAGATCGGATTCGTAGGCCAGGACTTGCTGCAACCGCAGCGACCACTGCTGATCCCACGGTCGAGGCAGGCCCAGCGCTTCATTCCAGGCCGGTAACTGGACGGCCCGGGCCCGAGCGTTCTTCGACAGCGTGACGGCCAGCATCTCCAGCACGATCCGCTGGACGTTGTTCTCCGGCTGCGCCTCGGTCAGCCCCAGCGAGTTCACCTGGACGCCGTACCGCAGGCGGCGCTGCTTGGTGTCGGCGATTCCGTAGCGGTCACGGGTGATCTCGTCCCAGAGGTCCACGAAGGCGCGCATCTTGCACATCTCTTCGACGAATCGCACTCCCGCATTGACGAAGAACGAAATCCGTTGGACGACGTCACCAAACTTATCCGGTGCCACCTGGCCGCTGTCCCGGACCGCATCGAGCACCGCGATCGCGGTGCACATCGCGAACGCGACCTCCTGCACCGGTGTGGCCCCGGCCTCCTGCAGGTGGTAACTGCAGATGTTGACCGGATTCCAGCGCGGCATGTGGGCCACCGTGTAGGCGATGGTGTCGGTGGTCAGCCGCAGACTCGGCCCCGGCGGGAAAACATAGGTGCCCCGGGAGAGATACTCCTTGATGATGTCGTTCTGGGTGGTTCCCGACAGCTGCTTCAGGACGGCCGCCGCCTCGGGACTGCTCGGGTCCGCGTCCTCGCCGGCCTGTTCCAGGGCGGCTTCCTGGTAAAGCGCCAGCAGCCACATCGCCGGGGCGTTGATCGTCATCGAGGTGTTCATCCGGGTCAGCGGAATGCCGTCGAAGAGCGCCTTCAGGTCGCCCAGATGCTGGATCGGGACGCCGACTTTGCCCACCTCACCCCGCGACAGCGCGTGGTCGGCGTCGTATCCGGTCTGGGTGGGCAGGTCGAAGGCTACCGACAAGCCGGTCTGGCCCTTGTCGAGGTTGCGTCGGTACAGCGCATTCGACTCGACCGGGCTGGAGTGACCGGCGTACGTCCGCATCACCCACGGCCGGTCTCGCTCCGGGCGAGACACCTGCGTTGCCGAGAAATCCGGCTCCACCTCCCGCACCGCCCCGCCACCCGCACCCGCTGCTGGGTCGCCCGGCGAGACAGAAACAGGATCCGACCCCTTGGCCATCGGTCCGGCATCGTCGCTGAGCATCTCGGTCCTCCCGAATCGTGGCTGCTGATCGACAGTAGCCCGCTCGCCGGATGCCCCGTAGGCCCACACACGTGAGCGACCTCACCCCACCATCCTTCCCTTCACCGCGATCATGCACAGCGCAGCCCGCTCGCTACTCGTTCGGCAGCTCTTTCGCTGCCCCCTCGCTGCTTCGTCAGCCGAGCTCGCCGTCGACGAAGCACCAGCGCCAGGCCTCGCCCAGCTCAATGCTTCGCATCACCGGGTGGTCAGTGGCTTGATAGTGGGCGTCGGCGTGCTTGCCCGGCGAGGAGTCGCAGCATCCGACATGACCGCAGGCCAGGCACATCCGCAAGTGCACCCAGTCGTCGTAGCCGATCGCCACGCAGTCCGGGCAAGCGTCCGGTGGGGTGGTCGGGTGCACGATGCCCGGGGTGTCGCGCAGATGCTCGCAGGCCGCTTCCTGCGGGGCCGTCAGCGCCGTCGTCTCCGGATCCGGCTGGGGCACTGAACCGGCCGAGAAGCCCCCGAGCATGGCCTCTTCCTGGTCGATCCGCTCCAGCACCTTCTCGACCAGGTCATGCGGTACCGAACCGGACCGGCGAATGTCGGCCGCCACCTGGCGCTCGGCCTCAAGCATCGCCACCCGGAGCCGGTGGAAGGCGGCGGCCGGAGTCTCCCGCTCGGAATTGATCGCGCCGAGCCGTTCCCAGGCGGCATTGGCCACCCGGCCACCCCAGCTCTCGAGCGCACCGACCACCTCGGGCGGATCGTGGTCCTTTTTCTTCTCTGCCAGCCGGTCCAGCCCAGCGCGCGCCGCGCGTTGCTGGACCAGCGCCTCCTGCAGCGCGTCCTGCGCCGGGTCGGGTCCGTTCACCTTCAGCAGCTTCACCAGCCAGGGCAGGGTGGTGCCCTGGATCAGCAGAGTGCCGATCACCACCGCGAACGCCGCCACGACCAGCGCGGCCCGGCCCGGGACCGGCTCGCCGTCAATCTCTTCCGGGATGCTCAGGACGGCGGCCATGGTGACGACGCCGCGCATCCCGGCCCAGGCCACCAGTGCGACGTTCCGGGCCTGCGGCCTGTCCTCGGCTCGGGCGATCGCCGGGATCAGCCGGGGTAGATAGGTACCAGGGAACACCCACAGCCCGCGGACCAGGACCACGGTGAGCAGCACCGCGCCGCAGAGCAGCAGCACCTTGGCGTTCGGCGTCGCCTTGTCCTGGATCGCGTCGTTGACCAGGTCATTGATCTGGAGCCCGATCAGCAGGAAGACGATGCTCTCCAGCAGGAACTGCACGGTCCGCCAGATCACCCGCTCGGTCACCCGGGAGGCGGCGGACTGAATCTCGGTCGACCGATGACCCAGCATCAGTCCGGTGATGACCACCGCGATCACACCGGATCCGTCCAGCTCCTCGGCGGCCAGGTAGGACAGGTACGGGACGATCAGCGAGAGCGAGGTATCAAGAACCGGATCCTCGACCTTGCGCCGGATGAAGGACACCACCTGGGCAATCACCCAACCGGCCACCACCCCAGCCACGACGGCCCGGAGGAAATCGCCGCTGGCCGAGAGGAAGCTGACCGATCCACTCATCATCAGGATCGCCGTCCGCAGCGTGACCAGCGCCGTGGCGTCGTTCAACAGGCTTTCGCCTTCGAGCAGGGTGACCACCTTGCGCGGCATCCGGATCCGGCGGGCGACCGCGCTGGCCGCTACGGCGTCCGGCGGCGCGACGACCGCACCGAGGGCCAGCGCGAGCGCGAAGCCCACCTCGGGAAAGATCAGTTGGACGACGCCGGCGACAGCGAAGGCGGTCACGAGCACCAACCCGACCGACAGCATGCCGATCGGGCGGCGGTTACGGCTGATATCGACCCAGGGTGTCCGGATGGCGGTCGCGTAGAGCAGCGGCGGGAGGATGCCGAGCAGCACCACTTCCGGTTCGAGCCGGAAGTGGGGGACGCCGGGAACATAGGAAAGGATCAGCCCGAGCGAGGTCAGGACCAGCGGAGCTGAAAGCCCGAACCGGCTGGCCAACCCCGCCGTCGCAGCGGCGACCGTAAGCAGGGCCACGAGCTGGATGGCCAAATGCACGCGGTAACTATGACACGCGGCCTCCGGTTCCACGCGAGCGGCCACACACCGCACGCATCGGAGTTACGGATGCTCGTCCAAAGTCAGCAGGCTTGGATTTACCCCACGAGCGCGGCCGGACGCACGGACGACGTCCAGGTCACTCGCGCTACCCGCAGCAACCTCAGCTCGCGCGCCTGGACGCCGGTCAGCACCAATCGCCTGCCGGTTCGCTGGGCCCGCCGGCCGGCGCCGACGAGCACGCCGAGCCCGGTGCCGTCCCAGATTTCCAGGCCACCCATCTCGATGACGAGTTCACCCGTTCCGGCGTCAACCGCTTCATGGAGCGCCGTGCGCACCGTGGAAGCGTTGCGCGCATCCAATCGACCCGCCAGGCGCAGATGCGCCCCCGGGTCCACAATGTCTACTCCCAGCCCAAGCCCCACGGCCGGCCCCCCAACCCATGCACATTCAGAATTCTGACTCGACGCTAATCGGCAGAACGGCCACTGTCTTTGAAGGCGTCCGGCGCGTCGCCAATCGTGAGCTAATCGTGACGATAGAGCCACCAGCGGTGACAGAGATACATCAACACTGTGGTCAGTTTCCAAGGATCGGGACAGACTGGGTCATATGCAGACGTCGGGAGACTTCGCCTACCTCGCCTGGCCACTCGTGGCCCTGGGCGGGTTCACGGTGATGGTGCTGCTCCTGCGGTGGACGTTCAGCTCCGGGCACTCGGTGGTACAGCGCCGGCCCAAGCAGGGTGAACCGTCGGAGTACGGCCTACTGGTGGCGGTGGCGTCACCGGCCACGTTCATCGAGGGTGAGCAGCTGCGACGACACCTGCTGGCGTCCGGCGTTCGTGGCACCTTGGTGTCCACCAGACGGGGCCCTCGGCTGATGGTCTTCCCCCAAGACGCATCGGTGGCTCGGGCCCTGCTCAGCAGCCCTCCCCCGAGCGGCCCTCCCTCAGGCGGCCCTCCCCCAGGCCCGCCGCCCGGGTGACGATCGGGTGAAGATCTAGCCTTTGCTGGGGTCGAAGCGCCGGACGTCGGCGCCGAGAGTCCGCAGGGCGTGGTCGAAGCGGTCGTACCCCCGGTCGATGTGCCCGGACTCGTAGACGATCGTCTCGCCGTCCGCCGCCAGACCGGCCAGGACAAGCGCCGCACCGGCCCGGATGTCGCTGGCCTCCACCGGGGCTCCGGACAGCCTCGGGACGCCACGAACGAAGGCGTGGTGCCCATCCATCCGGACGTGCGCGCCGAGCCGCGCGATCTCCTGCACGAACCGGAATCGGGCCTCGAACAGGTTCTCCGTGATCATCGCCGCGCCCTCCGAGACCGCGCACAACGCGACCATGAACGGCTGCAGATCGGTCGGAAACCCCGGATACGGCAAGGTAGCGACGTCGACCGCCTTGGTCCGAACCGGTCGCTCCGGTCCGACCACCCGAAACCCATCGGCCAAGGCGATCACCTCGGCTCCGGCGTCCACCAGTTTGTCGATCACCAGCTCGAGGTGGCCCGGCTCACCGTTGTGCACCACGACATCACCACCGGTGATCGCGGCGGCGAAAGCCCAGGTGCCGGCGACGATCCGATCCGGGACGACGCGATGCTCGACCGGCGCGAGGCCCGCGACGCCTTCGATCTCCAGCGTGGACGTAGCCACTCCGTCGATCGTGGCGCCCATCCGCCGCAGCATCCGACAGAGGTCGACGACCTCGGGCTCGCGGGCCACGTTCTCCAGCACGGTGCGTCCATCCGCCAGGACGGCGGCCATCAGCAGGTTCTCGGTGGCACCCATACTCGGGAAGTCGAGCCGGATATGCGTGCCACGCAGCCCGTACGGCGCACGCGCCACCAGGAAGCCATGCTGCACCTCGATCTTCGCTCCGAGCGCCTCCAGCCCGCTCACGTGCATGTCGAGGCCTCGCGAGCCGATCGCGTCGCCACCGGGCAGGGCCACCTCGGCTGCGCCGCAGCGGGCCAGCAGCGGCCCGAGCACGCTGATCGAGGCCCGCATGGCCCGGACCAGGTCGTAGTCGGCTCGGTGACCGGGCATCTCCGGCGTGTTGACGCTGAGTGAGCCCTTGCCGATCTCGTAACCGACGTCGCAGCCCAGCCGGCTGAGCAACTCAGCCATGATCCGCACGTCGAGGATATCCGGCACGTCCGACAGCGTGGTCGTCCCCTGAGCCAGCAGGGCAGCCGACATCAGCTTCAACACACTGTTCTTGGCACCTGGGACCCGAACGCCACCGTTCAGGCGCGCACCACCCATGACTCGGAAAGCCTCCACGAGAGTGGATCGTAGGGCCGTTCGAGCGGGTGCCGCTCAGCGGCAGCCGTCAGGGCGGCACCCGCGAGCTGGGAAACGTTGCGTACGCTGGCCGGATGGTGAATTTGACCCGGATCTACACCCGGACCGGCGACGACGGGACGACGGCGCTCGGGGACTTCAGCCGGACGTCAAAGAATGATCCGCGGCTGATCGCCTACGCCGAGGTGGACGAGGCCAACAGCGCGATCGGTGTCGTCTTGGCGATGACCGCCGCAACCGATGGCGCCGCTCTGGACGAGCCGATCGTGGCCCTGTTGCGCCGGGTGCAGAACGATCTCTTCGACGTCGGTGCCGATCTGTGCACGCCGTTGACCGTCGCCGCACCCAAGCACCCTCCGCTGCGGGTGACGGCCGAGTACGTCGACCGCCTGGAGCAGGCCTGCGACACCTGGAACGCGGATCTGCCCGCACTCCGCTCGTTCATCCTTCCCGGCGGCACCCCCGGATCGGCCTTCCTGCACGTGGCCCGAACGGTGACCCGGCGCGCCGAGCGCGCTGTCTGGGCCGCGATCGACGCGCACGGCAGCGAGGGGGACGGCGCCGTGAACCCGCTCACCGCCAAGTACTTGAACCGGCTGAGCGACCTGCTGTTCATCCTGTGCCGAGCGGCCAACGGCGCGGCCGGTGACGTGCTCTGGGTCCCCGGCGGCTAGGGCGTCCGGCCCTCCCCGCGGCGATCGCACGGTTGCCCCTCCCCTCCAGGAACCGATCGGTTCCCAGGGGGCAACCTGCACGATCGCCGCGAGGGTTGGCGGTTCAGTGCAAGGAGGGGAGCCACTTGGGGCCGGTGTGGGCGCGGTGGCCGAGCAGCGCCAGCACGGCTGGCAGCAGCACTCCCCGCACGAGCGTGGCGTCGAGCAGGACGGCGGTGGCCAGGCCGACCCCAAGTTGCTTGATCCCCAACACGGACAGCGTGGCGAAGATGGCGAACACCGCCACCATCACCACCGCAGCGCTAGTCACCACGCCGGCGCTACGGCCCACCCCAAGCCGAACCGCCTCCCGTGGACCCACGCCGGTCGCCCACGCCTCGCGGACCCGGGACACGACGAACACGTGGTAATCCATCGAGAGACCGAACAGCATCACGAACATCAACAGCGGAAGCCAGGCGGCGATCGAGCCGACCGAAGTGAAGTTGAGCAGCCCTTCGGCCCAGGTGTTCTGGAACACCAGTGTCATCACGCCGTAGGCCGCACCGACTGACAGCAGGTTAAGTAGCACGGTGACGCCGGCCAGCCAGAATGACCCGAACGACAGCAGCATCACGACGAACGTCAGGGCCAGGACGAAGCCGACGACCCAGGGCAGTCGATCGTCCAGCCATCTGGTCAGGTCGGTACCGGCGGCGGCTCCGGTGACGTGCACGTCGACCCCGGGGACGTCGGCCAGCGTCGCCTTGACCTTTGGCACGACCGTCGCTCGGACGGTATCGACGGCCTGATCGGTTCGCGGGTCCGACTGCTGGTAGGGCGAGGCCAGGCTGAGCACGGTGACCTTGCCATCGGTGGAGGTTCGCACCTTGGGTTCGGTTCCGGCGATCCGACCGGTGGCTCGGGCGTCCTCAAACGTCTCGGCGAGCGCCGCCGTGACCGCTGCGCGATCGGCGGCGTCGGCGGTGACCACGACATCCACGGTGCTGCCCTGCTGCGGGAAGGCCGCCGCCATCCGTTCGTGGGCAGCCACTGCCGGCAGGTCTTTCGGCAGGCCTTCGGCATCGGTCAGGGCGGTGCGCATTCCCAGAGCCGGGACGGCGAGCGCGATCAGCACGGTTCCAGCCGCCAGCGACCAGATCAACGGACGCCGGGTGACCCGACCCGCCAGCCGACCCCACCACCCGTCGGCGGCGGACCGGCCGGTTCGCCGAGCCCGACCGACGAACGGCAGCCGGAGCTTGTCCACCCGGTCACCGAGGATGCTCAGCAGCGCGGGAAGCACGGTGGCGGAAGCGATCACGGCCACCGTTACGACAAGCATCGCGCCGATCGCCATCGAGGTGAACATCCCTCCGGCGACCAGCATCCCGGACATCGCGACGACCACGGTGATGCCAGAGATCACTACCGCCCGGCCGGCGGTCGCCCCGGCTCGAATGATGGCCTCGCTGACCGAGGCCCCGGCGGCCCGTTCCTCTCGGCTGCGGCGCATCACGAACAACGCATAGTCGACGCCGACCGCGAGCCCGATCAGCAGCACCAGGCTCTGGGTGTTGGGGTCCACCGGCACCAGTTCGCGCGAGACCAGGGCAGTCAGACCGAGCGCGGTCGCGACCGCACCGACCGCGAGCAGCACCGGAACCCCGGCCGCGACGACGGCACCGAAAGCGATCAAAAGGATGCCGAGGGTCACCGGCAGGCTGATCAGTTCGGCCTTCTGGAAGTCCCGGTCCAGCTGATCACCGACCTGGACGTCGATCGAACCGGGCCCGACCTGACCGAGCTCCAGTTCCGGATGTGCGGCTTCCAGCCGTTCGGTGGCCTTCAGCATCGGGCCGACGGCCGCACTCACGGCCTTGTCATCGTCCATTTCTGCAGCCAGAACCACTGGCAGCATGAAGGTTTCCCGGTTCGGGGCGATCACCGGAGAACCTATCTCGGCCACCCCGGCCAGCCCGGTGTACGCGGAGCGAAGCTCTTTCGACAATGCGGCGACGGCACCGCTCGTCAACTGCCCGGTGCGGGCCGAGACCACCACGTTCTCCGTCGGACGATCGCCGAAATCAACACCCGTCAGGGCTTTCTGAGCGGCACGGGAATCACCGACGAGCTGATCGTCATCATCGGTGATCTGCATTCCCTGACCGAGCAGCAGGACGGCTCCTACCAGGACAGCGAGCGCCACGAGCAGGGTTCGCCACCGCCGGTCGGCACACCAGGCGGTGGGCGAACGTCGAGGGCGCCTCTGCTGCGAGCCGACATCGGGATCGGTACTGGGTGGTGTGATGGTCGTCATGGCAATGATCGTCGCGTTCGGGCCGTCCGCAATCATTGGTGTGACCCCCTCGACCGAGGGTGGGGGTAACCCCCGGTCGCCTCGGGTGCTCACCGGCTCACCACCGAACGGCCGAATTCCCTACGGTATTGACGTGACTACTTACCTCTGGCTGCCCGCCACCCATGCCAGCGCTACGGTCGCCCTGGGTGGAGCGACGTGACCAGCCACGCCAGGATCCGGGCGATACCCTCCGCCGCAGCGATAGCCCGCAGCTGGCTATGGGGCTGGCCGGCGATTGCCCAACTGGTCCTCGACCTGCTGCTGGCCGCGTTCTACCTGACAGTCACCGTGCTCGCGGTCATCGGAATCGCGACAATGCCGGCGATGCTGGTCGGCCTTCCCCTGTTGATCCTCGCTCTGATCAGCGCCCTGGGGCTCAGCTTCGTCGAGCGAGCCCGGGTGTTCGCGCTCACCGGGATGTCGATCCCGGTACCGGTCGCGGCGCCCGACACCCAGGGATCCGGCATCCAGAACCTCGCCAAGCGCCTGCTGCTGGACCGGCGGTCCTGGCGAGCACTGCTGCACCTGACGGCGATTTCCTTCTGGGGGGTGCTGGCCGGTTCCGTGATCACGGTGCTGACCAGTGTGGCGCTGGCCGCCGCACTGGTTCCGGCCTACGTGATGGCATTGCCTGCCGAGGGGATGCACCTGCCGTTCGACGGCCGAATCGACGGTTTCTGGTGGATGCTGCTGGTTTTCGGCCTCGGCATCCTGAGCCTGGCACTGCTCCCCCTGCTGGCCCGAGGACTGGTCCTGGTCGACGTCCTGCTGGCTCGGCGGCTGCTCGGGCCGAGCCAGGACGAACAGGTGGAGCGGCTCTCCGAACGAGTGGACACGCTGACACAAACCCGGGAAGCCACAGTGGATTCGGTGGAGGTGGAGCGGCGGCGGATCGAACGCGATCTGCATGACGGCCCGCAGCAGCGACTGGTGGCGATCGCGATGGACCTCGGGATGGCTCAGGAGCGGATCGACCGGGACCCGGCCGGGGCCCGAGCGCTGCTCGACAAAGCGCACTCCGCCTCGAAGGAGGCGATCACCGAGATGCGAATGGTGGCCAGGGGGATCCATCCGCCGGTCCTCACCGACCGCGGTCTCGATGCCGCGTTGTCGGCGCTCGCCGCCCGGTCGCCGATCCCGGTCACCGTGCACGTGGATCTACCGACTCGCCCGTCTCCCACAGTGGAGGCAATCGCCTACTTCTGCGTCTCGGAGGCCCTCACGAACGTGGCCAAGCACTCGCGAGCCACCTCGGCGCACGTCGAGGTCAGGGCCGCGAACCAGGGCGTCACGGCTGATCGGGGCGACCGGACGAATGGCACCACCAAGCAGGCTCGCGGGCTGACGATCGAAATTCGGGACGACGGTGTCGGCGGAGCGGATCCGACCAGAGGCACCGGATTGCATGGCCTCGTCGACCGGGTGCGGGCGATTGACGGCTCACTGGTCGTCGATTCACCGATCGGCGGACCAACCGTCCTGCGCATCAACCTTCCTGGGCGCCAGTCATGACGGATCCGGCCAGGACGGCACCAATCCTCACGATCGCGGAGACCACTGCCATGACAACCGATCAGACCGGCGAAAAGACCGCATTGCGCGTCATTCTCGCCGAAGATTCAGTACTTCTGCGGGAGGGTCTGCTGCGGCTGCTCGCCGACACCGGCTTCGACGTGGTGCAGGCCTGCGGTGACGCCGAGACCTTCCTGCGCGCGGTTGAGGTACACCGTCCCGACCTGGTGATCGTCGATGTCCGGATGCCACCGACCTTCACCGACGAGGGCATCCGGGCCGCCCTGGTGGTGCGCCGTCAGTTCCCGGACATCGCGGTGCTGGTGCTCAGCCAGTACGTGGAGGAGAACTACGCCACCGAACTGGTCGCGGGCCGATCCCGCGGCGTCGGCTACCTGCTCAAGGACCGGGTGGCGGACGTCGGTGACTTCGTCGACTCGCTTCGCCGGGTAGCCGCCGGCGGTACTGCCCTGGACCCAGAAGTGGTGCAGCAATTGCTTTCTCGAGCCCATCGACGCGATCCACTGGCCCGGCTGACGCCACGCGAAACGGAAGTCCTCACGCTGATGGCGGAGGGCAGGTCGAACACCGCAATCGCCGCCGCCCTGACGGTCGGCGAGGGTGCCGTCGAGAAGCACGTCTCCAGCATCTTCACCAAGCTCGATCTGCCGCCGGCTGCCCAGGACCATCGACGGGTACTCGCTGTCCTGCGCCGGCTCGGACACGACACCTCGACCACGGAGTTCTGACATGGCGAACCACCCAGTGACGGACCGCACCAAGCAGGCCATCTTCTCAGCGGATCGGGTGACCAGTGCACCGCCATCGCCGAAATGGACCCTGGCGATTCGCATTACGGCCGGGCTGATCAGCGGCGCCGTCGTGCTTGCCGGGACCATCAGCGTGCTGGGGTTCTTGATGATTCGAACCAAGACCGAGACACGGCACTTCCAGGGTCTGGTGCGCCAGGTTCAGGTGACCGGCCCCGATGGGGACGTCGTGATCCGGACCGGCACGGCGCAGCAGGGAGCCAGCGTGCTCAGCCGCAGCCGGAGTTCCTTTCAGACGGCGGAGCACCGCGAGACGGTGACCGACGGCGTGCTTCAGGTCAGCGGATCCTGTCGCGGCGAGGAGTTCATCGCCGACCAGTGCTCGGTCGACTTCGAGATCACCGTGCCGCCCGGCACGGCGGTGCTGGCTCGCACCAGCATCGGCAGCATCTCGGTGACGGGTACCGGAGGACCGGTTACCGCCGAATCCAATACTGGAGACATCCGGGTCCGACAGGTGACCGGTTCGATCCGGCTGACCACGAACATCGGGAACATCACCGGCGAACTCCTCAACGGAGGCAGGGTCTCCGGACAATCCGACACCGGGGATGTCCGGCTGAGTTTCGCCGCCGCACCGGAAGAGATCAGGGTGCACACTGATATCGGCGATGTCCGGGTCCGGGTCCCGGATGACGCGACCACCTACCGGGAGCCGGGCGACGTGGGTATCGGCGACCGGACCATCGATGTCCCGATCGATCCCACCTCGAACCGGATCGTCGATCTCAGTACGAACACCGGCGATGTCTGGATGGGGACAACGAGTTGAGGAACGAGGTGCGGAAACCAGGTTTGGAATGCCGTACGGCGGGAAAAGGTAAGAGGGGGAGAAGGCGTCTATCCGGTTGGGAGCGCAATTAACTGGTAAACGGGGCGATTCCCGGAGGTGCGGATTGGAGCCAGGTCGTGAAACCGGTGTAATCCGACGGGGTCATGGCCAATTCGAAGATTTCCTGGTCGTAGCTACATCGAGCGACTACCGATTCGGGCAAGATCGAGTCGATCTCGTCGTCCGTCGGCTGTCTACCCTCGATCAGTGCGAGCCGAGCCCGCTGGAGCACCTGACCGGGCCGGGGATCCAGGGTGAAGATCCGGAACCATTCCAGCCGGTCTTCCTCATATCTGGCGACACCCAGCATCCAGCCACCGGGTTTTCGCGGTCGGTCTCGGCGCAGCGAACAGTCGAATGTCGCCGCGTTCCGTCCCAGGAGCCGCCGCCGGACGACGAATCCGCCGATGATGAGACCGAAGAGAAGAAGCAGCCCACCGACGATCTCGAGTGGAGCGATCAGTTCGCCCACGAGTGCCCAGTGCCCGTCAGCGACCTGAGCCGGAAACCAGGGCTGCGGTGTCAGAGACGACCGTCACCCGGTCGTGATCGATGGAGAGGAACCCGTCCTCCACCTCGGCCACCACGGACTCACCGTTCTCGGCGTGGATCTGGACCTGACCGGCCGCGAGGACAGCTAGCGTCGGCGCGTGGCCGGTCAAGATGCCCAATTCGCCCTCGGTTGTGCGCGCGATGATCATGCTGGCCGAACCCGACCAGACCCGAGCTTCCGCGCTCACCAGTTCGACCTGGAGTACCACCCGTTCACCTCCGTACCTTCCGCATCGCTGCGATCACTTGCTTGATCTATGACAGAGTAGCTGCCCGGGTGGCCGACACCCCGATCGGCGTGTCGGCCACCCGGACAGAAAGAACGGATCTGGCAATGTCTTCCACTTCTCGAGCGCGCACTCAGGCCTATCGACGGCCTACCAACAGAGTGCGGACGAGAGCGCCGAAGACATTGCTCAGGCAGTGTCCTTCTGGATCTGGGCCCACTTGCGCTCGACGTCATCAAGGCCACCGCACATGAAGAACGCCTGTTCAGCGACGTGGTCGTACTCACCAGCAGCGATCTTGGCGAACGCCTCGACGGTCTCACCGACCGGAACGGTGGAACCCTCGATGCCGGTGAACTGCTTGGCGACGTAGGTGTTCTGCGACAGGAACCGCTGGATTCGCCGCGCCCGGTTGACAACGATCTTGTCCTCTTCGGACAGTTCGTCGACACCCAGAATCGCGATGATGTCCTGCAGTTCCTTGTTGCGCTGGAGGATCTGCTTGACCCGGACGGCCGTGGCGTAGTGGTCGGCCGAGATGTACCGCGGGTCCAGGATCCGCGACGTCGAACTCAGCGGGTCCACCGCCGGGTAGATGCCCATCGAGGCGATCTCCCGGGAAAGCTCGGTGGTGGCGTCGAGGTGCGCGAAGGTGGTCGCCGGAGCCGGGTCGGTGTAGTCGTCGGCCGGCACGTAGATCGCCTGCATCGAGGTGATCGAGTGACCCCGGGTCGAGGTGATCCGCTCCTGCAAAGTGCCCATCTCGTCCGCCAGCGTGGGCTGGTAGCCCACCGCAGACGGCATCCGGCCGAGCAGCGTGGAGACCTCGGAACCGGCCTGGGTGAAGCGGAAGATGTTGTCGATGAACAGCAGCACGTCCTGG
>JANNPJ010000657.1:0-9695 GCA_031400005.1 Kineosporiaceae bacterium | reverse complement strand
ATCACCTACGCCGATCAACTGACCGGAAACCTGGTCGTGCTGGGTGGTGGCGATGCCGATCCGACTCCCTTGCCGTCGGGCGATACAAGCTTGGTTTACGCGCTCCAACAGCAATTGAATCTTCCAGTCAAAGCGCGTCTTCAAGGCCTGGATGCAGAATTTGATGGTGAATTCTACGTCCCGATCGACGCCGAGGGGAAGCCTACCGGTGACCCCGAGAAAGCCGAGACCGAAGAGGTCTACCGGCCTCGATTCATCCGTGACGAGAAAGAGCCCGAACGGCCTCGACTTCTCTCTCGCGGAGTACCTCAACTGTCGGCTGATCTGGCCTTCATTCTCCGCACCGGAAATCCGCTCAATCCGGGTGCCAAACTGACCATGCTGTCCGGCATTTTCAGTAGGGGCACCTATGGTGCGGTCCGGGTCTTCACCGACGCAACATTCCGTGCTCGCAACGAACAGTGGTTGGCCAACACGCTCGATCCGGAAGATTTTTGGATCCTGTTTCAGGTCGCTGTGGTAGCAGACAAGACGATCTCCCCGGATCTCAGTCGGGCGGCAAACCGTCTGCGAATGTCATCTTAACGTCGTCATGCGACGCCGCTGGGCGGCTGCCCGGAATCGCGTGACCAGATCCTGGAACGGTCGGTATGAACCGAATTTATATGCTCGCAAATCGGTTGCGCAAGGGTCGCTCGGCTGCCGCGTACCGTTCCTCTCATCGCTCGTTGCTGGTCGATACCTCAGCACTGAAACCGACCGAATCTGTTGCACTGGAGCTAGGTTGCATTTTTTTGCCAACCAGTAGACAGCTCAGCGAGAATTTGCCAGGCCTAGAACTAGCAGTGGAACTTGCCCAGTCTCGAGGCTGCCATCTGGTCGTCGTTTATAGTAAGCGGGCCCGGCCGGTCGACTTTCCGAAGGGGCTAGCAGCGATCCTGGGCGACCGGCTGACCTTCGTTAATCACAATGCTGTGCACAGCGACTGGAAATTGCAACTGGATTCTTCGCGGCAACAGTTGGGAAGGTTCCACAGGGGCAATGACGCGGCCGATAAACGAAATCTGTGTCTCGCTCTGGCCTCGGTGATCGGCTGGCCGTCGGTACTTTTCATGGACGACGACATCTCGGCGGCTAAAGACGGTCCGACCTTGGACGCTGAGGGTCTGGATAGAGCTTTAGTCGCCATGCAGAGCGCCCCGGATCTTCGAGCTATCGGCTGGGGAGCCAAGGATATGGATGACCACTCCGTGATCGGTCATTCTCGTAGCCTGGTGGGAATGGAACAGGAGCTGTTCGTCGGCGCCGGTGCACTCCTGGTGAGATGCGACAACAAGACGCCGCACTTTCCGAACATTTATAATCATGACTGGATTTTCCTCATTGGCCTCGCGAAGAAGGCCAGGAATCCGGTGCGGGCGATTGGGTGGGCGGGCACTGTGCAGCAACTGAGCTACGACCCTTACCTTCGGGGTCGAGCCCGTTCGGAGGAAGCCGGCGACATCATCGGCGAATGTTTGATGAACTTGCTGGAAGATCACGGTGCCGATTTCAAGTCGCGGGCCACCGAGACGTTCTGGGACGAGGCGCTGCTCGCCCGCCGCGAACTGGTCACGATGCTGCACGCCAGAGTCGGGCGGCAGGCAACCAGGGGCGCCAAGACCGAGAGCGACCATTTCCCCCGGGTGCAACGAGCGCTGCTGGCGGCTAATGAAATGAACGGTGATCTCGCGGGCCGAGATCTAGCCCGATACGTCGGAATTCTGTGGCAGGACGAGGACCGCTGGGAGGGCCACCTGGAGGCGCTGAGCAGGGCTTTCTCCTATCGACCGGAGTTACGCCAGATTCTCGTCAGCATGCGGTCTGGAAAGCCCCCGGCGGGGGATCGGAAAAACGGCAAGCTGCCCGTCGCGGCCCAGCAGGTCAGGGTAGAGCCGGAGGTTTTCGCGACGACGTGAAACCAGCGCCCAGCTCGCCTCGGATCTCTGGTCCGGGGCGGGCCGGGCCTTGTGGTTGCGAAGCGGACAAGTCACCATGAAACCTCTATGCAACGCTCCTCCCATCTCGCATTACTGACACGCTGCCCGTCCGGACCGAGTTCCCGTCGGATCGACGCCATCGTGGTACCGACCAATCGCCCGGTGTCTTTCCTTCGGCCGGCGGTGGATCTGTCCCGTGATCTGGCTTGTCCGATCCTTATCCTGTGCAGCGGCCAGTCCCGGGCCTGGGAAGTGGCGCTCCGGTTCGGAACCTCGACCGGGGCTGCCGCCACGATCTCGGCCACGCCCGAACATCCCTTGCTCGATCTGATCACGCAGCGACCGCATACCTCGCTGGCCAAGCCGTACATCGATACGGGTAACAAGCGGAACGTGGGATTGATGATCGCGCGCATGCTCGGGTGGCGCCGGGTGCTGTTCCTGGACGACGACATCTCCGGTCTGAAGGCCACCGAGGTCGGCCAGGCGGCCGCGGTCATCGCTTCGGGCCGCCTGGACGCCGTCGGCTGGCGGTATCGCGAATTCCCCGACAACTCCGTTGTCTGTCACGCGCGCCGAAGTGTGGGCTATCAGCAAGAGGTCTTTCTCGGAGCGGGTGCGCTGCTGGTAGACCTCACCGGTGCAGTGCCGTTCTTCCCGTCGGTCTACAACGAGGACTGGCTTTTTTGGCACGACGCCGCCGTCCGGTGCCGACTCGGGGATGCCGGCGGCGCGGTCCGGCAACTGCGCTTCAATCCCTTCGCCGATGAGCGCCGGGCTGAGCGGGAAGAGTTCGGGGATGTTCTGGCCGAAGGCCTCTACGCCTTGATCCACGAGCACCGCTCGGTCCGGGTGGCCGGTGAACCGGGGTACTGGGACAGCGTCCTGGCCGACCGCCGAGCCGTGCTGATCGACGTCGAGAACCGGCTTGCGGATCGGGCGCAGGGCGGTACTTGCCAGACCGAGGACGGGTATCAGATCGCACAGGTGCAGACGTCGGTGAGCGCCGCACACCGGACGCTGAAGTCACTGACGGCTCACGACTTTGCCGAGTTCGTCCGCGCCTGGCAGAGCGACCTGGACCGGTGGAACGTCCTGTTACCGAAACTTCCCCAGTTCGACCGGATCGCGGACACGCTCTATTTCCTCAAGATCGCCGAAGTTCACCTGCTCGGCAAGGCCTGAAGATCAGCGCAGCGTGGGTGGCGGCAGGATGCCGCGTTCCATCGCGGCGGTCACCGCGCGGGTTCGATCGTCCACCCCGAGTTTGGCGAAAGCCCGCAGCAGATGGGTCTTTACGGTGGCTTCGCCAATGAACAGCGAGCGCCCGATCTCGGCGTTCGACAACCCGCGCGACACCGCTCGCAAGACCTCCACCTCGCGGGGCGTCAGCGGATTGGCCAGCGGAGTGGTCGCCTCGGCCGCAGCGGGAGTGCGCAGCCGGGATACCAGCCGGGCGGCTACCGGCGGAGCCAGCACGGTCTCACCGCGGGAGGCCGCTCGCACCGCCTCGACCAGTTGCCGCCGGGGGGTGTCTTTCAGCAGGTACCCGCTGGCACCGGCCTCCACCGCGCGGATGATGTCGGCGTCGGTGTCATAGGTGGTCAGCACCAGCACTCGAGACGACGGGAAGTCGGCGGTGATCCTGGCGGTCGCTCCGACGCCGTCCAGTCGTGGCATCCGCAGGTCCATCAGGACGACGTCCGGGGACAGCGCCGCCGTCCTGGTGATCGCCTCCTCGCCATCACCGGCCTCACCAACGACGTCCATGTCCGCCTCGACGCCGAGCAGACCGACCAGCCCGGACCGCACGATCGGATGATCGTCGACGATCAGCACCCGGATCACGACGGCACCGGCCCGGCGGCCACCGGCACCCGAACACTCACCCGAGTGCCCCGCCCCGGCTTGCTCGCGACGTCCAGTTCACCGCCGGCCTCATGGGCTCGATCCCGCATCCCGGCCAAGCCGAAGCCGGGCCGGGTTTCGGGTCCGAAGCCCACCCCGTCGTCCTCGACCTCGACCCGGGCCTGCGCCCCCTCCACGGTGAGCCGGACGGTGACCAGGCGAGCCTGAGCATGCCGGCGCACATTGGTCAGGGCTTCTTGAGTCGCGCGCAACAGCACTACCTCCTGATCTCGGGAAAGCTCGGCCAGACTGCCGGACGGGGCGCAGACCTCGACGTCGATTGCGACTCCGGTCTCCGCGCCGAACCGCTCGGACAGTCGACGTACCGCATCGGTGAGCGTTGAGCCTTCGAGGGCGACCGGAGAGAACGCCGCCACCAGAGCCCGAGCCTCGCCCAGGTTGTCCCGGGCGACCGACTCGATCGAATCTAGCCGGGCGGTCACCGGCGGATCGCCGTCGTCCTGCTCGGCGGTCACTTCCAGCTCCGCCCGGGCCGCCTGCGCCAGCATGATGACGCTGGTGAATCCCTGGGCCAGGGTGTCGTGAATCTCCCGGGCCATCCGTTCCCGTTCGGCCATCACGCCCTGGGCATGATGCGCTTCACCGAGCTGGCTGCGGGTCGCCTCGAGCTGGGCGATCAACTCGGCGCGGTCCTGGGACTGGTCGATGATCCGTGAGACCCAGATCCCCATCAGCAGGCTGAACAGCAGACTGACCAGCATGGATGGGCCGATCGTGCGCAGCGCATGCACCGACCAGCCGGCTTCGGTGAGGAAACCGATCAGGCTGCTCACCGCCAGCGTGGCGGTCAGAATGATGCCGATCCGAGTCGGGCCGCAGAACAACCACACTTGCGGGTAAATGATGAACAGGACCAACGACAGCATGGGGTCGACCGCGCAGGCAACCCCGGAGCAGACGATCGCGGTCAGCAGGTAGCTGAGGTTGGCCCACTGCAGCGAATCGCTCGGGATCGGCCGCAACCCGGCATAGGCCAGCGACACGATGCCGATGACCAGGAATCCGAGGTTCCGCCGGTCCGTGGCCAGTTCCGTATCGCCGGCCAAGGTCAGCACCGCCAGCGCCATGAACAGCCAGAACGCCACCCGCCAGCCGACGAAGGAGCGGGCCCAGGCCTCGTCGTACTCGGCCGTCATGGTGATCTCATCCGGCGTCGCGGCGCTGCCAGCGGAAGGTCCGCAGCGCGAGGGCCAGGCCGACGACCGTCCATAGCCCCAGTATCAATGCGGTCTGCGGTAGCTGCCAGGAGCCGGAGACCTCCTGGGCCTCGAACCCGGGCGGCAGGAAGACCGAGCGCATGCCCTGAGCCAGCCACTTCAGCGGAAAGATCGAGCCGATCGACTGCATCCAGCCGGGCAGATCGCTGAAGACGAAGAACACCCCGGAGATGAACTGGAGCACGACCGCCACCGGGACGACCACAGCCGAGGCGCTGTTGGCCGAGCGGGGAACCGAGGAGTAGACGATCCCGGCCACCGTTCCGGCCGTCGTCCCCAGGACGAAGACCCAGGCGAATCGCAACCACAGGTCGAGGCTGTTCGGTAACTCCAGGCCGAAGGCCAGGCTTCCGATCGCCAGCAGGATGGCCATCTGGATCACGCTGGTGACCAGCACCAGGCCGATTTTGCCGAGGAAGTACGCGGCCTGCGGCATCGGTGTGCCGCGCAACCGTTTGAGGGTTCCGTCCTCCCGTTCGACCGCGATACCGATGGCCAACGACTGGAAGCTGGACAGCATGATCCCCGAGGCCACCATGCCGGCAGTGAAGTACTGGGTGAAGGTGACACCTGGCGCGATGTCGTCGCTGAACACCGACCCGAAGATGAAGAGCATGATCACCGGGAAGGCGAAGGTGAAGACGACGCTGTCGCGCTCGCGAAAGAAACTCTTGACCTCGACCCCGGTCCGAACCGAGCCCAGCGAGAGGGTGGAGGGCAGGTGAACCGTGTCCGGGCCCGCCGCATCGACGGAGGTTGCTGTCATCGGAGACTCCCCGTGATGGTCGAAGCGATTCCGGCCAGGTCCGATTCGTTCTGGATCATGCTCAGGTAGACGTCCTCCAGGCTGGGGCGAATCACCTGCAGGTCTGGGACCTCACCGTTGAACCGCGCGGTCAGTTCGCAGACCAGCTGGGTCGGGGTGGCCGTCAACTGCTCGCACGGTGCGCCCTGATCGGTCCAGGCCACCCGGGCCTCGCGGGAGGCCCGGCCGCCGAGTTGGGAAGGGGTGTCCACCGCCACCAGCATGCCGCCGGTGATCACGCCGACCCGGTCGGCCAGTTGCTCGGCCTCGTCCAGGTAGTGCGTGGTCAACAGGATGGTGGTGCCGTCGGTGCGCAGCTGCTTGATCAGATCCCAGAACGAACGCCGAGCCTCGGGATCGAAGCCGGTGGTGGGTTCATCCAGAAAGAGCAGCCGAGGGCGGCCGACGATGCCGAGCGCCACGTCGAGCCGGCGGCGCTGGCCACCGGACAGCTTGCGGATGCGCGCTGTGCGCTTCTCTTCCAGGCCGACGGCGGCGATCACCTCGTCCGGATCCCGTGGCTCGGGGTAGTACCGGGCGAAATGCCGGATCTGCTCCTCGACGCTCAGCTCGGCGTTCTCGTTCGAGGTCTGCGGGACGATCCCGATCCGGGACCGCCAGGGCCGGCCGGCGGTGGCCGGGTCCTCGCCGAGGACGCTCACCTCGCCGCCGTCCCGCTGGCGGTAGCCCTCGAGGATCTCCACCGTCGTTGTCTTGCCGGCTCCGTTGGGCCCGAGCAGCGCGAAGACCTCGCCGGCGCGGATGTCGAGGTTCACGTCGCTGACGGCCAGGTGCTCGCCGTAGCGTTTGGTCAGTCCGCGGATCCGGATGTCCGGGCCGGGGGACGGGCTCACCCGGCCCGGATCAGTGGTCACTGGGGTGCTCATGTCCAAAAGTTTGGTCAGGTTCGGTGATCAACGGGACCACCGAGTCACCGACCGTCCGTCCACCACGAGACGTACGCCAGCAGAGGATCCGGGTCAGGAAGCCTCGGACAGCAGCTTCTGCAGCCGGCTGACACCCTCTACCAGGTCCTGGTCGCTCAGGGCGTAGGACAGCCGCAGGTAGCCACTGGGGCCAAAGGCCTCACCGGGCACGACGGCGACCTCCGCCTCCTCCAGGATCAGCGTGGCCAGCTCGGCCGAGGTGGTCGGGGTCCGCCCGCGCAGGGTCTTGCCGAGCAGGGCCTTGACCGACGGGTACACGTAGAAGGCGCCCTGTGGCGTCGGGCAGACCACACCCGGGATGTCGTTCAGCATCGAGATCATCAGCTTGCGACGACGGTCAAAGGCGACCCGCATCTCGTGCGCCGCGCCCAGATCGCCGGCCAACGCGGCGATCGCTGCCCGCTGCGACACGTTCGCCACATTGGACGACAGATGCGACTGCAGGTTGGTCGCCGCTTTGATGGCGTCCTTCGGCCCGATCATCCAGCCGACCCGCCAACCGGTCATGGCATAGGTCTTGGCCACCCCGTTCAGCACCAAGCAGGTGTCGGCCAGCTCCGGTACCTCGACCGCGATCGAGGGCGCCCGGACGCCGTCGTACACCAGGTGCTCGTAGATCTCGTCAGTGACCACCCAGATTCCGTGCTCAACGGCCCACTCGCCGATCGCCCGGACCTGCTCGGCCGGGTAGACGGCGCCGGTCGGGTTGGACGGCGAGCAGAACAGCAGCACCTTCGTGCGCTCGGTCCGGGCGGCTTCCAGTTGCTCGACGCTGACCAGGTAGCCGGCGTCTTCACCGGCGAAGACCTCGACCGGCACGCCACCGGCCAGGCGAATCGCCTCCGGATACGTCGTCCAGTAGGGGGCCGGCAGCAGCGCTTCGTCGCCGGGATCGAGCAGGGTGGCGAACGCCTGGTAAACGGCCTGCTTGCCGCCGTTGGTGACCAGCACCTGTTCGGGGGTGATCTGCAGGCCGGAGTCCCGGGCGGACTTGGCCACGATCGCCGCGCGCAGGTCGGGCAGCCCGCCAGCCGGGGTGTACCGGTGGTTGGCCGGGACCGCGCAGGCGGCGACGGCGGCCTCGACGATGTACCCGGGAGTGGGAAAGTCTGGCTCGCCGGCACCGAAGCCAATGACCGGTCGGCCGGCGGCTTTGAGGGCCTTGGCCTTGGCGTCGACGGCGAGAGTCGCGGATTCGGCGATGCTGCCGATGCGGCGGGAGATCCGCGCTCGCGACGGGACGGCTGACGAGGACGAGGAGGGGGGTGTCTGCTGGCTCACACCACCATCGTCCCACCGTCAGACGGTCTTCGGGTGCGGCGGGTTCGACCTGAGGTCGAAGTGGTGCGTAGACTCACGGACGGGTGGTTGCGAACTGCCATGCTGACGCGCGCCGTGGCGAAGGCAGGTAAGGCAGTGGCCATCCGGAAGGGCAGTGGCTCAATTGGTAGAGCACCGGTCTCCAAAACCGGCGGTTGGGGGTTCAAGTCCCTCCTGCCCTGCGGGAACAGAAGTATTTAGCCCAGACAAAATCAGGTGAGGACCGTGAGCAGCACTTCATCGACGAAGAAGCGTCGCAACCCGATGCTCTTCCTGCGGCAGGTCATCGCCGAATTGCGGAAGGTCGTCCGACCGACCCGCAACGAGCTGATCACCTACACCTCTGTGGTGCTGGTCTTCGTGCTCGTGGTCATGACGTACGTGTCCGTTCTGGACCTCGGGTTCGGCAAGCTCGTGCTCTGGGCGTTCGGCGGGGCCTAACCGGCCTCGCCGGATCTCGCCCCAGCAACCAGGGCCCAACCAGGGCTAGAACGAACGAAGGGAAGCAGGACAACAGCGTGTCCGAAAAGACCTCGCAGTTCACCGATGAGCAGGCCGACCTCGCCGCCACGGCTGAGGATGAGCAAGCCACCGAGCTCCCCGCGGCCGACACCGACGTCTCTGACGTCACCGACGCCACTGACGTCACCGAGACCGCAGGCGGCGATGACGAAGAGGTCGCCGATCCGGTTGCGGAGTTCAAGGCCGGTCTGCGTCGCGCGCCCGGTGACTGGTACGTGATCCATTCGTACGCCGGTTACGAGAACCGGGTGAAGGCGAACCTGGAGAACCGCACGTCGAGCCTCAACATGGAGGACTACATCTTCCAGGTCGAGGTTCCGATGGAAGAGGTCACCGAGATCAAGAACGGTCAGCGGAAGCTGGTTCGACGGGTCCGGATTCCGGGATACGTGCTGGTCAGGATGGACCTGAGTGACGAGTCATGGGGCGCCGTCCGGCACACCCCGGGAGTCACCGGCTTCGTCGGCCACACCCACCAGCCGGTGCCGCTGAGCCTGGACGAGGTCTTCTCCATGCTCGCCCCCAGCCTGGCGCCGGCCGAGTCGAAGTCCCGCCAGCCCGAGGTCAAGGTGGTCGACTTCGAGGTCGGGGAGACCGTCACGGTCATGGAGGGTCCGTTCGAGACCCTGCCCGCCACCATCTCCGAAATCAACGCCGATGCACAGAAGCTCAAGGTGCTGGTGTCGATCTTCGGTCGGGAGACACCGGTCGAGCTGTCGTTCGGCGACGTCTCCAAGCTTTAATCGCGAGCCAGCCGCTACAAGTCCAAAGGAAAGCAAAACCCATGCCCCCCAAGAAGAAGAGGGTCTCAGCGCTCATCAAGCTGCAGATCAAAGCGGGCCAGGCCACTCCGGCGCCGCCGATCGGGCCTGCGCTCGGTCAGCACGGCGTCAACATCATGGAGTTCTGCAAGGCCTACAACGCCCAGACCGAGTCGCAGCGTGGCAGCGTCGTCCCGGTGGAGATCACGGTCTAC
>JANNPJ010000648.1:0-4744 GCA_031400005.1 Kineosporiaceae bacterium | reverse complement strand
CTAGACCTGTCTTTCGCACATGGGGTTGAGTGGTGTTTCAGGGCCACCGTGGTTGGGTCGGGTCGATCTGGAGCAGGCGCAGGAGTTCGGCTTGTATCCAGGTGGGTTTGGGGATGATCGGTGGTTGGTCGTGGTGGCCGGGGATCAGACGTAAACCGGCCAGGGCCCGCAGGATTAGACGTCCGGTGGGTTTCACCAGCCGTCCGTCGTTGAGGTAGAGCCCGGGCATATCGGTGTCGGGGCCCAGAGCGGCCCGGACCTCACGCTCGATCAGGCAGAAGATCAGCAGGGCCAGACAGATCACGGTGATCAGGGAACTGATCCGCCGGTTGTTCTGCAGGAAGAGCGGAGCGACCGCCAGTGGGCCTTTGAACTGCCCGTACCGGCGTTCCACGGCAGGCTGGTCCTTGTACCGGGTGAAGATCTGCGCGGCATCCAGCTCGCGGCCATGGTTGGACAGCAGGGCGTACCAGCCATCCCCGGCAGCCTCGCCGTCAATAGCGTCCTGGTCGAAAAACCATTCAAAGGAGGGTTTTCCGTCAGCATCGAGACTCACCGTGGTCCGCAGGTACGCTTTGACCTTGCGGCGCTGGGCGATCAGTGCGGCCTTGGCGTTCACCGCCTCGATCGTGGGGTGATGGCGGGTCCCGGCCGTGCGGATCAGGGTGTCCAGATCCGTGCGGGCACGGCCAAGCTTCAGCGTCCGGGCCTTGGCCGCGGCGGCCGCGTTCGCGCTCGAATACACCAGGATCCGGCGCAGCCGGTGCACCGGGTCCTTCTTGCGCGGCCCGCAAAGATCCATCACGTCCTCAGCGACCCGGTAGGACGCCCGCTCGCCCACGAACGTGTCCTCATCGCGTTCAGCGATGTATTCCACCGCGGCCACCGCGTCCGGGTCGAGGCCAGCGAACAGCCCGGCCGGGACCCGGGCCGAGGCCAGCGGTGCGATGAACGTGACCTGCGCCTCGATCATCGCGCTCACATTGGTGTACGAGACCAGTTTCGAATCCCCGACCAGCAGGAAACGACGCGGACCGGCCAGCTCCCGAAGGTGTTTCATGGTCTCGACGACCTGGGCGACCTCCCCGGCGTTCCCGTCGTAGGCGCGGTGGAACACCGGGATGGCCCCGTCGGCGGTGACCGCGATCCCCGCCTGGATCTGCTTCAGATCCGTACGCCGATCCTTGGGATGACCCCAGGCCGGCACCGGATAATCCTCATCGACCCGGTCATAGGCGCCCTGCAGGGACATCGAGGTCATATCCCAATGCAGCTGGGAGACATCGATCCCGAACGCCTGCACCGCCTGCGCCCCGATCGACCCGACCAGATGCTCCAACTGCGGAGCGATCGCGTCCAAAGCCCGGGCCAGCCGGTCATCGTTCAGGAGGTCCGCACCGATCCCGAACACCTCCGCAACCGCCCAGTCGCGAGCCCAATCGGCCACCGCGACCATCGGCCGCGGATCCGTCAGCCGGTTAGCGATCAGCGCCTCGATCACCTGCCCATGACTGGCCAGCGCCACCTCACGAATCGGGCAGGCCCGATCGATGATCCCCGCGATACCCAGGCGACGACAGTACCCCGCGATCACCGGCAGCGAACCCAACTGCTTCTCCACCGCACGGACCTCACCGATCTGCGCCCGAACCTGCCCCCGAATCCGCCGAGGTCCACCCAATGCACCCATAGCTTGATCAACTAACCGGTTCGGCGCTCAGGACGCAAATCACTCAACCCCATGTGCGAAGTACGGGCCTAGAGCGGCGGCTTCTTCGATCGCCAGGTTAGCCAGCATCATGCATCCGGCTGGTCCGTGCGGCTCGTGATCGGCCATCGGCTGCGCGAGTCTGCGAAGCGCGAGCGGTCGGGTGGTGATGTCCTGGCGGGCGGCACTGATCAGTTCCACCTCGAGCTCCAGCAGGAGGCGGGGTTCGTGGCCGCCGAGATCGGCGATCGCCGGCAAGCAGACATCGACGGACTCGACTATTCGGCCGGCCATGTACAACGCTCGGGCGAGTGCCAGTCTCGCGCGCGCTCTTTCTGCACGCCCCGCGGCGTGCTGGGCGGCGGCGGCCAGGTGTTCGAACGCAGCGGGGAGTCCGGCGAGCATCTCCGCGGTGCCGAGGTCCAGCAGCAGCGAGGCTCGCCGGTCGACCGGCGGCGGCTCGTCCAGGGCACGCAGCAGGTACTGGGCCGCCACCTCGGGGGCTCCCCGTCCTGCTGCCCGGCGGGCTGCATCGTGCAGCGTGTCGACCACCCATGGTTCCCCCCGTGGCTCCGCCGCAAGCAGGTGAGGAACGATGGTGTCGCTGGGCTCGCCGTCGGCGGCCATCGACGTGGCGGCCACCCAGTGAGCAGCGGCCAGTTCGACCGGGCCGAGGCTGCTGGCGACGGCCGCCCGGACCAGCGGGTGGATAAAGGTCATCGCCACGCGAGGCTCGATGATTCGTGCCGTAGCGAGTGCGTCGACGAGAACTCCAGCCTGCTGGTCTGGCAATCCGGCAACCCGTGCGGCACGGCGCCTATCGACGCCGTCGCCGAGCACGGCCGCGGCCTGAGCGAGCGCGGTAGCTCCTTCGGGTAGTTGCGCAAGGCGGGCCAGAATCGCTCGGCAGACGCCGTCCGGGGCCACGCCGGCGATGTGTTCGACGTGTTCCCGCACTGGCGTGATCCGGGCAGCGCTCAGCTCGGCCACCATCTCCGTGATCAGGAACGGGTTGCCACCGGTTGCTGCGGTACAGGCTCGGACGAACTCGACATCCGGATCCCCGCCGAGTCCGGCGGCGAGCACGGAGTGCACCGCTTCCCGGGACAGCGGCCGGGGACGGATCACCTGCGGCTGGGCTTGCGCTGCGAGGATACGGAGGAGCTCGCGCTGAGGTCCGTCACTGCTCGGTCGCGTGGCAACCAGCAGGGCTATCTGAAGCCCATCGAGTCGGCGCGCGAGGTGAAGCAGGAACCTGAGAGTGGGCACGTCGCACCACTGTGCGTCGTCCACGGCGAGCATGGTCGGACTCGTGGCAACGAGTCCGGCGGTGAACCAGTACAGGCCGTGCAGGGCTGCGAGCGCGTCGGATCCCTCGAACGGACGCGGCTCGGCGGTCGGTGACAGCACGGTTGCGGCGAGCGCTGCAGCCCCTTCGAGAGAGTCCGAAGGGTGATCGGGCAGGCCCCGCCCGCCGGGCGCGAGGAGTTCGCGGGCCACGCCGAATGCCAGATCCTGTTCGAGTTCCCCGCCACGGGCGGTAAGGACCCGCAGACCACGATCGGCGGCCAACCGGCTCGCTGCTTTCACGAGCACGGTCTTGCCTATGCCGGCTTCACCTTCGATGAACAACATGCTCCCGGAGCCAGCCGTGGCAGCGGAGAGGAGCTGGTTCACGCAACTGAGCTCGGCGCCTCGTTCCAGCAGCTGCGCCTGGTCGACCTGTTCCATCGATAGGCCCTTCCGTCCGTTCTCAGGGGGTTTCTCAGGGACCGCATCCGGAGGCCTACCGGCATGCTGATTCTAATGTGCTTGTGACAGGTGTTCTTCGGCTTCCGGGGGAGTTGTCCGGAATTCGTGGGGAGGCTACGTGCTGGACAGATCCGGTCCGTCCATGGACCTAGCCAGAGGAGAGCATGGCTACGGCAACGCCGACGACGTCGCACGGGGTACGACGAGGTCCGCGAGCGCACCCCGTCCGGTGGATCAACCGCAGGCCTTTTCATCGCCTGTCCTCGAGTTGCCGAGGGGCGGCGGCGCGATCCGTACTGTCCGGAGCGGAGGATCTCGTCCCGACAACCGGTGGCGACGGTCGTCCGATTCGGCGCCTGCGGACCGTCGACGGTGGGCGGCTGGACCATCTTCAACAACACCGGCCTGCCGGCCGGTGTCGCCTGCCGTGAGGCGGCGACCTGAACGCATTGTACTCCGTCGATAGCGTGGCCCGCCGGTCGCGGACAACTCAGTGGGAATTGTCAATCACTCCGCCGGTCACTTTATTACCAGTCCTCTTCCGCCACACGATAAGGAAAGCTTATGAGCACGCCACGTCTCGTCCTGTTCCGTGACCCCGGTCAGGGACCGGTGCTCGATCCCAACGCCACACAGGGCGCAACGCTGCTGCATGCTTCCTATGTCCCCGCTGACGGGAGGATCGATGTAGCCGTGTCAAGGATTGCAAAGGGAACCGGCGGGGGCGCCAAGTCGCCGCCGGTAAACGAGCTCAGCGTCAAGGTCGCTGTGACGCCAAGTGCTACGGGAGCGATCGTCGACGCGCTACCAAGTACGACGGTTCGCCGCTTCATGGACGTCAGCGCCAGCGACCTCAAGCGTCTGGCGAACGCGGCCGACGACTTCCTGCCTAAGATTGCCGAGGCCTTCGCCAAAGTGAAATAGTCAGAAATCCTGTTCTTACTGCGTCGGATAAATAGATGTGCGTACACTTCTTGACCCCGTTCGTGGGATCGGCATACGTGAGGAGAAACCATGAAGATCAAGGCCACTATTCAAGTACGCGGTAACCCCCTGAGGTCCGCGTACATCGAACACATCATTGCCGGAGTCGGCCACCCATCGATGTACATGACCGACGATACCGGCACGATCCGGGATGCGGACTTCAATGAAGGTGTAGACAGTATCACTCCCAGTGCAGACATCCGGATCATTTGTCAAAATCCGATCCTTCGCGTACTCGATGGTGGCCTTGCGAATATCGGCGTCTATAGGGACGAGAAAATTACCGAAGGAGCGACG
>JANNPJ010000647.1:0-4128 GCA_031400005.1 Kineosporiaceae bacterium | reverse complement strand
GCGAACGGTTCGCGGAGCGCAGCCTGGCCTCGATGGACCGGGAGGTCCAGGTCAATACCCTTTCTCCGCTGTACGTCACCCGACTCGCGCTTCGGCTGCTGCGCCGATCCAAGGATGCCCGCGTCATCACCACGGTCTCTTTGGCCGGGATCTTCCCGCAGGCCGAAACACCGATCTACTGCGCGTCGAAGTTCGGCCTGCGGGGCGCAATGCTGTCGATCGCGATGGATCTGCGCGCGGAGGGCATCCAGGTCAGTTCCGTGCTCCCGTCGGCCACCGACACGCGGATGCTCCGGCAGGAGGCCATTGACGGCGGAAACCTGCTTCAGTTCCAGGATCCGCCGCAGAGCACCGCCGTCGTCGCGAAAACAATGATGAGCCTGCTCGATCGGCCGCGACTGGAGGCCTATCCCAAGCCCCGCGAGTCGTATCTGGTGCGGGTCGTGATGGCCCTACCGAACCTTCTATTTTTCCTGTTGCCGCTGTTCGAGGGCAAAGGCGCCAAAGGCCACCAAACCTACCTCAAACAGCTCATCGAACGCGGTGACGTCGTCACCGTCGATGGGCACTTGGAACTATCACAATGAATGAAGGTACGGCGATGACCGAAACCATCGAAGCCAGCGAGTTGATCGCGCCCGAGGCACTGATCTGTGGTCGGTGGACAGCGGAAACCGGCGGTGGCCATCTGGTCAGCGTCAATCCCGCGGACGGCACCGTGATTGCGAAGGTGCCCGCCTGCGACGAGACGGACGTCGATCGCGCGGTTCGTGGTGCCGAGCAGGTCTTTACGGACGGCGTCTGGTCCCAGCGGTCTCCTCGCGAGCGGGCCGAGGTGCTCCTGCGCCTGGCCGACCTGATGGTCCGCGACGCCGAGATTCTGGCCTCGCTGGACAGCCGGCAGGCCGGCAAACCGATCAGTGAATGCCGAGACGGTGACGTACCGTCCGCCATCGAGTCGGTGCGGTGGTTCGCCGAAGCCGCCGACAAGCTCTACACCGACGTCAGCTCAACCGGCCCGTCCCAGTTCGGATTCACCCTTCGCGAACCGGTCGGCGTGGTCGCCGCCATCTTGCCCTGGAACTACCCCCTGGCGATGGCGGCATGGAAGCTCGGGCCGGCGCTGGCCGTCGGAAACAGCCTGCTGCTCAAGCCGGCCGACGCGACCGCGCTGTCCACCCTGCACCTGGCCCGGCTCGCCGAGGAGGCCGGGCTACCGGCTGGCGTGCTGAGCGTGCTGCCGGGCACCGGCGCCCAGGCCGGCGCGGCATTGGCGGCCCACCCCGGGGTGGGAGCCCTGTCCTTCACCGGCTCCACGGCTACCGGTCGGAAAGTGCTGACGGCCGCTGCCGAGGGGAATTTCAAGCGGGTATCGCTGGAGATGGGGGGCAAGAGCCCGCAGATCCTGATGGCCGACAGCCTGAGCTACGGAACGGCGCTGATCGACAACATCATTGAGGCAGCGTTTCTGACCATGGGCGAGAACTGCTCGGCCGGGTCCCGGGTCCTGGTCCACGAGAGCATCGCCGCCCAGGTGAGTGACCAGATCGTGGCCCGGGCGGCGGCGCTGACCATCGGTGACCCTGCCGATCCGGCGACCCAGATCGGTCCGCTGATCAGCCGGACGGCGCTGGAGCGAGTCGAGGCAATCGTGGCGCGTGCTCGGGAGGCCGGCGCGACGATCCTGACCGGCGGTGAACGGGTGCTGGGCGACAGCGGCGGATTCTTCTACCCGCCGACCGTGGTGACCGGCGTGAGCGCCGATTCCGAGATCCAGACCACGGAGGTCTTCGGCCCGGTGGTGACCATTTCGACCTTCACGGATGAGCAGGACGCCGTCCGGCAGGCCAACGACACCGAGTACGGCCTGGCCGCCTCGCTGTGGACGAAGGACATCGACTGCGCGCATCGGATGACCCGAGCGATCCGCGCGGGCACCGTCTCGGTCAACTGCTACAGCGAGGGTGACCTGAGCGTGCCGTTCGGCGGCTTCCGACAGTCGGGTTTCGGAGGCAAGGAAAAGTCACTCGGCGCATTCGAGCAATGGACCCAGCTGAAGACGGTCTGGTTCGAGTCGCGCCCAACCTGACCCCAGGATGATCTTGATGCCTCGAGTTAGTCGCGCGTTCTGACCCTGCGAGGGGGTCAAAGGACGCGACTAACTCGAGGCGGCCGGGCCATAATAAACGCCGCCCGGTGGTTTTCCATGACGTTTAACGTTTTTCGGTTCTCCTCGGTAGATTCGTCGAATTGACAGCATCGATCACCACGATGCCTAGGCCCGATGCCGCGAGCTCTCCAAAGCCTGCGGCATTTCTAGTCGCTGTCTATTCGACCGGTCGGTGCCGGTGGAGAGGTAGATGTGACGGAGTTAGGTGACCACTTTCCCGCCGTCCTGGATTTGGCCGTGGCCGGAGATCAGCAGGCCTTCGAACTCCTCTGGCGCGCAACGCACCCGATGCTCATCCGATATCTGCGATTGACTTGTGGGCAATCCGCTGACGACATCGCCTCCGAGACGTGGGTTAAGGCAATTCACGCGCTCGGGTCATTCCACGGTGACGAACACGGATTCCGCGGCTGGCTGGTGGTTATCGCCCGCAATCACGCTCGCGATGTGGGTCGGCGGGCGAGCAGGCGACAGGAAATCCTCAGCCCTGACCTGACCCTGGAGCATGGCGGGCTGGAATCGGACACGGCGGACATCGTCCTGGAACACCTGTCCACCGAGGCGGCGTTGCGCTTGGTCCGCAGGCTGCCGCACAACCAGGCCGAGATGGTCGCCCTGCGCGTGATCATCGGGCTCGATGTCGCCCAGGTCGCTCGGATCGTCGGGCGCAGCCCCGGTGCCGTTCGAGTTGCCGTCCATCGTGGCCTGCGAGCCCTTGCCGATCAGCTAGCCAATCCAGCCCGAGACGAATCGGCCACGGTGAATTCGACCAGGACGACTGGGTCGGCCGTAACGCAACCTGGACGAAGGGCGTTGAGTCGTCGAGATGTCTGAGACCCCGCTACCCCGAGCCGAGCAGCCCATCGACCCTTGGCTGATCGAACGGTTGCTCGCCGACCAGGCCACCGCCCGCGATGCCGACGAGCAGGCCCTGGCCTTCCTGTTAGCCGCGCTGCGCGCTCCCGCCGCCCCGGCGGAACTGGCGGAGCAGGAGACCTACCTGGCGGCTTTCGCGGCGGCACAGGAGCCTCGGAGCGCCCCGCCCCGGAGCAAACCCGTCCTCGCCACGCTCCTGGCCACCAAAACCGTGGTCGCAGGCTTTGCCCTGGTCACCGCCGCTGGAACCGCGGCAGCCGCCTATTCCGGCACCCTGCCCGCTGCCTTGCAGGACATCGCTCATCAGCGCGTCGGTGCCCCCGCGGCCCGCCTCACCCACGAGGCGAAACCGAGTTCGGCCCGGCCGACAGTCGCCCGGACGTCGTCCGCAGCCGTGCTGCCGCCGGCGACAAGCGGCCCGCCCGGCCCGCCCGGCGCCACCGGTTCCGCCGTCCGTGAGTTGTGCAACGCACACCGCAAATCCGGTCCGGGCTCCAAGCCAACCGCCCGCCGGGAACTTTCCGAGGCGGCCGGCGGGCCCAGCAACATCCCGGCGTTCTGCGCGGGCATTCTCCAAACCGGCACCGCCAAGAAGGGTAAAGACGGCACCGGGGTGCCGCATTCGAACGCCAAGCCGACCGACCATGGGAAGGGCAAGCCCGCCGACCGAGGCACCGGAAAGCCCGCGGACCACTCAAACGGTAAGTCGGCGGCCAAGCCCACCGATCACCCGAAAAACAAGCCGTAACGCCGACCCCACCAAGACCAGACCACCCCACCGCCCGACCGCCACACACATCCCAGCCCGCCCCACCGCCACACACATCCCAGCCCGCCCCACCGCCCCACCGCCCAGCCCGCCCCACCGCCCAGCCCGCCCCACCGGGCCCCCAAACCCCCGGGCATTCCTGCGTACCCCGTGCCTCCACCGCACCCGGGTCCCCCTCCACAGCGCAGGGATGTCCGGGTCCACCCTTGCCCCAGCCGCAAAGTCCCCACCCCACCCGGGTGATCAGCCCCTGCGGGGAATCGTTGCTGTGCCCCTGAAGAACCGGTGCTCAGGGCAGATTCGAGCCTCGAGC
>JANNPJ010000641.1:0-15987 GCA_031400005.1 Kineosporiaceae bacterium | reverse complement strand
CCCCGCTGACCACCGTCCCCGCCTCGATCGTGGCCAAGCGCGGGCACGTCAGTGGCGGCAGCGGGGACAGCTCCTCGTCCACGAGCTACTTCGTCACCTTCGAGGTCCGCGGTGGCGAGCGCCATGAGCTGCAGCTGACCGGATCCCAGTTCGGGACACTGGTCGAGGGCGACCGAGGGCAGCTGAGCATGCAGGGCACCCGCTACAAAGGCTTCAACAGAACTCCCCAAGACCAGTAAATCAAGACCGGCAAATCAAGACCGGTAAAGCGGTCACCATCGACGCCAGTCGCGAAGTGGTTGCCGGCATCGACCCAGCGGCTGGGTCGAAGCCGGCAGACACTGCGAGACACCAAACGAATTAAGCCCACAACCGGTGAGCCGAGAGTTAGTCGGCGACGGTTTGAGGTTCGACTGAAGGGTCAGCTGAAGATTCTGCTTGAAGCGGCAACTGGAGGTTGGTCTTAGTTACCTCTTGCAAGTTCCGAACCACCGAGAGTTCGGGCGAATCTCCTCCGTAGAGGTTCTCGGCGCGCCGGAAGATCTGCTCCGTGGTGGCACCGAGTTCGACCGGGACATTCAACTTTGTGGCCAACTCTGAGATCAGCCGCAGATCTTTGCAGCAGAGCTTCGTGGTGAAGGTCGTGTCGAAAGACCCATCATAAATCGAGGGGATGTCATGGTCGGCCACCCAGCTCGTACCACAACTGTTGAGAATGACCTGCTGGAGCACCGGCAGGTCTATCCCAGACTTGGCCCCGAGTACGAGAGCTTCACCGATAGCGGCCGCATTGATGTACCACAGCAGGTTGGTCAGGAGCTTCGCCGCCATGGCTGACGCGTGATCGCCGGTATAGATGATCACGGATCCGATGGCGTTGAAGATCGGCAGACACTCTTCGTAATCTGCCCGTTCACCACCCACGTACACCGACAATTGTCCCAGGTGAGCGTTGTCCACTCCCTGAGATACCGGCGACGTCAAGTAACGCAGATCGTAGGTCGCCTGGGCCGCCACCAGTCGAGGGATCAACGAGACCGACACCGTCGTCAGGTCGATCAAGTACGTCCCGGGTTGAACAGCCGAGAAGATTCCGTCGGCCCCGAAACAAACCGATTCAACCTCGACATGGCTGGGTAGCGACAAGAAGATTACCTCGGCGCCGCGAGCGACGTCCGAAGGACTCTCACACCAGTTCGCACCCTCGGCCACGAGGTTCTCGGCAGCGTCCTTCCGCACGTCGTGGACGAACAACTCGTGCCCCCCGGCCTGCAGGTTTCGCGCGATCGGGTTGCCCATGGAGCCGGTGCCGACAAAGCCTATTCTCATCGCTTGCTGAATTCTAGGAAAAGCGATGTGGCCGGATCCGTAGGGCCGCGATACTCGAATCCACACTTGTCGAGCAACTCAAGCGCATGCTCGAAGGAGTACGTGCGATAGTCGATCGTCTGCCCCATGACGACATGGCCGTCATCGGCGAGCGTGTAGCGCTTTCGGAAACCATCCGGCAGCGGTGTGATCTGTTGGGCGTATTCCATGCCATTGGCTACCGGCGTGGCGTAGTCCGTATGCGGCGATTGGATTCCCAGTAGCAGAGTTCCACCGGGGGTCAGGTGATCGGCAATGCGATCGAACCCCTGCGGATTCTCCTGCTCATCCCGAATGTGACTGATCATGGTGAAGTCTTCCGGTCCTTCTCCGCGCACGAAATACCAAACCCCACCGTAGGAGTACGCGAGGTCGTAACTGCGGTCGAGGCCCAGGGTAGTGACGTTCTGTAGGTGCATCGAAATCTGCGGATGCGGCTTCAGCCGTTCCACCGCGATATCCAACATTGCCTGGGTCAGGTCGATTCCAGCCAGCTTCAACTCCGGCCGACGGGCGACCAGTCGCTGAAGAATGAGCCCGGTCCCGGAGCCGATCTCGAGCACGCTCTGTGCTTGATCGAATTTAGCCAGATGATCAACAATGGCATCGTAATCATAGTACCCGGAGGTCATGATTAAGTCGTAATATTCGGACATGCTCGTGTAATCGCCCATTTGATCAACTTCCATCGTTCGGAGCCAGCGGACCTGTGCTTGATAGACCGTGGACCCCGACGCCCGGAGGGCATCTGATCACGACATCGCAAGAATTGTACCCGATGCCCAGATAGCAGAAATCTGTGCTCGCGCGGACGCGAAAATAGACCTACCGCTGCTATTGCCAAACGCTGAGATATCAGCTATCTCAGCGAGAACTCAGATCTCTGACCACGACGGCCTCCAACGGACGCTCGCGGGTGGCATTTCGGCTCGATTCCATCACCACCCGAGCGGCCCGGCCCTCCAGTACCAGAGTCGAGATCGCGTTCCCGAAGAACGGTCCGCCGATCGTCCACCAGGACAGCGGTGGGGGCACGAGCCGACCGTGCCGGTTCAGCACGCGGGCAATCGCTCCCCCGATCGGACCGCTCCACAGCCCTGCGAGCATCGTCTTCAGCACTCCGGGCACCCAGTTGTGCATCGGCGAGCAGGTGATCTGGTAGATCCGTGACGTCACCGGGGCAGTGCCGGTCCGGGCGGCGACCGCGGACAGGTCCGCCTCACAGACGTAACTGTGGTGAACGTCGCCGGAGAGCACGCAGATCGTGGCCGGCGCACTGGCCCGCCGGCCGGACCCGACGTCGGCGAGCATCCGGGCCAGCCGGTCGAACGATGCCGCGAAGGCCGGCCAGTGTTCCAGGTCGGCCCCCTGGCGCACCTTCTCGGCGAACCGCCGGGTCCCGGGCCGGCGCCCGGGGGTGGACATCTCCTCGTTCCAGGTCTCGAGCGCGTGCAGACCCGGGGCCATCAGCCAGGGCAGCGAGGTACCGATCAGCAAATGGTCGTAGTCGCCGTCCAGTCGCTCCTCGATCCAGTCGAACTCGGAGTCGGACAGCATCATCCGGGTGTCGCCGTCCAGCATTCGCCCGCACCGAGAGTCGATCACCACGAGCCGGGTGGAGCCGAGGTCGCGCCAGAACGACCAGCGGTACCCCTTGGCGCCGTCCGCCTCCCGATCGGCCGCCTGCGCGAAGGCACGCAGGATGGGGGCGGCGTCCTCACCGGCGTCGGCGGCCGCGCGGACCTTCCCGTACAGGGTGTCGGCGGCCAGCTCCTCCGGCGAAAGGTTCCCGATGTGCTGGTACACCCAGTACGACATCAGGGCACCGGTGATCCGCTCCTGCCACCAGTCGGTCGCCTGCATCTCGTCGCGCCAGTCCCGGGAGGTGTTCCAGTCGTCGTGCACGTCATGGTCGTCGAAGATCATCGCGACCGGGACGGTGGACATCAGCCAGCGGATCTCGATGTCACTCCAGGACTCGTGGTAGAGCCAGGTGTATTCCTCGAAGTTGGCGACCTCCTTACCGGGCGGCTGCTTTAGGTCCCGCACCTGAGCCATCCGCTCCTGGGTACGCCCGGTGGTGTCATCGGCGTACACCTGATCACCGAGCATCAGCAGCAGGTCCGGCCAGCCGTCGTCCGGGTGACCGGCGGTGCGAACCGAGTAGGCCTCCAGAGCGTCGACTCCGAACCGCCGCAAACTGTCGACCGAGTGCTGGGAAGCGACCCGGCAGGACCCGAACGCGATTCGCTGCGGTCGGTCCGGCTTCAGAGTCCCGATCCGGGACGGCGGAGCCGTGCTGTCCGACGCCGGCCAGACCTGCTCGCCGTCCAATTCCACCGTGTATTCGGTGAACGTCCCCTCGGCCAGTCCCCCGACCTGTATCAACGCATAGTGGTGTCCGGCCACCTCGAACGTGGTTTCCTCCACGTGGAGGATCTTCACTCGACATGATTTGTCGGTTTCGACCCATATTGTGGCGGTTTCTCGTCCAACGTGACGCAATAGCGGTCCTAGCAGCAACTCGGGCACTACCCTTTCGTACCGCACTGCGCCCGAGCCCGCTACCGTCGGCTCCTGTGAGTCGTCGTTCATGGATCATCGTCGCGGTCGTCATCACCCTCGTGGTGGCCGCCGTACCCACCGGTTTCCTCGTGCTGAAGAACCGCCGCGAGGCCGCTGACCGCGCCGCGCAGCAGGCTGCGGCCACGTCGTTCGCCCAGGCCTGGAAGGGCAACCAACTTGCCTCGCTGACGTTTGCCGGAGCGAGCGGCACGGACGTCGCAAAAACTGTCGCCGCGGCTACCGCCAAATTGACGACGGTGGCGAAGGACGCTCCGTCCGACGTCACCATCGGCGAGGTCTCTGGTGCGGGGAACGCGCGCAAGGTCAGCCTGGAGCTCAGTTGGAAGCTGCCGGGGGACCGCACCTGGACGTATCCGAGCACGCTCACGGTGGTGAAACAGGGCGATCAGTGGCTGCCGAAGTACGAGCCCACCATGATCCACCCCAAGCTGATGGCAAAGGGCGCGCTGATCGCCCGCACCGAGCCGGCCAAACGCGGAGAGCTCGTCGGCGCGAACGACGAGGTGCTGGTCACCGAGCGACCGGTGGTGATCGTCGGGCTGGAGCCGGGCCGGGCGGACGACGTCGAAGACTCGGCCCGGCGGATCGCCGGCATTGTCGGTGTGGACGGCGCAGGCCTGGCCAAGCGGGCGAAGGCGGCCTCCCCCACGGCCTTCGTCGAGGCCATTTCGCTGCGCAAGAACGCCTACGCCAAGGTCCGCGACGAACTGCAGCCGATCCCCGGGGCGGTGTTCCGGGAGCAGACCCTGTCGCTGGCTCCGACCGCCGAGTTCGCCCGGGCCCTGCTCGGAACGGTCGGTTCGGCGACGAAGGAGATCATTGACAAGTCCAAAGGCCGAGTCCGGATCGGGGACGTGACCGGACTGTCCGGCCTGCAACTGGCCTATGACGAGCAGTTGGCCGGCAAGCCCGGTCTGACCGTCACCCTGGTTCCGCCCACCACGGACACCACCGTGGCCACCGACGTCACGACGGAGTCGCTGTTCACCGAGCCGGCCGTGGCCGGAAAGGCGGTAAAGCTCACCCTCGACCGGGTCATCCAGATCGCAGCGGACACCGCGCTGCGCTCGGCGAAGAAGCCGGCCGCCCTGGTAGCGATCCGCGCCGGGACCGGTGAGGTGCTGGCGGTGGCGAACGGCGGCCCGAACGCCTCCGGCTACAACCGGGCGCTACTCGGCCAGTACCCGCCCGGCTCCACCTTCAAGGTGCCCTCCACGCTGGCCCTGCTCGGCGCCGGGGTGACCGCGCAGACCAAGGTGAACTGCCCGGCCACGCTGAACGTCGGCGGCAAGGAATTCCGCAACGCCGAGGACGAGGTGCTCGGCTCGGTGGCGTTCCACACGGACTTCGCGCACTCCTGCAACACGGCCTTTGTCGGCAGCTCGACGAAGGTCAGCGCCGCCGAACTGGCGAAAGCCGCGAAGTCCCTCGGTTACGGGCAGCCGAACACGCTCGGCGTCACCGCGTACACCGGGCAGGTACCGACCTCCGGTGACGCCGTCTCCCATGCCGCCGCGATGATCGGCCAGGACAAGGTGCTGGCCAGCCCGCTCACGGTGGCCGGTGCCTCGGCCGCGGTCGCCGCCGGCAGCTGGCATCCCCTCCGGTTGGTGGTGGACGGCGAGCAACCGGCCGACAAGGGCACTGCGCTGCCGGCCGGAACGGATCGCGAGCTGAAGAAACTGATGCGCGAGGTGGTAACCAGCGGCACCGGTGTCGGGTTGAAGTCCGTACCGGGCGAGCCGGTCGCCGGTAAGACCGGCACCGCGGAGTACGGGGACGAGGTCCCACCGCGAACCCATGCCTGGTTCACCGGCTACCAGGGCGACGTGGCGTTCGCCGTGGTGGTGGAGGACGGCGGCTTCGGCGCCGAGACCGCCGTCCCGTTGGTGAAGAAGTTCCTCACCCTGCTGGCCAGGTGAGCGGCGAATGACAGCGCTAGCTGGTCGTTGGTCTCGCACCACCATCGTCCTGATGCTGCTTGCCGTCATCGGGGTGGCCGCCGGGCTGGCGACCAAGGCTCCCTGCGCCACGGTCTACCGGACCGAGGACGGCCAGATCGGCCTCGACTGGCGAGACTGGCGGCAGTACGAGGACGCCTGCTACTCCGACACCATCCCGCTGTACGGCCTGGAGCGGCTCCAGGAGGGCCAGCTGCCGTACAAGAGCAGCTGGGTGGAGGGAGACAGGACCCGGTACATGGAGTACCCGGTGGTCACCGGGCTGCTCCAGTACGGCGCGATGCGGGTGACCAAGGCCATCGTCAGCTCCCGGGACCCGGCTCAACCGCAGCTGCCCGAGGTGATCACGTACTTCGGTGTGATGGCCATCATCCTGGCCGTGGCCTGGCTGTTCGCGGTGGCCTACACGATCCCGCTGGCCGCCCGAAAACGAGACATCGCGCTGATGGCCTTGTCGCCGCTGGTCGCCGTCCATCTGTTCACGAACTTCGATGCGTTGGCGGTCGCGCTGGCCGCGGCCGGGATGCTGGCCTGGGTCAGACATCGGCCGGTGGCAGCCGGCCTGCTGTTCGGTCTCGGCGCAGCAGCCAAGCTGTATCCGGTCTTCATCCTCGGTGCGCTACTGGTGCTCTGCCTGCGCAGTGACCGGATGCGGTACTGGTGGAAGGCGTTCGGCGCAGCAGCCGCAGCCTGGACGGCGGTGAACCTGCCGTTCGCGGTGCTGTACCCAGAGGGCTGGCGGGAGTTCTTCCGGTTGAACTCGACCCGCCAGGCTGACCATGACTCGATCTACAACGCCATCCACGTGTTCACCGGCTGGCAGGGCTTCGACGGGCCGGTCTGGGGGGCCCTGCCGCCGGACAACCTGAACCTGGTGACGCTCGGCCTGTTCGCGCTGGTCTGCCTGGCCGTCGCCGTGATTGGGCTGACCGCGCCGCACCGCCCCCGGGTGGCCTCGCTGGTGTTCCTGATCGTCGCCGGTTTCCTGCTCACCAACAAGGTCTGGAGCCCGCAGTACTCGCTCTGGCTGGTCCCGCTGGCGGTGCTTGCGCTGCCCCGCTGGATCCCGCTGCTGGTCTGGATGAGTGTCGACGCCTACCTCTGGTACCCGCGGATGGGCTACTTCCTCGGGATGGCAACCAGCGGGGAACGCGGCAATACCCCCGAAGTCTTCCTGCGGGTCGTCGTCCTGCGGGACGTGCTCGTCGCCGTCCTCTGCGCGATGGTGGTGTGGACGATCTACTCCCCCCGCAGCGACCCGATCCGGCAGGCCGGCTTCGACGATCCGGCCGGCGGTCCGCTGGACGGCACACCGACCGGCCGACCGCGCTGGCGGGACCTGCGCCCGTTCGGCGGCAGCCCTTCTCCGATGGCAGGCGAGCACCCGCCCGTATCCGCAAGCAAGGGCCCGCCCGCAATGCCAGGCGAGCCTGCTGGCACAGCGGATGCTGCCCTCATTTCTGAAGGAGCGGGGAAATCTCCGGATCGTGGTGGATCGGGTGGCATAGAACCACCGGATCCACCACGCTAATCAGATCCGCCCCGCCAGCCGCACGCGGGGAATGGTGGACGACACTCAGCGGCGGGCGTTGGCGACGATCGCGTCGTGGACGTATTGCGCCAGGCCCGGGGCGATGTCCTCGTAGGTCTTCAGAAACCGCGGATCGGCGAGGTACATCTCGCCCAGCCCGACGTGCATCTCGCGGGAGAGATCGTAGAAGTACCGGTCGATGAGCAGTCGGTTCTCTTCGGCGGCGTCCATCGCCGGCTCGCTGTCCGCCGGATGGCCGTCCGCCATCGCCGCCGCAAACTTAGCGCCGGCTGCCTCTTGTTCGGCCTTGATCCGGATCCAGTCTTCTTTGGTGTAGGACGACGTCCGCCGCGTGACCTGCTGGTAGGCCTCGGTGTCGCCCCAGCGCTCCTGCACCTCGTCCGCGTACTGGGTCGGGTCGTGCTCGCCGAAGACCTCGAGCATTTCCTCGGCCGTGAGTTTGTTTCCCATCGTGTGTGCCTCCATCGTTCGTTCCAGAACGGCGGCGATCTGCGCCAGCCGTTCCATCTGTGCCAGGACCAGGCCGTGCTGGTGCCGCAATTGCGCTACCGGATCGCTGTCCGGGTCGTCGAGCAGCCCGGCGATGTCCTCGAGCCCGAACCCGAGCTCCCGGTACGCCAGGATCCGCTGCAGCCGGGCCAGGTCGGCCTGGTCATATCCGCGGTAGCCCACACTCGAGCGGACGCTCGGGCGCAGCAGACCGATTCGGTCGTAGTGGTGCAGGGTCCGAACCGTCACCCCAGCCAGCCGGGCCACGTCGCCCACCGACCACGAATCCTCCGTGATCTTCACCGTCGTCCTCCCTCGAACGCCTCGTGATCGACGTTATGACCCGATCCCCTACTGACCCGGTCCCTACTGACCCGATCGCTGCCTGACCCGGTCCTTGCCTGACCCGATCGACGGTAGAGCCTGACCCGGCGTCAGGGTCCAGTCGGTTTTCCCACTAGCTTTGGCGACCATGGTCCAGACACGCTTCGCCGTCCGACTGCGGTTCCGGGTGTCAGGCTCGTGACCGCGCTGCTCACCGACGTCATCGAGCTGCCCTTCGATCTGCCGGCCGATTTCACCCTCACCCATGACCGACTGCTCGTTCTCGCCCTGCTGGCCGGTGCGATCGTGCTCACCGGCGAGCGCACCACCTGGCGGCTGCTGCGGTTCGTCGTCACGATCGGGCATGAGGGCGGGCACGCCGTCGCCGCCGTGCTGGTGCGGCGGGAACTGGCCGGAATCCGGCTGCACTCCGATACCTCGGGCGTCACCCTGTCCCGCGGGCGTGCCGACGGACCGGGGATGGTGTTCACCGCCGTCTCCGGCTACCCCGCGCCGTCCCTGATCGGGATCGCGTTCGCCGGCCTGGTCGGGCTCGATCAGATCAGAACCATGCTCTGGGTCACGATCGCCCTGCTCCTCCTGCTCCTCACCCAGATCCGGAACATGTTCGGCGTCCTCACCGTGGTCGGCTCCGGTGCGGCAGCGGTCGCGGTGATCATCTGGGGTACCGACCAGGTGGCGCTGGGCTTCGCCTGCGCGGTGGCCTGGCTGATGCTCGTCGGCGGTCTGCGCGCGGTGATCGAACTGCAACGCTCCAGACGTCAGCAGGGCAGCGGCCGGGGTGCCCGGCGAAACCAGTTGTCCTCGGACGCCGATCAACTCGCCCGGCTCACCCCCCTGCCCGGCTTGTTCTGGGTTGCCTTGTTCTTCCTGTTCTCGTCGGCCGCATTAGTGGTCGGCGGCTGGCTGATGCTGCGCTCTTCCCGGTAGCCCGTTGACAGCATCCGCCACTCGGCGTCGCCTACTGTGCCCGACCCATTCGGGCCCTCAGTGAATGGGCCGACCGTTCTCCAGGTAGAGCATCGTGCCCTCCGCCAGGGCCCGGACGGCGGCCCGGACCCGGCGGGCCAGTAGTTCCGTCAGCCGGGTCTCGGCCTCGGCCTCGCTGCACCAGGCCCAACTGCGCAGTTCATCTGCAGGCAACCGGATTTCGCCCTCACGGTCGGGAGTCAGGACGCCGCCGGCGTAGATGAACATGACGGCCTCGGTACGGCCGGATTGAGCCGGTACCCAGTCGACAACCAGGAGCCGCCCGGGCGTTACCGCCAGGTCAAGTTCCTCCTTCAGCTCGCGCGCGGCCGCGTCGTACGGTGACTCGTCCGCCTCCACGCTGCCGCCGGGAATCTCCCAGTGGTCCTTGTACGTCGGCTCGACCAGCAACACCCGGCCCCCTGACATCGGGTTCCCTGACGTCGGGTTCCCTGACATCGGGCCCCCTGGCATCGGTGCAGCGGCGTCGGTGAACAACACTCCCGACCCCACCCGCTTACGCGCCAGAGTCGCCATGTACTCGTCCAGGGATAACGTCATCACCGCAGGCTAGCCGCACCGGAACGTCGACCAGCAGCAACACCTCGACCCTGTTCTGCCCGTTCTCCTCGGCCGCGCCGGTGGCCGGCACCTAGCCCGGCGTTGCCAGCGCCTGGACGCCGATCACCCGGATCAGAGCCAGCTTCTCCGCAGCCTCGGTGCCGGGTTTCGCCGTGTAGGCGATGATGCGCAGATCAGCACCCTGGACGGTGAGGACGTCGCAGTCCAGGGTGAGCCGGCCGACCTCAGGGTGGTCGATCACCTTCTGGTCGGCGGTATGCACCGCGACCGACCCGCTCCGCCACAGTTCGGCGAATCGGGGGGCTGACGCCGATCAGGTCGTCGATCAGCTGGCGCAGCTCATCGTCACGTGGGAACTGGGCGGCGACCAGCCGCAGATCGGCGACCATCTCCGCCTCGAACCGGGCGGACTCCTCCGCGGTGTGCACGACCCTGCCGATTCCACCGGTGAAGTACCGCCAGGGCACGTTGCGGGCCCGGCCGCGCCGGCCGGACTGGTCACCTAACAGCGCCGTCCACAGATCGTTGCAGGCCAGCAGGGTCCACGCGGCGTCGAACACGGCGACCGGGGTGTCGTCCAGGCGATCGAGGATCCGCTGTACCCCGGGCGTCAGGTGCGCGTTGATCCGCCCGCTGTCCGGCGGCACCTGCGCGGCCAGCCGGAACAGGTAGTCCCGCTCCGTTCCACTCAACCGCAGGGCTCGGGCCAGCGCACCGAGAACCTGAGCGGATGGGCTGGTGGACCGGCCCTGCTCGAGCCGGGTGATGTAGTCCACCGACAGCCCGGCAAGCAGGGCCAGCTCCTCCCGGCGCAGGCCGGTGGCCCGGCGCTGCCCGCTGACCGACAACCCGACTGCTGCCGGGGTGGTCCGGTCCCGCCACTGCCGCAATGCCCGGCCCAGCTCCTTGTCCTGTGCGGTGCTGTCGTGTGCGGTCATGCTTTGAAGTATCGCTCCCCGACGGCTGGGACAGCCTGGTACTGGCTGTCCCAGGAAGAAGGGACTACTGGCCGAGCCTGAGCAGCGCGAGCAGGCTCTGGGTATGACAACGATTCTGATCACCGGAGCGAACAAGGGCCTGGGCCGGGAGGCCGCGCGGCGGCTGATCGACCAGGGCCACACTGTGTACCTCGGCGCAAGGGACGCCGAGCGCGGTCGGCGGGCCGCGGATGAGGTCGGCGGGGCGCCACTCCTGATCGATGTCACCGACGACCAGTCGGTCGCCGCCGCGGCAGCCGAAATCAAGCACCAGGTCGGGCATCTCGACGTACTGATCAACAATGCCGGAATTTCCGGCGAGATGAAGGCAGTGGCCGATACCACCGCGACGGACCTGCTCGAGGTCTACGACACGAACGTCTTCGGTGTCGTCCGAGTGCTGTATGCCTTCCTACCCCTGTTGGAGCTCAGCGCAGCACCGGTGGTGGTGAACGTCAGCAGTGGTCTCGGCTCGTTGGCCGTCACCACTGACCACACCCGCTTCGAGTCCACCGTCGTCGGACTGGCCTACCCGTCGTCGAAGTCGGCTGTGAACATGCTGACCACGCAATACGCCAAGGCGTATCCGGCGATCCGGATCAACGCCGTCGATCCCGGTTACACCGCCACCGATCTCAATGGGAACCAGGGCTTTCAGACCGTCGAGCAAGGCACTGACGCAATCGTCCAGATGGCGACCCTGACCCCGGACGGCCCCACCGGTTCCTTCGTCGACGCGAACGGCCCAGTCCCCTGGTAAACCCTCCGTGAGCACTCGTCCAGAGATGAGGTCATCACCGCAGGCTAGCCCCCACCGGGACGTCGAGAAGCACCATCACCTCGGCGATCAGCCACTCCATGGTTCGGACCATCTCCTCCGGGCGCATGTTCAAATCCAGGACGAGGAGCGAGATTCCGGACCTTTGGTAGGCCTGGAACTGCTCGGCCACCTGCTCGGCGGTGCCGTGCAGATGCAGGCGGTCGGCCATGAAATCCATCACCGGGAACGGCGGGATCAGACCGCGCCGCACGGTCAACTCGATCTGTGCCGGGTCGCGCCCGATCTCGGCACACAGCTCGGCGAGCCGTTCTCGGCCGCGGACCACTTCGTCCGGATAGAGCTCATGGGCCAGCCAGCCGTCGCCACGCCGGGCCACCCGGCGAAGCGCCGGGTCGGAGTTGCCACCGATGTACACCTTGGGCCCGCCCGGCGTCTGGCATCGGGCTGCCAGCCACATGTCATCGAAGTTCACGAACCGGCCGTGGAAGGACGACGGCAGTTCCTGCGACCAGAGCTGACGGATCACGTCCAGGTACTCGTCGGTCCGGGCACCGCGCTCGGCACGAGGGACGCCGACCGCCTGAAACTCCTCGTCCATCCAGCCGATCCCCGCGCCCAGCACCACCCGGCCCGGCGCCAGCTGATCCAGAGTGGCCAGTTCGGTGGCCAGGATCACCGGATTCCGGTACGGCAGCGCCAGTACATGGGAACCGACCGTGATCCGCTCGGTGGCGCCGGCCACCAGGCTCATCACCGAGACCGGCTCCAGCCAGGCGACCCCCCAGTTGTACGCATCCGCGGTCTTGGCCCGGGGATACAGGCAGGTACTGCTGCGATGCTCGGGAAGGGCAACGTGACTGCTGACCCAGAGCGAGTCGAATCCCAGCTCCTCGGCGGCACGGGCCACCTGCAGCACATACTTGCGCCGCCCCGGCGGGCCGACGGTCGGCAGCGAAATCCCCAGTTTCACTGGCGTCCCATCGTTCCCACGCGCCCCGCTGGCTCTGTGCATCTGATCACGACGTCGGCCGCTCGAACCAGTGCTCGAACTTGGCGGCATACAAGGTATTTCCGGACAACTTCACCTTGCCTCGGAGGAAGGCCTGCATCCCGTTCAACCGGCCGCTGACCAATCGCATGAAGGTCGGCAGGTTGACGGTCATGGTCAGCCGCGGGGATTCCACCACCCCGCGACCGGTAACGGCTTTGCCCTCGTCGACCGAGACGAAGAACTCCCGTACGCCGTCCGGGGTGTCGATCCGGTACTGAAAGTCGGCTTGCTGACCGGCGGCTCGCTCCTGTCGGAAGGCCTGCGGCAAGTTGCCGAACACGTCATCCAGCAGCCCGTCGATCCCTCCCTCGAAGGCCCGGCCGAAGGTGATGACGTCTTCGTCGGATCCGGCGGCAGCCGCCTTGATCCGGTCGAACTTGGCGGTATCCAGCGCCATCGGGCTCTCCTTATGATCCGTTCCGGGTGTGAGATGCACCCGGCAGCACGGTCGGGGTGAACATGGTCGAGGTGAACATGGTCGAGGTGACTCGACGGCGTGATCCTCCCCGGCCCTGCGGCCGACAGTGATGCACCGTCCCGACCAGCCTGATCGATCGCTTCGGTGAGCAGAAGCTCCGCGGGACGGCACCTCCGGGCGCTCCAACGAGGGGCCCGTTCGGCGACGCAGTCGGGGGTTAGGCGGCAACGGCCGCCCGCAGTTGGATGGAACGGGCGCACCGAATACGTCTCAGGTCGCTGATGCCCGTCCGGTCGGGAGCAAGTGGGGGAAGCAGATGTACGACGTCGTCGTGGTCGGTGCGCGTTGCGCCGGAGCTCCGCTGGCAATGCTCTTAGCCCGTCGTGGGTACCGGGTGCTGGTGGTGGACCGGGCGCACTTTCCCAGCGACCGGATGTCCACCCACTACCTGCAACCCAGTGGCTTGCTGCGGCTGCGGCGTTGGGGATTGCTGGACCGGCTGATCGCCACCGGCTGCCCACCCATTCGGGAAGCGGCCTGGTGGATCGGTGAAAACCTGGTCACCGGCTTCGCCCCGCCGTCCGGCGGAGTGGACGCCGCCTACGCACCCCGCCGCACCGTGCTCGATGCGATGCTCGTCGACGCCGCCCGCGAGGCCGGGGCCGAAGTCCGGGAGGGCTACACGGTTCGAGCGCTGCTGACCGAGGACGGGCGGGTGACCGGCCTGCGCGGACGGCAGGAAGGTGGCCCGACCGAGTCGGTTCGGGCTCGTCTGGTGGTCGGCGCCGATGGTCGGCACTCGTTGGTCGCTCGGTCTGTGGACGCCGCCAGCTACCGGAACCGTCCCGCCCTCAGCGTGGTGTATTACACCTACTGGCGTGGGCTGTCTTCGCGCTGGCGCGGCCGCAACGAGGTGTTCATCGGTGGCGACCACCAGATCGGGGTGATCCCCACCCACGATGACGCCTTCCTGGTCCAGGCCGCCCGGCCGCGATCCTTCCTGCCCGAGTACCGCTCGGACATCGAACGGCATTACCACGCCAGCATCGCGGCCGTTGCCCCGGATCTGGCCCGGGAGCTAACCGGCGGGGCCGAGCAAATCGAGGGCTTCACCGGCACCGGTGCGCTGGAGAACTACTACCGCAAGCCCTTTGGGCCGGGCTGGGCGCTGGTCGGCGATGCCGGTTTCCACAAGGATCCGATGACTGGGCAGGGCATCAGCGATGCCTGGCGGGACGTCGACCTGCTCGCCGACGCGACCGATTCCTGGCTCGCTGGCCGCCAGGAGTTCTCTGCCGCGATGGGCCACTACGAGCAGACCCGCAACGAAGAATCCGACATGCTGTATGACTTCACTTGTGAGGCAGCCAGTTTCCAGTTCGATCCACTGACCGCCAACCTGGTCCGGGTGCTCGCCGCGGACCGGGCGCTGGCCGACCGGTTCTTCGGCGTGATCGCGGGCACCGTATCTCCGATCGACTTCTTCTCCCCGGAAAACCTGATGGCGATGCTCAGCCGACTGCCGGACGACGCCTTCGACGGCCAGGGTGTTGAAACGGTCCCGCAGGCAAGCTGAACGGAGACGATGATGTCCAGTTCCAGAACAGCGGCAGCCGCAGAGGTGCCGCTAGTGACCGACTTCAACCCGCACACCGCCGCCTTTCGAGACGATCCGTATCCGGAATACCAGCGGATCCGCGAACTCGGCGGCCCAGCACGCTGGGAGTATCTGGACGCCTATCTGGTGGCCTCGCACGCCGACGCCACGGCCGTGCTCGCGGACCCCAGCATCCGGGTCCAGCCACCGGCCGAAGTGGCCGAGATGATGGCCGCCGTCATTCCTCCCGAACTGATGGCGATGCAGGGGACGTTGCTGTTCCGCGACCCCCCCGACCACACCCGGCTGCGCTCACTCACCCGTCGCGCCTTCGCTCCGGGCGCATTGGACGTCGTCCTGCAGGATGCGTCGTCCACCGCAAGCCAGATACTCGATCGGGCGGCGACGAGGGGGCACCTCGAACTGGTGGAGGACTTTGCCTTTCCGGTCTCCCTGCAGGTGATTGGCGACCTGCTAGGGGTGCCCCGAGCGGATCTGACGAAGCTACGGGACTGGGGTCAGGCCATGTCCCCGGCCGCGGATTTCCCGCCGTCCCCGGCCTCCGTCGAGCAGGCGATGGAGGCGTACATCGGTTTCGATGAGTACTTCGCCCAGCTGGCCAGCCGCCGTCGTCGCGATCCGGGCAAGGATCTCTTCTCCGATCTGGTCCGGGCGCAGCAGGCCGGCGCCCTGTCCACTGCCGAACTGCATGCCAATGCGGCACTGGTCTTCATTTCCGGGCACGAGACCCTGGTGGCGTTCATGGCCAGCGCCGTCCTCACGTTGCTGCGCAATCCCGCCCAGCTGGACCTGCTGCGCAGTCGCCCGGAACTGGCGGGGGCCGCGGTGGAGGAGGTGCTTCGCTACGAAAGCCCGCTCCAGCTGGCTACCGCGGGAGGCGGTCGGTGGACGACGACGGACGTCGAGATCGCCGGCCGGGTGATCCCGGGCGGAGAGCGGGTCCTGACCCTCGTCGCCGCCGCGAACCGCGACCCCGCGGTCTACCCCGAGCCGGACCGCTTCGACATCACCCGGCATGGGTACCGGCACCTGGCGCTCGGCCACGGGCTGCATTACTGCCTCGGCGCCGCGCTCGCCAAGCTCCAAGGACAACTCGTGCTGGAGCACTTCGCCCGCTGGCCGTTCGACCTGGCCATGACCCAACCGCCCCGGTGGATCCCGCTGTTCATGCAGCGCCGCCTAGTGGACCTCCCCCTCACCGTAACCCCACGCTGAGCCCCACTCCCCCTCACCGCACCCCGCACGGGGGCCCAACTCCCGCTCAACGTAACCCCACGCCGACCCCGACCC
>JANNPJ010000621.1:0-20853 GCA_031400005.1 Kineosporiaceae bacterium | reverse complement strand
CGCGCGGCGGTCCGCGGCGTGCAACGCAAGCAGCTGATCAGCCTTGGTGCCGTCGTCGCTCTGATGGTGGTGCTCGGCCTGGCCAGCGCCCTGGAGCTTCACCAGGTGCAGGCCGTGACCAGCCGTGTCGGCACCAAGCGGGTTCCCGCCGTCCAACTGCTCGCCAGCGTGGACGCCAACATTCGGGCCTACCGTGAAGTGCAGTTGGAACATGTGCTCGCGAAGAATGCCGAGGCTCAGAATCCGCTCGAGGCAAGGATGCGAGCCAGTCGCGCTGCCGTTGAGTCCGATCTGGGCCGGTACGCCGGCTTCGCCGCCCGCGGTGAGGAGCGCCAGCTGCTTACCTCATTGCGTGAGGCATGGTCACGCTACATCTCGCAGGCGAATGCCTTTCTCACACCATCTCGCAACCAAGACGTCGATACCGCCCGAGGCCACTTGAACGGTGTCGCGTACGAGAGCTTCGTCGCCATCTCTCTCGACCTCAACGCCCTGCGCGCAGCAAACGATCGTGCAGTCACCCGCGACGTCAAGAACAGCCAATCGACCACATCCTTCGGACTGTTGCTGAACCTCGCACTCCTGGGCATCGCCGCAATCGTGGCTATTGGTAGTCAGGTTGCCATTTTCATCCAGAACATGCGCACCGAACGGTTCCGCTCATTGGTACAGAGCTCATCGGACCTGACCCTGGTATGTGATCCGGCTGGGCAGATCGGATACGCCAGTAGCGCGGCAGCAGAGATGCTCGGAGTCCCCCATCACCAGTTGCTCGGCCGAAACGTTGTCGACCTGGTCGACGAGCAGCACAGAGGTGCCGTTGCGCAGCTCTTCGCCGGCAAAACATTCGATCTTGATGTTCCGACCGACCACTCGACGGAGGTGGAGGCCTCGGTGGAGTGCCAGATCGGGCATACCGATGGATCGATCCGCTGGGTGGAACTGACCAGCACAGACCTGACCAACGACCCCGCGGTCAACGGAGTCATGGTGCGGCTGCGGGACATCACGGTCCGGCGCCACTTGGAGATCGAGCTGCGGCACGCACAGAAATTGGAGTCCGTCGGCCAGTTGGCCGCCGGCATTGCGCACGAGATCAACACCCCGCTCCAGTTCATCGGTGACAACGTCCGATTTCTCACCGGCGCATTTGCCGAGCTGGCAACGCTCTTGCCCGGCGCGCCCAGCAACGGAGCGGATAAGGCGAAGGACGTAGATCTGGATTTCCTGATCGAGGAAATCCCGCAGGCCTTGTCCGAGACGCTGGAAGGCACTCACCGGGTGCAGACCATCGTCAGGGCGATGAAGTCCTTCGGGCACCCCGGCGGGGAGAACAAGACCCCCGCGAACATCAATGAGGCGGTCGGCAACACCGTGGTGGTCGCCAGCAGCGAGATCAAGCACGTGGCCGATGTCGAGCTCGACCTTGCCGAGGACCTGCCTCCGACCTGGTGCATGCTCGGCGACATCAATCAGGTGCTGCTCAACCTCATCGTCAACGCTGCCCAGGCCATCGGCGAGGCGCACACGGCAACCGGCAGCCGCGGCATGATCACCGTACGCACCAGCAGTGATGGGGAATTCCTGACCATCGATATCCAGGACACCGGTCTTGGTATTCAACCCGAGGTCGCCGACCGCGTCTTCGACCAATTCTTCACCACTAAGCCCGTCGGGCAGGGCACCGGCCAAGGCCTCTCATTGGCTCATACCCTGATCCACGATCGACATGGCGGAACCATCACGTTTGCCACCATCCCCGGCGCCGGCACCACGTTCACTGTTCGCATCCCGCACCTGGCCAAAACCGTTGCGAGCGAAAGGAATGCATCGTGAATCATCTGGCGACTTCGGTGATCGCCCTCGTGCTGGCCGCCGTCGGGCTGACCGCGTGCGGCGACGACAGCGGAGCAGAAGTCACTCTGCCGCCGTCGAAGCCGGGCGTTGCCGGCGTGCAGTGTTCGGCAGTGTTCGGCCGTGGTGAGCGGACGATTGTCTTTGACGCTCACGCCCGGGACGGTATGTATCGCGCCTGGTTTGACGCTGCCCGACAAGTGTTCGCCGAACATAGCTACCGAGCTGGTAGCTATCCGGTCCAATTGCAACTGTGTGACACCCAGGCCAGCGTCCTCTCCGGGGACAATTGCGCTGCTTCCGCCCGCTCTTACGTGGCCACGACGAGCGTGATTGCCGTTATCGGACCGGTTGATTCGGGATGTGCGATGAGCGAAATTCCGATTGCCAACCGCGCGGGGTTGGCAATGCTGAGCCCGGAGAACACCTACGTAGGCCTGACCCACGGTGGAGTGGGTACCTCTCAGGGCGAGCCGGACATCTACTATCCCACCGGCAAACGGACCTACGCCAGACTCGTAGGCGACGACGGCTCTCAGGGTGCCGCCGACGCGCTCTACCTCAAGAATCAAGGCCTCACCCGCGTGTATCTGCTGCGGGACGACGAACCGTACGGCCGCGGCATCACGGCCAGTTTCACCCGGGCCGCAAGGAAGCTCCACCTAACTATCGTCAGCACCGGCTCCTGGACGGACGACGCATCAGGCTTCCCGGCCATCATGAAGCGGGTGGCCGCTGCCAAGCCGGACGCCGTGTTCCTGGCCGGCCGTGGTCGAGCCGACCTGATCAAAGCGAAAGTCAAGTATGTCGGCCCCAACACCGATGTCAAACTTGTTGCCCCGGACGGCTTTGCCACCGCTTCGCTCTTCCAGGGCATCGGATCGACTGGGCCCGACGGCAACGGCGCGGTGATCAGCATCGCCGGCCTGCCGCCGGAGCGGCTGCCTGCTGCCGGGCAGATGTTCATCACGCGGTTCAAGGGCGAGAACAGCCTGCAGCGGGTTGACCCGCACGTGCCTTACGTCGCTGCCGCGGCTCAGATCATCCTCGAGGCCATCGGACACTCCGACGGAACTCGGGCAGATGTCGTGGACCAACTGTTCAAGACCCGCATGCAGACGATAATCGGCGAAGTCGCCTTCGACGCCAACGGCGACCCGAGACAGGCGCCGACGACCATGTTCCGGGTAGTTGACGGCGTGTTGCAGTCGATGGTCGCAGTGACACCGTCATCCTGGCTGATGAACTGACACCTGCACCTCAGATCGGCCGCCGAAACACCGCATTTGCCGGTTCAACCATGCCTTTCCGGAAGATTCATGTCCGTCGACCCCGTGGCGCACGTCAGCCGCCGCCGCTTCATGCAAGGCAGTCTCGGGGTCTCCTTGCTCGGGGGCAGTGTCTTGGGCGCTTCCGGCTGTGGCACCAGCACGACCGGCAGCAGCGGCAGCGGGAGCGGCAGCGGGGGTGCCGGAAAGTCGGTGTCTTTCCTCTCCTGGGATGGTATGGACGTCATGAAGCCGCAGCTCGATCTGTTCACCAAGCGGACCGGCATCGTCGTCACCTTCACCCACGCCGACCCGGTAGAACCGTACGTAGCCGCCTTGCAAACCGCCCTGAGGGCCGGCGCCGCCCCCGACGTCTTCATCCTGACCGCCGAAAACAAGAATATTGTCGCCGATGGGTACGTGAAAGACATCTCCGATCAGCCCTTCACCGATGTGATGAACTCCGCAAACCGGGAATTCATGACGATCGACGGAAAGGTCTACGGCACGTCGCTGGCATCCTGGGCCGGCGGCATCATTTACAATAAAACGCTTCTCGCCAAGGCCGGGGCCACGTCGCTCCCGGACAGCTGGGCGGGCTTTCTCAAGCTCTGCGCGAAGCTGAAATCGCTTGGTATCGCCCCGTATTACGAGGCCGCGGCAGACGGCAACTTCATGTCGCTATGGGGGCTAGCCGGCGGATACTTCGCCGATCAGGGGCATTTTCCGGACCAAGACATCTTCGCCGGCAAGACCACCTTCGCCGAGACCTGGTCGGAGCCACTGATCGCCTACAGCGAGCTCTACACCCGGGGCGTGATCCCCAAGTCGGTGATGAAAGCTAAGGGCAACCGAAGTTTCACTGAGTTTACCAAGGGCCGGCTGGCCATGTTCGGCACCGGCAGTTGGGACATCCCCCCGGTCCGGAAGGAAGCCCCGGACATCTCCTTTGACATCGCCGGTATCCCGGGGATTAACAAGGGCACCGCCTACTGGACCGGGGCCGCCAGCCCTGGTTATGCCATCAATACCAAGGCCAAGAATCCAGCGACCGCTCTGAAGTTCCTGCAGTTCCTCGCCACCGAGGAGGCCCTCGAGTCGTTTGGCGCCACCACCGGATCGATCACTACCACCAGCAACTACACGCCCACCTTCCCCGCAGGGCTCGTGAGTGCAGCCGAGGGTGCCCGCTCTGGCCGGATCTACTTGGGCGTCGTCCACTGGCCGCGCCACGGCGCGGATCTGACGGGCGAGCTCAAAACCCAAATGCATAAAATGATCAACGGCTCAGTTAAGCCCCAGCAGATCGCAGTCGCCCTCGACAAGAAGCTCAAGCAACTCGACGGGTAGTCAGCGCGTGAGGAAGCAGGGGCGAGGGAAGCGCACCGCCGCTTGTGCAGCGTTTCGAGATGCACGGCGCGCGACTGGTCGCTGCTCCCTGCCATCAGTTTCGCTTCCCTCACCCTCTCCTATTGCACCGCAACGAGTTCCGTCCCGCAAGACCTATTTTCTCGGACCTTGATTCGTGGACGCCACCGGTGGACGGACGACGTCCATTCGCACCGAGTGACTACCGAGGCGAAACCGTCGACCACTACTTCCGGCCCGCTGGGTCAGCCGCCGCTCAGGCTGAGGTAGGTGGTGATGTAGGCGAGCGGGGCATTCCAGCGAATACAGATGTCGTTGGTGGTTTCGGAGGTGGGTTCGTCGAGGTAGCAGCATTGTGCGGGTAGCCCGTCCAGCCGGGGGTCGCTGGGGAAACCGGGTACATGCGTGGAGTTCGCCCCGCCGGCCAGGGCACCTGGAGGTGGCGGTGGGAGGGCCGGGTCGAGGTCGTGGCCGAACTGGCGGGTCCGTAGGTGTTGGGTGGCGTCCGTGCCGTAGCCGGTGATGTAGCTCTGGCCGAGAGCGTTGCGGCCGAGCAGGTAGTCAACGCCGACGGCGACGGCGTCGTGGAAGTCCTGGTTCTTGGTGAGCTCGTGAGCCGTGGCCAGGACGATGAGATTGTTGAGAATGCGGCCGTTCGAGCCCCAGTGCCATCCGGTCGCCGGTGCGTACGGCTGCCCCCAGGGCTGTCGGCGTTGCAGCGCGAGCAGGCGCTGCCCGGCGTCACGGACGCTGTCGACCACCCTGTCGTGGTCCGGGAGCCTTCGCATCGCGGTGGCCAGGTCGAGCCGGGCCGGGCCGGCCACTCGATCGAAGTCGAAGCCGGCGAGGTCGAACACGTCGGCGGTGTGCTCGGGTGACTCGCGTAGCTCGGTGAGGTACTCGTCCTCACCGGTGGCCATCCACAGTTCGACGGCGGCCCAGTAGAAGTCGTCGGCGAGCCGTGGGTCGCCGTAAGGGCCGCCCCCATAACGGCCTTCGTCGTCCGGCGCAATCAGGTCCGGGTGGGCCTGGGCAGCGCTGTAGGCAGTCCCGGCGGCGCTCAGCAGCCGGGCGGCGTAAGCCTGGTCGCCGTCTCGAAGCAACCGGGCGCCCTGCGCCGCGACCGCGGCCAGATGCAGGGTCGCCGCCGTGGACGGCCGGTGCAGGACGCGCATGGTCGGGTCCTGGTGGGCCAGGCCGGGCAGTGGCGACCACTCGGTTCCGTGCACCCGATGGAAGGCCATGCCCGCGAGCGGGTAACCCGCCGGTACCTGCATCCGGAGCAACCAGTCGAGCTGCCAGCGGCACTCCTCGATCACCGCGGTTTCGGTCACAACGCCCTCGCGGGCGGCGCGAGAGTGGCGCAGCAGGCGGAGCAGGTTGAGCAGCTGCCACAGCGCGATGCTGCCACTGACCACGTACTTGCCGTAATCGCCCGCGTCGTACCATCCGCCGGACACATCGAAGGCGCCCGTCGCGGACCAGCCCGGATAGAGCCGGGCGGCTTCCGGGCCGCTCCAGCAGGGAACCGCGGTATCACCACGGTTCGGCGGCTCACCGGCATGCCCGGCCGGTCGGCCGTAGCCGGGTGCCCGCTGCTCGGTGATCGGGCAACCGGAACGCAGCAGGTAGAACAGCTGCAACGCGTCCCGGCTCACGCCGTCGTACAGGTCCGCGGCAATGCCGAACTCGTGACTGCGATCTCCGCCGACGACTACCTGGTAGCTCGAGCCGACGGTGGTCAAGGTGGTCAGGTCGATGAGGTGCAGCGACCGTCCAGACGTCGGCTCCGGTCGTGTCGCCCAGGGCTTGGACCACCCTCGCAGCATCACGGATCCGTCCCGGGTCTGCACCACGAAGGACACCGGTTCGACTTCCTCCGTGATCCAGGTGGCATACTTCGGCGCATCAGGCAGATAACCCAACTGGTTCACCCGGACCAGCGGGCGCCGGCTGAACGCCTGCGGCAGTACCCACTCGCTCCGGTCCGCCTCCTGCATCAGCTTCTCCCCCGCCCCTCGCCAATGGCCGCTCGGTGTTGGAGCCGATCGACATCTCCGGAGCTCATCGAGCTCCGTTTCGGCGCCGGCTAACCATACAAAAGCCGCACCGGCAATCAAGAAGTGCCCACTTCTCGATACAGCAGCAAATGCCATGGTCCGGTCGTTGGTGAACATCCCACAGCTGGGCGTAATGTCGACGATGCGACCCTGGACCTGCTGGTTTTCCTGGGACGGCGAATCGCGCGCACCAAGGCACTGCTGATCATCAGGTACCGGGACGACGAACTGGCGCTCGTGCATCCACTCCATACCGCCGTCTGCGATGATTGACGCTGCGCTCCGCACCATTCCGAATACCCGGAGGAAGGTCATGGATTCTCCCGACCGTCGCCGCATGCTTGACACAGCGCCCACGGTGAAAACGGAAATGCTGATCCGGCGCCCGGTTGGGGAGGTCTTCCGGGCCTTCACCGACCCCGCGGTGACCACCCGGTTCTGGTTCACCAAGAGCACCGGGCCGCTGAAGCCGGACGCGAAAGTGGAGTGGAGCTGGGAGATGCACGGCGTCTCCTGCCCGGTGCACGTGAAGGAACTGGTCCCGGACGAGCGCATCCTGATCGACTGGAACGAGGACCCGACCGAGGTCGAGTGGCGGTTCCAGACCGATGGCGACACGACGTTCGTGACTATCACCGAGTCCGGGTTCTCCGGCTCCGGCGACGAGGTGGTGGCGGCCGCGCTGGACTCGACCAAGGGTTTCACCTTCGTGCTGGCCGGGCTGAAGGCGTTGCTGGAGCACGACGTCGAGCTGAAGTTGGTGGCGGACTACGCGCCGCCGACGTTTGTCAGCTGACCGCGTCCTGCATCGAGGCTGCGAACTCCTCAGGGCCCTTCAGCGCCGCCGGATCCATCCACATGATCTGTCGGTGGAGCTCGAAGCGTCCGCGCCTGATCGTTCAGATTCTGGTGGACCGGCGTCCAGCGAGGAATCGGGTGAGGCCTCGCCCGTCCTCGGTGGCCACATACGCTCCGCTCGCGCTGAGCAGAACTTCGTCGGCGTGGTCCAAGCAGCTCCACGCACTGTCTCCCCAGGTGTCGGCCAGCTTCACCGCGGCCGGCTGAGAACAGGCTTGACCATGGGGTCCGCCGATCTCGCACCGGGGGGTCGGGGTCCCTCGACGGCGCAAGGTCTCGGCCGCCTGCAGGATGCTCGCCCGGTTGTCGAGCTGCGGGCTGGGATCTACCGGGGCCGCGCCCGTGGTTTGAGCGATCATGACGACGTAGCCATCCGGATCGATCGCCCGGATCTCACCGCCCGGGGCATGTTCGGGGTAGCCCAGATGGGTCAGCGAGACACCGGCTGCCGAAAGTTGCTCCTGGATGGCGGCCACGTCGTCGCATTGGCAGTAGAGCTGGACCGGACCCCGCCGCACGTCCGGGTCGACGTCACCTCGGGCCAGCATCAGACCTAGACCGTTGCATCGGGCATACGACCAGACCCAGTCACCGTCGTCGCCGTGCCGGATCAGTTCGAAGCCGAGCAATCGGTAGAAGGCGAACGAGGCGGTGAGGTCGGTGACATACAGCACCGGCGTCAAGGTCCGGACCGTCGCGATCATGGCTGCACGATAGCCGGAACAATTCCCCACTGGAACCTCGACCAGCTTGTTGCGGGCGGCGGTTGGCACTGGCGACCACCGACGTCACCCTGACACAAACCGCTCCGCACCGGAGTGGCCGAAATCGGCCATCGCGAGTTGGCCGGAATGAGCGATGCCGCAGGGGCAACTCGCCGCGTCTGATGGAGTCATGAACATCAACCCCGTCGACACGACGACCACCACGGCCCCCACATCCAACGCGCTGCCACAACTGGGCGGCGGCTTGTTCCTGGCCGACGCCGGCCTCGAGACCAGCCTCGTGCACGACGACGGCCTCGACCTTCCGGACTTCACCACGTTCGGCCTGCTTGACACCGACAACGGCCGAAAGGTGCTCACCAACTACTACGAACGATTCGTCGACATCGCTTCCACGGACGGTCGCGGAATCGTGCTCGAGACTGCCACCTGGCGGGTCAGTGCCGACTGGCTCGAGGCTCAGGCGTACCCGGCAGCGGACGTCGCGCGGCTGAACCGCGCCGCCGTCGACGTGCTGCTGGACCTGCGAGCGCGTACCCTTGGGACAACGGTCGTCGTCAGTGGATGCATCGGACCCCGGTACGACGGATACGTCGCGGAGCCTGCACCTGACTGGGAGACGGCACGCGACTACCACGCCGCCCAGGCGTCGGCCTTGGTCGCAGCCGGCGTCGACCTGGTGACAGCAACGACGATGACGACGCCGCAGGAGGCACTCGGCATCGTGCTCGCCGCGCAGGCGCTGGATGTCCCCGCAGTGGTCTCCTTCACGGTCGAGACGGACGGGCGGCTTCCCGACGGAACCTCGCTCGCGGCGGCGATCGCCTACGTCGACGAGGCGACCGCGGCGTATCCCGCCTATTACATGGTCAATTGCGCCCACCCCCAGCACTTCCAGGGAGTGGTCGGAGCCGGGGCTCCTGGCGCGGACCGGATCCGGGGAGTACGTGCCAACGCTTCCACGCGTTCCCACGCCGAGCTCGACCAGGCCACCACCCTCGACCGGGGCGATCCTCAGGACCTCGCGCAGCACTACCTCGCACTGCTGGCAGCCAACCCGGGCCTGGTGGTGCTGGGTGGTTGCTGCGGTACCAACCACGAACACATCGCCGCCATCGCGGCTGCGATGACGGAGGTGACGGCATGAGCACAGTCGAGAACACCGATGCACCAGCTGTCAGGACGACGCGCGTGAGCGGGACGCTGAGCCGGCTGTTCGCGTGGTGGTACCCGAAGCTGATGGGCGTGTCCGAGCGAGCCGGTCAGGCCGGCGTACGTCGCGCGCAGCTGGCGGCGGCCACAGGTCGCACCCTGGAGATCGGGGTGGGCAGCGGGCTGTCACTGCCGCACTACGGCGACCGGGTCACGGAACTGGTCCTGCTCGAGCCGAACAAGGCCTTCCACCCGGAGTTACTCAGGACTATCGAAGCGCTTCAGCCGCAACCGTTCTCGTGGCGTCTGGTTTCGGGTGACGGCCACGAGATGCCCTTCGACGACTCAATGTTCGACACGGTGACAGCGTCGTTCACGTTCTGCTCGGTCGCGGATCCGGTCACGGTGCTCGATGAGATCCACCGGGTGCTCCGCCCCGGAGGGCGTCTGCTCTTCCATGAGCACGTGCGCGGTGAGGGGGCCCGAGCCCGCCTCCAGGACGCCCTTGCACCGGTACAAGTTGCACTGGCGGACGGGTGTCACCCCAACCGCGACTTCCTGGCGGCGGTGGACGCCTCGCGTCTCCAAACAGTTCACGTAGTCCCCAGCAGGATGCCGCGCGGATTCCCCACGGTTGCACCGGTCGTGCACGGGACGGCCGTCCGTCCGGTCAACTGAAGCACTTCCACCCAGGGCACCCACGGCGCGCGGCGAGCCCGGTTCCGGTGAGCGCCCTACGCTGGAGAACATGGTGGTGGACCAGATCGTCCGTTACGCGGACGTCGGCGGCAGGACAGTCGCTTGGGCGGAGGTGGGTAGCGGACCTGCGCTCATCATCGGTGGTTGGTGGTGCAGCCACGTGCAGGCCGACTGGCAGGACGAGCGATTCCGCCGCTTCGCGCTCACCCTCGCCCGCAACCACCGCGTCATCCGGTACGACCGCCCCGGATCAGGGCTTTCGGGCCGCGACGGTGCCACGCCGAGGACGCGGCACGAGGAGGTGGCCGTTCTCCTGGGCCTCGCGGAGGCCATCGGACTCGACTCGTTCTCGCTCCTCGGGGCGAGCTCCGGTTCGGTGGTGGCCGCGGCGGTGGCGGCCACCGCCGCAGACCGGGTCGCCAGGCTCGTGACCTACGGCGGCTACTCGCACGGCGCCGACATAGCCAGCCCCGCGGCGCAGACGGCCATGCTCGACCTGGTGCGACGGCACTGGGGTTTGGGATCCCGCATGCTCGCCGACGTGTTCATGCCCGGGGCCACTGCGGACGAGCGCGCAGCCTTCGCTCGCTATCAGCGGCAGGTCGCTTCCTCCGACGAGGCCGCCGGCGCGCTTGCCCAGGTGTACGCCCACGACTCGCGTGACCTGCTGGGGCTTATCGAGGCGCCCACCCTCGTGCTACACCGACGCGCAGACCGGGCGATCCCCTTCGCGCTCGGGCGCGACCTCGCCGACCGCATCCCGGGTGCGTGCTTCCTCGAGCTCGGCGGAGCGGAGCACTTTCCGTGGCTGGGGACGTCGTCCGACGTCACCAGGGCGACGCTTGCGTTCGTTGCCGGCGACGACCCTCGGCCTTCAACGACGGCAGGGAGGGAAGGGCTCCCCGCCCAGCCGACCCTGTCGGCCCGTGAACTCGAGGTGCTTGGCCTGGTGGCACAGGGCTGCACCGACGCGCAGATCGCCGAGCGGCTCACCTTGAGCAGCCATACCGTGCATCGCCACGTCTCCAACATCCGCACCAAGCTCGGCGTCTCCTCGCGGGCCGCAGCCGCAGCCTGGGCCGCCCGATCGGATCAGCTGTAAGCGAATCGCTCGCTTCAACTGCGTCGCCGAGCGCACGACGACCTGACGACGTCCACCCCTTCTCGGCCGGTCGCCGGCGACCTAAGCTTGCGACCAGCGCCGGCACCGCCGGTCGAGGAGGGGAGCGTGCATGGCGCGAATCGAACTGCCGGCCGGGGGTGGGTCAGAGGTCGCCCGGGCGCTGAGGCTCGCGCCGCACTTCGTCGAAGTGATCACGGCGTACGAGAAGGCGGTCGCAGCGAGCCAACTGGACCGCCGACTGCACGAGCTCGTTCGGATGCGGATCGCCCGCATCAACGACTGCGCCATCTGCCTGAATTGGCGAGATCCCGCCTCGGGCGCAACGGAACAGATGCTGGCGGCAGTCGTCGACCACGCGACGAGCAACGACTTCACCCCGGCCGAGAAGGTGGCGCTCGAGTACACCGAGCGATTCTGCCTCGACTCTGCCGCAATCCCGGACAGCCTGCTCGACCGCCTGGCCGAGCATCTCACCCCGGCCGAGATCGTGGACCTGACCCTCGTCGTCGGCAAGTACCTGGCCCTGGGCCGATTCATGCAGGTGCTGGGTTTGGATCAGACATGCAGCATCACGCTGTCCGACACGGGCGCGCTGGCGGTGACGCCGGGCGCATAGGCGGCCATACCTGCCAGGAGAGCGCGGCACCGATCGCTGCGGCGATCAGTCCATGGCCAGGGCATCAGCACAAAGACGCTGGTATCTGCGTGGCGGGTACTTCGCCTACGGGTTTTCCGGCGGCGGTGATCTAAGTCACGACGAGTTGACCGGCGTGCAGGGCCGTCCCGGGCCACTCACGCCGCCGGGACATGATGTCCGTAACATGCTTCGAGTTCGAAGCAAGATTCTTGGGTTGTGAGCTGGCCGACAGCCGCGCGGAGGGCCTAGCTGGCCACGGCGACCAGCAGTTGCAGCTTCTCGTAGCTCGAGGAGCCGGGCACGGCGGTGAAGACCAGCAACGCCTGAGACTGCTCGGGATCCACCAGCGGCTGGCAGTACAGCTCCATCTCTCCCAACTCGGGATGCCGATAGCGCTTGAGGTCGTGGTGATGGACGACGCCCACCTCGTGCAGCCGCCACACTTCGGCGAACTCGGGGCTGATCTCCAGCAGTGCTTCGACGATCTCGCCTGCCTTGCCCTCCGGCTCGGCCGTGTACGCCGCCCGAATCTCCGCAGTGAAAACCCGCCCCCGCACAGGGTGATCCTCGACGGGATAGAGGAAGCGGACCATGCGGTAGTCGGTGAACCAGCGGAAGACCAAGTAGCGCGACATGCCGGTGTACTGGGTGTAGTCGCCGAGCAGGCCAACCGCCAGGCGGGTCTGCAGCAAGGCCTCACCGAACCGGGACATCACCAGCGCGGGCGTGTCCGAAAGCCGGTCCATGATCCGCATCATGGTGGGGCTGATGTGATGATCGCGCAGGATCCGCTGCGGCACCGGATGCCCGCCGAGGTCGAACAGGTGATCCCGTTCACTCAGGCTCAGGTGCAAGCCTCGGGCCAGTGAAGCGAGCATTTGCTCGGAGGGCACCGGAGCGCGCTGCTGCTCCATCCGGCTGTAGTAATCGGCCGACATCCCCGACAGCGCCGCAACCTCCTCGCGCCGCAGACCACCCGTACGACGCCGCGAACCCCGCGGCAGCCCCACATCCTCCGGCTGCAGCGCCTCACGACGGGCCCGCAGAAAATCCGCCAACAATGCCCGATCCATCACTTCACCCTCCGTGTTCGACGGGCCAAGCATTGCTCGAATCGGAAACCAGATGAAGGTCGAACTTATCCACGGACAAGTCATCCCTGGCTAACCATCCCGATGCGAAGCGGGCCGATAACGACCAGGGCAGTCTTGGAGGTGCTTCCCCCTTCAGGCGGGAGGTGCCCCCTGCGTCGTTGCCCGGGTCCGTCGAGGGGTTCACCACGGGCACGCCGGCGGCACTGACGCGCCTTCCGAGCATGATCACGGCACCGGGCGATCCTCGCTCACACACAGCGCCAACCGGGCACTTCGCTCCCGTTAGGCCGGTGAAACCGCCTAGTGGATCAAGTTTTCACCGGCATAGGCGGAGCGAAGTGCCCGGTCATGCCCTCGACCGAACCCGAACTACCCCGCCTCGCCCGCCTCGACTTCACCCTCACAGCCTGCCGCCACCGAATAAACCAGCAGGGCCAGCTAGGACCCTGCTGGCGAATTCGGTCATGGCTCACGTGGTGATGGGTGAGCCCGCCGGGTTGCTCGGAAGGGCCACTCAGGCCGCCGTTCCTGCCGATCACCTTGGTGGATCACCACTGTGCCCCTCAAAGACCGGTGATCAGGCCAGATTTTGGCCTCGATCACCGGTTCTTGGGGGGCACAGCCGCGTTAGCGCGGCGCGGGGTCAGCGCGAGCGAGAGGCACAGCACGCGTACGGGCTGGATTTGCTGGCGATCAAGCACGTGGAAGCGTCGCGTCGGCGCGTCCGCCGCGCTGGGGTCCACGCGGGCAACCGTGCATGATCGAGGCAAAATGGAGAACTGATCCAAGGCTCCGAATAAACCAGCAAGGTCCACCAGGACCTGCCGGCCGTCCATCCCCGGCATCGTCAGGTCCAGCAGGACGACGTCAGGCGGGGGTGCGTCCCCGCGCCTGCGCCCGCGCCGCCCGCATCTCGGCCAACTGGGCAGCGTCCAGGCCGCAGATCATACCCAGGGCTGACGCTGACGCCGTCAGCTCTGGTTAGCGTATGAACATGGATGTCAAGGAGATCAATAATGAGCCTCGCCCGCAGCAGAACTCACGGCGGAAGACGTGGACAATATTGGGTGGGACTGTTCTTGGATTATTGATTTTCCATCTCCTGTTTGGCAATAATTTTTTTCTTTTCCAGAAGACCGAACAGCTTTCGTGCCAGGGCGGATTCTGCGTGCAGCGGGTGACTTCCCCTGACCTGATTATAGTCTCCGGCCGAGACGACATCCGCCTTGGACGCCAGGATGACCAGACTGGTCGTTCTTATGTCGCGCGCAACCCGTTTGACTCTTCGCCCATACGGGTTACGTGGAACGCCGGAGGTGTCAGTCTCACCAGCGGTGTCGCCACCTTCACCTGGGACGCCGCCGCGATGGAGTTGCTGAACGACTAAGAGCGTCCGGCAGTAGGGCGTCGGATGTGATCGGGGTCTGGCGCCCGGAGGGCAAGGCGGAGGAGAGAGACGCCCTGGTGTTGGGCGTCGATCGACGACAACGCCGCCATCCGGGATGCCAGGGCCTGACCACGCCGACAGTCCCTATTGCCGGACGCTCTAACCCTGTGATCGTGGCTCAGTCCGTCACGGGTGGCGCGGCAAGGGGTAACGTGGCATCCCACGCGTGATCCTCAACGCTGACCGGGGTGCCAGCCGGTGGCAGCAGCCCACTGCTCTGCGACGGTCACGACGAGGTCGACCACCGGATCTTTGACGTCCGTGTAGACGTCGAGGTCGTCGACGGCGGCGGCAAGAATGGCCTTGAACCGGGCATACGCCGGCACTGATTCAGGGTGGGCTCGGAACCAGTCTCGAAACAGCAAGGCGAGCCGCTCGTTCGGGGAACCTGCGAGCCGGCAGTGCAGGTTGATGTTTAGCTCCCCCGGGCTGCGCTTGTTCCAGTACCGCTTGGCCCAGCGGTGGGGTGGGTCGTCACGACCGGCCGGTACGTGGTCTTGCTCGTACGGTCGTCGGGAGAACCCGAGGGCATCCAGTGGTCCATCGAACGCCGTTGCAGCATTGTTGAGCTCGGCGACTCTGACCTGCAGGTCGATCACCGGCTTCGCTGCCATGCCTGGAATGGAGGTGCTGCCGATGTGATCCACTCGAATCGCCACGGGCATCAGCACGGCACGCAACTCACCGGCGAGAGCCTCACCTCGTTGCTGCCACGTCGGATCGTACGCCACGATGAAAGACGAGGCGTCAGCATCGGGGAATGAGCATGCGTAGCAAGGTAAGGCAGTTGGCTGGGGAAGTCGTCAAGGTTCACGACCATCGAACGTCAACCTTGGGAAACTCTGGCCCACCGGAAGGTCAGGGATCGGAAGGCAGGTCTGGCACTGGCAGGCGGCCGCTGATGATGTCTTCGGCGAGGTCGTCGAGGCAGCGATCCTCGGTGTAAGCCTGGGCGCGGAGGAGGTCGATGGCCTGGCCGGGGGTGAGGCGGTTGGCTTGGGCGGTGAGTCCCTGGGCCTGCCATACCAGCCGACGGCGTCGTCCGGTGGGGCTGTCGAGCCAGTGCGCTTCGGGTTTGCGGTCCGCGCCGGTGAACACATCGGCGGACAGCAGGTCCGCGATCCGGGTGGCGACGGCAGCGGCCGCGCCCAGGTCCTGCGGGTGCCCACTGGTCAGCCGATACAGGCCTAGGGAGCCCAGCGCGACACCATTGTTCACCAGAGGGTAGGCGAAAACCCCGTGGAAGGCGGTGTTCTGGGTGAGTGCGGCCGCGTAGCTCGGCCAGCGCCGCCAGACCGGTGACTGCTGGTCGCGCACATCCGCGATCAGGACCGGGCAGCGGGTGCGGTACGACTCGAAACACGGCCCTTCCCGGACGGTGAACTGCAGCGATTCACCCATCGAGGCGACCAGGTCATTCGCCCCGACCGGTACCGTGACTTCGCCTCCCAGGTACACCGAGATGGCCGCAGCATCGACGTCCAGCACCTCGACCACCGCCCGACACAACTGGTCAGGCATCAGGTCCCGGTCCACCGCGCCTCTGTTGGCGGCAGCCTTTTCGAACCGCTCGATGATGCCCAGGCCCGGGTCCGACCCGATCGCCTCACCGGTGTCTGGGGTGGTAGCGGGGATGCCGTCAGGCTCGGACATCACCATCACCTCCTGAAATGGTTAATACCCAGAGACGCTTCGCAAAGTCATCGAGATAATGGTCGACCAGTCAGCTGACACCGTCAAATTGCACCCGTGGCGGAAGTCGGATGCGAAATCGCCGGCTCTCAGGCGTAGAAGCTGGGTCACTGTTGTGCGTTTGCCAGTCGGTACTCGCGCGGAGCCTGACCGTACTGAGCGCGGAAAGCCCGGCTGAAGACCGAGGGGTCGTCGAACCGCCACTGCCGGGCGATGGCGGCAATGCTCTGGACCGCCCTGGCCGGGTCCACCAGGTCGGCCCGGACCTGCTCCAGCCGGCGCTCCCGGACGAAGCGGGTGACCGTCGTCCCGCGCTCGGCGAAGATCTGCCGCACGTAACGCACCGAGAGGTGATGCTCGGTAGCCAGCCGCGCGGCGTCCAGTTGCCCTTCGGACAGGCGCTCCTCAAGCCACCGGGCCAGCAGGTTGAACAGGTTCAGCCGCTTGGTCGCGGTCACCCCACCATGGTCACTGATCACTGCCCGGATCAGCGCCAGAATGACTGTGCCGCAGTGAGTCTGCGCCGGTACCGACAGCCCGTCCGGAGCCTCGATAACAGTGGTGAGCGCCGTCGAGAGCATCGACACGCTGGGGCTGGCGCCGGAGACCTCGGTGGCGAAGATGTCCGACAGTTCGATCAGTGGAAGGCCGAAGCTGAACAACGGGATGGCCACGGTCAGGTACCGGTGCGGACCGGGAGCACCGAGCACGAACGGCTGGGTGGCGGCTAAGAAGGCGAACTGCCCCTGATGCAGCAGCACCGACCGGCCGGCCTGCGGACGACGGACTCGCCCTCGAGAACCAGCCCAAGCGTGATCCCGGTCATCGCCCGCTCTCGGGTGCCGATCACCTCAACGGCGCCCTCGGACGAAAACAACGTGCAGGTCAGCGCGCCGAGCGGGAACGAGTTGCCTACGGTCACCGAGGTCGCCGACCGCACCTGCACCGTCCGGATCGGGACGTTGCCGGGTCGCGGGTCGGTGACATCGAGCATCCGCCGTTCGTGGGTCAGGGCGTCGACCGCCATCCTTACCCCTTCGGTTGTGCCCACTTGTAGACGTCTCAACTTCCATGTCTTCATCCGGCGGCACAAGAGGAAACGGCGCACGCCGGACCTCCGGACAGGGCCGCCCGGCGTGCTCCCGGTGGTCAGCGGTGCTCGAAGTGAGGGTTGCGGCGTTCTAGGAACGCCTGCATGCCCTCGGTCCGGTCCCGGTTCGCGAACAGGCCGTGGAAGGCGCGCCGCTCGAACAGCAGGCCTTCGCGCAGACCGGTCTCCAGAGCCCGATCGACCGCCTCCCGGGCCGCCGTCACGGCCGGCCGGCTGAATCCGGCGACGGTGGCCGCGATCTCCGCGGCCACCGTCGGCAAGGCATCCGCCGGAACCACCTGGGAAACCAGTCCCCAGCGCTCGGCCTCGGCGGCGGACAATCGCCGCCCGGTCAGGATCAGGTCCAGCGCCCTGGCCCGTCCCACCAGCCGGGTCAGCCGTTGGGTACCACCGATGCCGGGGATCACCCCGAGTGCCAGCTCCGGCTGGCCGAACACTGCTGTGTCGGCGGCCAGGACGATGTCGCACATCATGGCCAGCTCGCATCCGCCGCGCGCACAGCGTCGATCCGCACTCGCCGCAGCCGCGGCGCGCGCAACCTGCACCTGATCACCGCCGGCCAGCACGGCAGCCGTGATGCACCCGGCGTTGACGATGAACCAGAGCGTGCCGGCGATCGCGGGCCCCTACGTACACGCCGCCGAAGTGGTACACCTTGCCGAGCGTCCACCGCACCCGCAGCGGCCAGCGCGTCGGGGCCCGGGTCGCCAGCCAGAACAGCAGGTTCACCACGTACTGCTGCCGGATCAGGATTGCGAGCGCGAAGTTCACCAGAACCGCCCAGGACGTCGCGGCCAGGGCCGCCTCCTGGCTGCGGAACCAGCCCTCCCGCGCGCCGTGGACACCGACCGCGAGGTTCGTCACGATCACGGCGGCGATCAACCGGTGGTGGTGCATCAGCCGCGGGTGCTTGGCCATCCGCCGCAGCAGCCCGGTCCGGGGTGGCAGGTGGAGCCGCTCTACGGGGGTCTGAACGAGATCCGTCATGCCGGCAGCCCCTGCCCCTGCAGCCCCTGCGCCTGCAGCGGCTGGACCTGCAGCGGCTGGACCTGCAGCAGCTGGACCTGCGGCGGATCAGCCGACAGCGACACATCTGAGCCCGGATCCTCACCGGCCCGGCGAGCCCTCCCCAGCTCCAACAACAGGGCCTTGTCCACCTTGCCGCGCGATGTCAGGGGAAGTTCGGCCAAGGCGTGCACGGCGACCGGGACGCAGTAGTAGGGCAGAGCGTCCGCAACCGCGGCTCGGGCGACTTCCGGGTCAACGGTGGCGGGTGCCACGAACGCGACAAGATGGGTGTCGTCGAGCTTGAGGGTGACCGCCCGGATGCAGCCCGGCACCGATTCGAGCACCGTCGAGACCGCGTCCAGCTCCACGCGAAAGCCCCGGATCTTCACCGATCGTCGGTGCGGCCCAGCGTCTCCAGTTCGCTGTCGGGCGTCCAGCGGCCGAGGTCGCGAGTGCGGAACATCATCCGGCTACCACCGAGGAAGGGATCGGGGGCATAACGTTCCGCATTCAGGCTGGGATTGTCGAGATAGCCGGCGGAAACGCAGTCGCCACCGGCCCACATCTCCCCCACTTCGCCTATCGCGCAGGCCTTTCCCCGATCGTCGAGAACGTACACGGTGTTGTTCGGGGTCGGTCGGCCGATGCTGAGCAGGCTCGCCCCGGGGTGATGGCGTTGCATCGTGTTGACGATCGTGACCTCGGTCGGACCACACCCGTTGTAGAACGTGCAGCGCTCGGCCCAGCGGTCGGCCAAAGCCCGCGGGCAGGGCTCTCCCGCCACCGCGACCACCTTGACCCGCCGGCAGCGGCGCGGATCGACGAGGCTGAGCACGGACGGCGTGGCGATCACGACATCGACGGTTTCCACGGTCTCGGCGATGTCCGACCCCCGGATCACCAAGGTCGCCCCGTGCATGAGGCTGCCGAGGATCTCCCAGGCGGCCATGTCGAAGCCGATGTTGAGGATCTGGCCGACCCGCCAGCCGGGTTGGATCCCGAGGCCACCCGGTTCGGTCAGGAGCAGGTTGCAGACGTTGCGGTGGGTGACCTTCACGCCGTTGGGCCGCCCTGTGGTTCCAGACGTGAAAAGCACGTAACAACCCTGGTCCGAGTCGTCGGCCCGATCGACTCGATGTTTGGCCGTGACCCCTGACGGCGGCTCCGCCGGCGGGTCGAAGGGCTCTGTCATCACCCGGTCCACGGGAATCACCCGCTGCCCCGCCGATCCCGGCAGCGCTGTCCTGAACCGCTCCAGGGTGAGCACGACCTTCGTTGACGCCGTCCGCATCACGTGGCGAAGCTGCGACGGCGGGGAGACCCGCACATCCTGCGGCACGTAGGCGGCGCCGGTCTTGAGTGTCGCCAGGAGACCAACCACGAACGGGATCGACCGGACGGCGAAGAGGGCGACGTGGTCACCGGACCGGACCCCGAGGGCCCTCAGTCGGTCGGCGAGCCGGTCCGCCTGCCGGTCGAACTCACCGTAGGTGATCTGCTCGCCCTGGTGCTGGATCGCGACCGCGGTCGGCGTCACCCGGGCCCACTGCTCGACGGCTCGGTGCACCAGAGTCTCCGACAGAGCCTGCCGCGGTCCCTGCCCGAACAGCCGGAACAGGTGGCGGTCGACTGCTGGCAGGTGACCGAGCCGAAGACCCGACCACGCCGCGGACGACGTTTCGGGCCGCGCACTGGACGGAGCCCCGGTCCGGGACGAGGGCCACTGGTCGACTACCCGGTGCGACGGAGAAAGGACTCGCAATTGTCTGACGGCGTTGTTGGTCGGACCCATGTCGATTGTTCCTCTCGCTAGCCGACGTCTGGGGAATGAACCCGCGGACGTCACGATCGGTGTCGTTTGCCGCCGTACAGCGATATGGCGGGGGGCACACCCACCAGATTCCTCAAGAAATCTCAAAGAGATCTCAGAGCCGGCAGACCTCCTGACGCAGAGACCCCGTCTTCTGCCGCACCGATGTCCTCGTCACCCTTGCGGGCGCCGACGCATCGCACGAGGTCATGCACCTCCCGTGGCGCCGACAACCTATGGCTGATAAGGAATTGGCCCGACCAGGAGAATGTGCCGCTGGAGTCAACAACTACACCGTGTAGATCAACCAACTTGCACCAAAATATGTACATACTCGACCACCGCGCCCGCACTGGCCGAAATGGTCTTTGCGCCGGCGTGACGGACTTCTAGCGGAGGTCGGACTCTTATGCTTGTCGCGCAATCTCTCCCGCACCCGGGCACAACCACCGGCCGATCTCACGGCGCGGAACGCGTCCTCGTCGTCGAGGGCGATGCCGAAATGGCCAATGAATTAATCGCTTTACTCAGATTCAGGGGATATTCCCCCGACCTTGCCCGGGACGGACACCGCGGGTTACACCTGGCCATGAGCCGGAGCTACGACGGCGTCATCCTGGACCGCTCACTACCGGTGGTCGACGGCCTGGACCTCGTCAATCGGCTGCGCCGGCAGGCGATCGACGTCCGGATCCTGATGCTGGCGGCGCGGGCCGACGTGGCCGACCGCGTGTGCTGCCTCGATGCCGGTGCCGACGACTACCTGTCGAAGCCGTTCGACGTGGATGAGCTGATGGCGCGACTGCGCGCGTTGCACCGCCGCCCGCTCGAGCGAGCGGAGCTGATCCCACTGGGAGCTGCCAGCCTCGACATCGGCGCCCACGCCGTCCTGATGCCGGACGGCACGAGGGTGGAGTTGTCGCCGAGAGAGTTCGAGCTGCTGCACC
>JANNPJ010000618.1:0-6757 GCA_031400005.1 Kineosporiaceae bacterium | reverse complement strand
GCCCGCTGAGGTCGTCGAACTGTTCCGGCTCACCCTGACCGAGCCGGCGGCGTCCATGCGAATGTCGTATCCGACTAAGCGCGGTCGGTTCGCCAAGGTGAGCATCGAGGACATCAGTCGCGAACTGGTCGGCAAGGACTTGGTCTGCTGGTGCCCTCTGGATGTTGCCTGTCACGCCGATGTCCTGCTCGAGCTGGCGGCCGGGGGCGACTCGTGACCGTCCGGGAGTGGTCGTTTCCGTTGCCGTTCGTGACCCCGCTGTCCCTCAACGACCGCAACGGGTTCTGGAAGAAGGCCAGTCTCACCAAGGTGTGGCGGGACGCTGTGCACGTCCTGGCCCGCCGGGAGCGCATCCCACAGATGGACCGCTGGACAGTGGTCCTGCACATCGCCCCGCGTGTCCAGGGTGACCGCGACCTCGACAATCTCGCGCCGACGCTGAAGGCGTGCGCCGACGGCGTACGCGATGCCACCGGCTGCAAGGACGACAAGGAGCACTACACCCCGACGAACCCCGTCATCCACCCAGCCACCAAGGAGCCGAACCGGCTCTGGCTGGTCGTCATCGATCTCAGCACCAGCGAAGGACTTTCGTGACCATGACGCTCGACACCCCCGAAGACCTTGGCATGGTCCGCGCCGAGTACGGCGTCGGCACCGCCGACCTGCGCCAGGCGCTGCGCTCCGTCGTCGTGCACGCCAGCCCCGACAAGGAACTGCCGGTGCTCCAGCGCGTGCGCCTGCACATCCAACGCGCCAACATCATCGCCGTCGCCACGAACCGGTACACGATCGGCGTTGCGGCAGTAGCCATCTGGGACAACAAGTACGAGGACGATGCCGCCCTTGTCGACCTCAGCATCACCCAGGTCGGGGAGATCCTCGCCATGTTCAAGTCCAAGAACGAGAAGGACGACGACGCCGGCGATGACGACTTGCGCATCCGCCTCACTGACCGGTACATGACCATGACCGACACGGCCGGGCTGTTCCCCGGCAAAGAGGTCACCTGGCCGAGAGTAGCCACAGAGGAAACGTTTCCGAATGTCGTCGGTCTGGTCGGCGGCTTCCACGCGAAAGCGGGAAGCGGCTCGGCGTACGCGCTGCACACAGCCGGGCGGATGCTGGCCCTCTTCAAGACAGCAAGTGCGGTCTACGACGAGCCGATCACCATCATGCCGACCGCCGCCGACGGCGGGGCGCTGTGCATCACGGTCGGTGAGTCGTTCGTCGGTGCGTTGATGCCGATCAAGCCCAGCGACGAGCGGGTGCTCCAGCAGGCCTACTGGCGCGAAGCGTGGGACCGCCGGCTCGCCGCCGTCGACATGGCCACCGGGGGAGATCTTCGACCAGGCCGATAACGCCAGGAGCGAGGACTGATGTCCATCGTGAACGCGCGGGTCACCGAATACCAGTTCTCCTGCCTGCCACAGGACGGCAGCGCCCGATGCTGGGGCGGGGTTTTCGACGTCCACGTCCAGTGGTCGGGGATCGGCGAGCTCTGGGCCGTCAGGTGCAACGGGCGGGTGTACGACGTCGACGGGGCTGAGGAGTACGAGCCGATCCCTTCCGAGCGAGATGACGAGTTCCTCGCCCGCTTCCGGCACGACCAGGAGACCGCTATGCGGGTCGCTGCCCGGGTCGCTCCGACGATCACCGTCAACGGGACGACGGCCGAGCAGGCAGCACGTGACCTGAAGGAGGGCCGATGACCGAGACTTTGAGCGGCGAAGTCCTCGGGTACGTCGTCGTCGACTGGAACCAGGCCAGCGGGCAACCCGACGTCGACACCGCCGGGCTGTACCTCGACCGCGAGAGCGCCGATGCCGACGCCGTCGACCGGCAGGCCGAGACGGACCGCATCGGCCGTAAGGAGCGGCACACCGTGGCCGCCGTCATCGAGATCGAGGAGGACTGAGATGCGCCCGACTCCCGAAACCTACGAGCACGACGTGAATCCCGTCTGCGGGTGCCGACTGCGCGCCCGGTGCGCCGACTGCAACACGTGCACGACCTGTGACGGCTGCTACTGCGATGAATGGATGTATGACTGATGGCGATCGTGGTCACTGAAGATGCGGTACTCGCCCTGATGGGCAGCATCGGCTGCGCCGTCCGGGGGGACGAAGCGGAATGGCTCAAGTGGGTCACGGCACTGGAGGCCGCCGTGGCGTGTCTCGAGGAGGACGAACCGACTGGCGGCGTCCGAACCTGCAAGGTGTGCGGCTGCACGGACGAGGAGGCATGCGCGGGTGGGTGCTCGTGGGCGCAACCGGCGATCTGCTCGACCTGCGCCGACCGGCAGGCCGTCGCTGATCAGCAGTACCTGGCCACTCTGCGGGCCCAGGGGCTGGCCGCTGCCCTGCAGGTGGACCAGGCCCGCGCGCAGCTGGAGTTCATCGCGACCGGCCGGGCGCTCCTCGATGAGCAGGCCGAGGTAGCCAAGCTGCAGCGCGAGGATCTCGCAGGCGTGACGTGGCGCCAGGCCGTCGCGTGCGCCGCCCAGAGCGCCGGGTCACCCACCGAGGACGACGGTGCGCACCAGCGGATCACCGCTGACGCCGAGTGGTACGCGCACCTGCTCGGCACCCCTCCGGTGGCGTTCTGATGAGCACCGCCGAAGCGGTCACCGCGGCGCTGGCCGTGTGGTGGACCGGGCGAGCCGAGCAGCACCCCTCTCACCGGGCGCGGATGCGTGCCGCGCTCGAGGCAGCTCTGCCGCACCTCACCGATACCGGCGTGCCGTCGGCTCCGTCGACCGAGGTGGATGCCGCCTATCAGCGGGGCTGGACGTCGGGTCATGCAGCGCTCGAGGTGCTGGAGCGTGAGCAGGCAGTTGAGGCGTTCCGGCGCGGTGTCGAAATCGGCCGAGCCGAGCAGGAAGCCCGAGACCTCCAGCGGATCGACGGGATCCTCACCGAGACCGGCCCGACCGACTACGAGGTCTGGCGTGACGCCCTGAAAATCGCTGCCATCAGCGAAGGCCCCGGTCACTCCCCCCAGACGCTGATGGCGAACGCCGAGTGGTTCCACGACCGACTGAAGGCCGGTCCACCTGCGCCGCCTGAGCCGGACTGCTTTCACTGCGGTGCCGATTCGAGCATGGACCACGACGATCATTGCCCGAACGCGGACGACGGCCTCCGGGCGGACGAGGAACCGACCGACGACGAGGTCGACTGCGTGCGCTGTGGCGCACCCCCAGGCGGCCACCCTGATGGATGCCCGACCATAGCCCCGGCCCTTCGCCCGGACACCGTCGAGTACCGATGAGCATCGAGACGCAGGAGAAGTGCCCGCTCTGCGGTGCCGTCGTGCACCGGCGGCTGTCCGTGGAGCGCACTCTCCTGCGCCTTGATGCCGTGCCCGATCCGGCAGGCAACGTGATCCTCGTCGACATCGGCGGGAAGACGGCTGCCCGCGTCCTGACCGGCACCGAGATGCCCGCACAGCAAGAGGCGTTCACACAGCACCAGTGCACGAAACCAACCCGGCCACCCCGGTGCCTGGTCTGCACGAGGGCCATGCTGCCCGCCGAGTTCTTCCTGCGCACCGGGCGGACCGTGCACCCCGGATGCGATCCCGAGCACGGGGCCGAGACTGCCCGAATCCAGGCTGGAATCAAGGAGGCACCGTGAGCCCGATCCGCGCGTCCGAGCGCGCCCGATACTCGCCCGACTGGCCGCAGATCACCCGGCAAATCAGGGAGGCCTGTGGGGCGGATGACCGCAATACCTGGCCGTCAACGGGCGGCCGAAACACCTAGTCTGCTAACGAAAGAGGTAACTCGATGGCGCGACCTAAGAACCTCGGTCCGTACGCACCGCTGTCGGCCACCTACTACCGCGACGACGCACTACTGGAGGCCGGGGAGAAAGCCGAGGTGCTGTTCACGCGTGGGCTGGCCTTCAGCGCGGACAGCAACAGCGATGGGTTCATCACCGACCGGCAGCTCACCATGGTTCTGGGGATCGGATTGCGTGGAATCCCCCAGCGGGCGGCAGCTTTAGTCGCTGTCGGGTTGTGGGAGCGCATCGACGGCGGGTACAACGTCCGGTCCTGGCTGAAGTGGAACCGCTCGGCAGCAGAACTCGGCCGGATGCGGAAGCAGGACCGGGAGCGGAAAGCCAACCAGCGAGACCTGTTTTCCGGTGGTGATTCCGGATGAATTCCAGCCGGACAAGGCACCGGACAACAGCCCGGAACGCACGCGGAATGCGCACCGGATTCCGTGCGTATTCATCGCGCGCACACGTGGGGGCGCGCAGCCGGGCGCGCCGGGCATTCACTGCACTGCACTACACATCACTGCACTTCACGAACTTCATCTGTGGTCACCAAATCCAGTAACGGTACGAAAGTTACGCGCGAGTTTCGCGACGGATCCTGAGATTGGAACCTTGATCAAAATGGCAACCGAAGTCCAGATCGAGCGGCTCGCCGGGGCGATCTCCAAGCTCCGCCCCGAGTGGTCCGCCAGGTCGCTGAAGACCTACCTCGAGGCCAAGCACGCCGACCGGGCGTTCGCCGACCTGGCCGTCGCCCTCACCATGATCGCCGTCGACCCGACGTCGACGACCCCGGCCCGAATCGAGGGCCACGGGCCGTGGTGGCTGGCGACCCGGTTCAACGCCGGCAACTCCGAGACCCAGACCCCCGGCCCCGGCCGTGAACCGGCCTGCGAACGCGTCGGCCACGAGCATGAATTGGCCCGTAACTGCCGGGCTTGCGCCGCCGAGCGCCTGGCCGACACCGCGGCCGACGTCATCCCGCTGCAGCCCGCTCCGGCACCGGCCCGGATCGTCGCGGTGGCCGAGCGGCACCGGCGCACCAGCGCACCCCCGACCGGGCGCCGCGACTTCGCCCAACCCGAGGAACTGCGCACCAACGACCTCGGCGGCGCCAACTGCGGGCGCTGCGGTGGGTACTTCACGAACGACCCGGACGGCCGGGAATCACACCAGGCCGTGTTCGGCCACATCCCACCGAAGGAGAACGCCAATGTCTGAGCTCGAACTGTTCAACTTCGACGGCCAGCAGATGCGCGTCGTCCAGATCGGCGGCGAACCCTGGTTCGTCGCTATCGATGCCTGCGCCATGCTCGGCCTGGTCAATGTCAGCAAGGCGGTCCAGGGACTCGACGACGACGAAGCTGCCCTAACTACTATTCAGGGCAGCATCCAAGGCCGCGAGACCAACATCATCAGCGAGTCCGGCCTCTATAGCCTGATCCTTCGCTCGCGCCGGCCCGAGGCGAAAGCGATCCGCCGCTGGGTCACCGGGACCGTGCTGCCATCCATCCGCAGGACGGGCGGCTACGGTGCGCCGACCCCGGTCCGACCGCCGACACGTCTCGAGCTGGCCCGGATGGTGATGGACGCCGAGGCGGAGATCGAGGCGCAGCGCGAGGTGATCGCCGAACTGGAGCCGCACGCCGCGTTCGCCGAAGGGGTGATGTCCGCCGACGGCGACTGGAAAGTCCGCGACGCCGCGCAGATGCTCAGCCGCGACCCGGCCATCGCAACCGGCCAGAACCGGCTGTTCGGCACGCTGCGGATGCTTGGATGGATCGACCGCACCGGCACCCCGATCCAGCGGTTCATCGACCGGGGGATGCTCGCGACCCGGGTGCAGAGCTACACCCACCCGCACACGGAGGAACCGACTCTCGCCAAACCTCAGGTCCGGATCACCGGCAAAGGGCTGGTCGAGCTGCACCGCCACCTCGGCGGCCAACGCCCGTTGAGGCTGTCGCTTCCGCTCGGCACCCCGGCCGCGATGGAGGCCGCCCGGTGAGAGCCAAATTCGATGACGTCTGGGCTGCGCGGGTCCGGCGCATCGCTGCGCGCAAGCTTCAGGATCTGGCCCCGGAGGATCCGAACCTCGTCTGGGTCCGGCGCATGGCAGGGTTGCGCGAGCGCGAGGAGATCCGCCGGCGCACACCCGCCGAGCAGGCGATGGCCGAAGCGATCCAGCGCGACGACCTGATAGCCGAGCTCGCCGGCGAACAGGCTCGACGATGAGCGCCGAGCCGACGAACCGCGCCCGCCTCGCCGGCCTGCTGCGGACCGTTGCCCGCCCCGGCAATCACCTGATCGGCTCCAACGGCAAGCGCCACCTGCTCGCGTACATCGACGTCGCCGAGGACACGATCGAGCAGCAGGCCGCGATGCTCGCTGCTGACGCCGCCGAGCTCGCCAACCGCAGCCGGGTGCGCCGCCTGCTGGTCGACAGCATCGAGGAACTCACCCACGACATCGGGTGCCTCACGACCGAGAACGCCAGCTTGCGTCGACTCGCTGCCGCCGCCGTGAACGCAGCCCAGCTCGGCGACCGCGTGAGCATCAATACCATCCGTGAAGCCCTGGAGAAGACCACATGACCACAATCACCCCCAGCATCGCCGCCCACGTGCTCTACCACTTCGACGCCGGCGGCATCCGCGCCGGGAGCTTCACCGTGCGCCTGGTCGAACTCATCACCCACGCCGACCCAGACAACCAGGCACGGCTCGCCCTCGGGTTCCCCGGCTACGTCGCCGCCGTCAACCTCGCCCAGCACGACCCCGACGGCATGACCGAACTACGGCGCATCGCAGCAGACTTCGGGCGCGAGGCGCCCACCTGCGCCCACCACGGCAACTGGTACACCGACGAGCAGGCCACCCAACGCTGCTGCGCCTGCGGCGCCCCGACGACCACGGTCCATATGTGTCCGCCGGATGGCTCGAACACCATGCCGTGCTGCGGCAAGCCAC
>JANNPJ010000044.1:0-2319 GCA_031400005.1 Kineosporiaceae bacterium | reverse complement strand
ACTCGCTCGTGCCCGAACACGGCGGCGATCCCGACAACCTGGCCGGCATCGACTCGACCGCCCGCGTCGACGTGCTCGTGTCCGACATCGGAGCAGCGGATGTCGCCGACGCCCTCCGCGGGGCCGACGTCGTCTTCAACGTCGCCGGACAGGTCAGCCACCTGGCGTCGATGCAGGCGCCGCTGCGCGATCTCGATCTGAACGTCCGCAGCCACCTCGCCTTCCTCGAGACGCTGCGCCACGCCGCACCGCAGGCCAGGGTCGTGCAGACGTCGACCCGCCAGGTCTACGGCCGGCCGCGGTACCTGCCCGTCGACGAGGACCACCCGACGGCACCGGTCGACGTCAACGGCATCGACAAGCTGGCCTGTGAGCAACTCCACCTGATCTACGCGCGCGTGCACGGCTTGCGCGTGTCGGCGCTGCGCCTGACCAATGTGTACGGCCCGCGGTTGCACCTCGATCGCCCCGATCAGGGTTTCCTCGCCGTGTTCATCAGGCGAGCGTTGCTGGGTGAGGACATCACGCTGTTCGGCGACGGCTCGCAGTGCCGCGACTGCCTCTACGTCGACGACGTCGTCGATGCGATGATCGCCGCGGCAACCTGCCCGGAAGCCGTCGGCGAGGTGTTCAACCTCGGGCACCACGAGTCGCTCAGCCTCGCCGAGATCGCTGGTCGGATCATCGATGCGTGCGGATCGGGCTCGCAGGTGTCGTGCGTGCCGTGGCCTGACGACCTCGCTCCCGGCTCAGGCGTGAAACTCGCCTCGGCCCGTGCCGGTAACGTCATCGGCGGCGGCGACTGGGCGCTGGACCGCATCGTGCCGGATTGCATCCGCGCTCTTCAACGCGGTGAGGCCATTCCGGTGCGAAACAAGGTCGCCACCCGTCCGTGGCAGCATGTCCTTGAGCCGCTCTCGGGTTATCTCTGGCTTGGCGCCTGTCTTTCCGACTCCCGCCTCTCCTCTTTCAATTCGGAGCTGATGTCCGCCTTCAACTTCGGCCCCTCTCTCGCCTCCAACCGCACCGTCGCCGCGCTCGTGCAGGAAATACTCAAGCACTGGCCGGGCAGATGGGATGACAAGAGCGACCCGAACGCCGTCCACGAAGCCAAGCTGCTCAACTTGGCCACGGACAAAGCACATCATTTCCTTGGCTGGTCGCCTGCCTGGCCCTTCGCCACGACGATTGCGGAGACAGTCGAGTGGTATCGTCGCGCCGATGAGTCAGCCAAGGGCATCCACGCGCTCACCTCCGGCCAGATTGCAACCTACACTGCATCCGCAAAGTCGGCCGGCGTCTCCTGGGCGGGCTAGACGCCGACTCGCAGTGATAACCCGCCTCAGTGCTTCACCTTCAGTTCATCAGCGACCATCCGCGCTGATTGATGGTTAAAAATTTCGACTATGTCCTCCCCCGCCGAACTCAAAGCCCAGATACTCAACCTCACCCGCGAATACTCCGCGCTCATGCACAAGGGGCAGCGTCCCGGTGACGATGCCGCCCATGCGCCTTGGTCCCCCGGCCAGACCATTCCCTACGCCGGCCGTGTGTTCGATGAGGCCGAAGTTGAGGCGGCCGTCGGCGCCACCCTCGATTTCTGGCTCACCCTCGGCCCGGAAGGCGAAGCCTTCGAGAAGGAACTGGCCGCGCTCCTGGGCGTGAAATACAGCCTCCTCGTCAACTCCGGCTCCTCGGCCAATCTCGTGGCCTTTGCCGCGCTCACCACCCACAAGCTGCCCGCGCACAGACGCATCCAGCCTGGCGACGAGGTCATCACCGTCGCCGCCGGTTTCCCGACCACCGTCGCCCCGATCATCCAATCCGGCGCGATCGCCGTCTTCCTCGACAACGACCCCATCTCGGGCAACATCCGTGCCGCGCAGCTGGAGTCCGCGTTTGTCGCCGGCAAGACCAAGGCCGTCATGATCGCCCATGCCCTGGGCAACCCCTTCGATATCTCGATGGTGCTGGAGTTTTGCCGCAAGCACGACCTCTGGCTCATTGAAGACAACTGCGACGCGCTCGGTTGCACGTATTCGCTCCCCGTCGCCCGCGCCCAGGCACTCGGCTTGGATCATTTGCTGAAATTGGCAGAATCAAACTCTCAGCTCCCAACTCTCGGCTCTCAACCCAAAGTCCCCCGCATCCGCGACGGCGTGTTAACTGCATATACCGGCACGTTTGGAGACATCTCCACGCAATCGTTTTATCCCCCGCATCACCTCACGATGGGCGAGGGCGGCTCGGTTAACATCATCAGCAAACCCGCCCTCAAGACCTACGCGGAAAGCTTCCGCGACTGGGGCCGCGACTGCT
>JANNPJ010000594.1:0-3554 GCA_031400005.1 Kineosporiaceae bacterium | reverse complement strand
GCCCGCTGCCCGCGACGCCTCGACGCAAGCGCCGCCGGGATCGCGCCGGCTACCTCTTCCTGCTGCCGTGGTTCATCGGGATGCTCTTCACCATCATCCCCTTCTTCGCGTCGCTGTATCTCGCCTTCACCGATTACGACCTGCTCACCGCTCCGAAGTGGATCGGCCTAGACAATTTCCTCGAGATGCTCGATGATCCGCAGGTCCACCAGGCACTGAAGGTGACGTTCATCTACACCTTCGTATCGGTGCCGCTGTCCCTGATCGCGGCCCTGGCGGTGGCGCTGGTGCTGAACAAGGGAATCAAGGGCCTGCCGATCTACCGGGCGGTGTTCTACCTGCCGTCACTGCTTGGCGGCAGCGTCGCGATCGTCATGCTGTTCCGGTACCTCTTCGCTCTGGACGGTGTCGTCAACCGCTTCCTCGCTCTCTTCGGCGTCCAGGGCCCGTCCTGGACATCGGATCCCGACTTCGCGCTGAGCACCCTGATCCTGCTGCACATCTGGACCTTTGGCGCCCCGATGGTGATCTTCCTGGCCGGGCTGCGGCAGATCCCGGTGATGTACTACGAAGCGGCGGCGCTGGACGGCGCCTCGAAGTTCCAGCAGTTCCGGTCCGTGACGCTGCCCCTGCTGAGCCCGATCATCTTCTTCAACCTGATCCAGTCGGTGATCGGGTCGTTCCAGACCTTCACCCAGGGCTTCGTCATGAACAACGGGACGGGTGGACCGGCGGACTCCACGCTGTTCTACAACCTGTACCTGTACCAGAAGGGTTTCACGGAGTTCGACATGGGTTATGCCTCGGCGCTGGCCTGGTTCCTGCTCGTGATCATCGCGGCATTCACCGGACTCAACTTCCTGGCCGCCAAGTACTGGGTCTTCTACGACAACTGAGGTCAGGACATCATGTCGATCGCTACTTTTCGCGCACGACGTCGGGCGGCGAAAGTCGACGACGAGGACACTTTCTTCGAAACCTTCGGCAGCACCCGCTGGACCCGATTCCGACGTCACATCGTGCTGTCGCTCATCGGGGTCGTCATGCTGTACCCGCTGCTGTGGATGATCTCCAGTTCGGTCAAACCGAGTCGGACCGTCTTCACCGATGTCTCGCTGTGGCCCTCGACCTGGGCTCTGTCCAACTATTCGGAGGGCTGGACCGCGCTCAACGAGCCGTTCAGTCTCTATCTGATCAACTCGACGGTAATCGTGAGCCTGAGCATCGTCGGAAATCTGTTCTCCTGCTCGCTGGCCGCCTACGGGTTCGCCCGGCTCGATTTCGGCGGGCGCAAGCTCTTCTTCACGCTGATGCTCGGGACCCTGATGCTGCCCGGGCATGTTCTCCTGGTTCCGCAGTACATCGTGTTCGCCAAGCTCGGCTGGCTCAACACCTACCTACCGCTGCTGGTGCCGAACTTCCTCGCGACGAATGCCTTCTACATCTTCTTGATGGTTCAGTTCATGCGTGGTCTGCCCACCGAACTGGACGACGCCGCTCGCATCGACGGCTGCGGCCCGTTCCGGACCTTCTGGATGGTGATCATGCCGCTGTGTATGCCGGCGTTCGCCACGACTGCGATCTTCACCTTCATCTCGGTGTGGAACGAATTCTTCGGACCGCTGCTCTACCTGACCGATTCGGAACTGTTCACCGTGCCCCTGGCCATACGTCAGTTCATGGATTCGGAGGGGCAGAGCCAGTGGGGGCAGATGTTCGCCATGTCCTTCGTGTCGATCGGGCCGGTCATCGGCTTCTTCATCGTCGGACAGAAGTACCTGGTGAAGGGAATCGCCACCACCGGCCTGAAATAGTTTCCCGTTCCCCCCTGGACAGCCCGGAGTCAGCTGTAGAGTGCCGCTCCATGGTGAGATCAGGCGTCGATGCAAGTCCCATTGTTCTGGGACTCGATTCCCGCCCCCTGGTCGGCTATGTCTGGCAGCCGGACCTGCCGATCGGGCTGGCTCGGCGGCCGTATCTACATCCCGTGCGCACCTTCGCCGGCACCGTGGTCACGGACCTGATGCCGCGATCCCACCGCCACCACCTCGGAATCAGTATCGCCCTGCCCGACGTCGGCGGCAAAAACTTCTGGGGCGGAAGGACATTCGTGGCCGGCCAGGGTCCGGTGTGGCTGGACAACCACGGGATCCAGCGACACGAGCGCTGGCTGCAGCGGGCACCGGCGGCGGTCTCTCATACCGTGGGCTGGCTCGCGCCGGACGGCACCCTGCTCCTGAGGGAGGTGCGGACCATCGCCTGCCGCCCGGTCTCCACCACGGCCTGGGCTCTGGACCTGAGCTTCCGCCTGGACAATGCGTCGGCCGAACCGCTGGTGCTGCGAAGCCCGGCGAACCAGGGCCGCGCCGGAGCGGGGTACGCCGGCTTCTTCTGGCGAGCCCCGGTGCCGAGCCGGCCGCCACGGGTCTTCGGTGCCGGCGGCCAGGGGGTGAGGGCCGTGCACGGCGCCCCGGCCGAGTGGATGGCCGTTTCGGCCGGCACCGCAGGGCAGTCGCCAGGCGAACCAGAACGCGACTGGAGCCTTATTTTCGTCGCCGCCGACGAAGCAACCCGCGCTGACCGGTGGTTCGTCCGCGCCCGCGACCACCTCGCCGTCGGCTCGTCACTGACCTGGGATCAGCCACTCACCCTCGCTCCAGGCGAAGGGCTCGCGCGGAACATCGTCACCATTGTCGCCGACGGCATCGTGGCTCCCGACGAGGCGGCCGCCCTGGTATCCGTCATCCGTGCCGGGTGATCTTAGACGGCTTGTTTGGTGTCGTGGTAGGTGTTGCCGGTGGTGGTGGCGGGGACGTTGATGCGTAGGGGTCCGTAGGTGCTGTTGCGGAGGAATTCGTTGTTGCGGATGGTGATGTCGTTGATGTAGTAGTTGCCGTTGTCTCCGTCGACGCATTGGAGGGTGAAGTTGCCGCCGCCGAGGACGTTGTTCTCGACGAGGAGGGGTCCGGGGGTGCTGGGGCCGAGGTCGGGGGCCATGAAGAGGGCGGCGTTGCCGTTGGTGTTGCCGACGTCGAACCAGTTGCGGCGGATGATGACGTTTTTGATGCCGGATTGGATTTGGCCGCAGTCGGCGTGGGCGCCGGGGGCGGGGGTCATGTCGTGGCACCAGGAGTCTTGGATGGTGACGTTGTCGCCGATTTTGAAGCCGTCGCTGAAGGATTGGGTGACTTCGACGCGGGTGGCGGTGTAGTTGTCGCCGCCGATGGAGGTGTCGAATCCGGTGATGGTGGTGTCTTCGAGGGTGAGGTTGCCGGACTTGACGTAGATTCCGGCCATGCCCGTGCCGTTGATTTTGGAGCGGCGGATCACGACGTCGGCGGCTTGGATGGTGATGCCGCCGGTGATGTCGGCGCCGTCGATGATGGTGCCGGCTTGGGTGATGGTCATTCCGTTGAGTTTGTGCAGGATGGTCCCGGTGGGGAGTCCGGCTTTCGGTGGGGTTGCCGGGGTGCCTACGGGTGGGGCGGTGGCTGTGTTCGCTCGGGAGGGGGGTCGGGGACGTGTGTGGTGTGTGGTGGAGATGGAGGTGGTGG
>JANNPJ010000553.1:0-3731 GCA_031400005.1 Kineosporiaceae bacterium | reverse complement strand
TGTTCATTCTGACCGTGACACTCGGCAGATCTGGCGCGTCACTTGAGGAGCTGCCGGGCCATCACCAGGCGCTGGATCTGGTTGGTTCCCTCGTAGATCTGGGTGATCTTGGCGTCCCGCATCATCCGCTCGACCGGGTAGTCCTTCACATAACCGGACCCGCCCAGCAACTGGACGGCGTCCGTCGACACCTTCATTGCCACATCCGAGGCGTAACACTTGGCCGCCGCCCCAAAGAACGGCAGGTCCGGGTCGTTGCGCTCGCTCTTGGCCGCCGCCGCGTACACCATCTGCCGAGCGGTCTCCACGCCCATCGCCATATCCGCGAGCATGAACTGCAGGCCCTGGAACTCGGCCAGGCGCTTACCGAACTGCTGGCGTTCCTTCACGTAGGCGAGCGCGTGGTCGAGCGCGCCCTGAGCGATCCCGACCGCCTGCGCACCGATCGTCACCCGGGTGTGATCCAGGGTGGCCAGCGCGATCTGCAGCCCCGCGTTGACGTCGCCGATGAGCCGGTCCCCCGGGATCCGCATCTGGTTGAAGATCAGCTCCCGGGTCGGACTGCCTTTGATCCCCAGCTTGCGCTCGGGGGCGCCAAGGCTGAACCCGGCATCGGTGTCCTCCACCACGAACGCCGAGATGTTCCGGCCGCGACGTCCGTCCGGATCGGTGACCGCCAACACGGTGTAGTACTTGCTCTCCCCGGCGTTGGTGATCCAGGACTTCTGGCCGGTGAGAACCCAGTCGTCACCGTCGGCAACGGCGCGGGTCTTCATGCTCGCCGTGTCGCTGCCCGCCTCCCGCTCGGACAGGCCATAGGAGAACATCGCCTCGCCCTTCGCCACCGGCGTCAGGTACTTCGCCTTGAGCTCCTCCGATCCGGCCAGCAGCAAGGGCATCGTGCCCAGCTTGTTCACCGCCGGGATCAGGGACGACGACGCGCAGGCGCGGGCCACTTCCTCGATCACCAGACAGGTCGCCAGCGCATCGGCGCCGACGCCGGCGTAGGCCTCCGGGATGTGCGGAGCGTGGAAGTCACCCGCTCGCAGCGCGTCGTAGGCGGCCCGGGGAAACTCACTGCGCTCGTCCACCTCGGCGGCGTGCGGGGCGATCTTGTCCGCGGCCAGGGTGCGGACGGCGTCCCGAAGATCCTGGTGATCGTCGGACAGCGCGAAAAACGGGAAATCAGCAATGGAGCTCATACGACAAGAGTAAAGCTCACGGCTAAACCGGTCGGCAGGTAAGGATGCGACGGATGCACGGAATCGCCCGGCCATAACCCGTCAGGTCCACTGATTGTGCTGGTCAGGAGCCTATGGTCGGCTTTCGACCCTCGCGAACGAGCCGGGGCAGTGATCGGAGCGGCAATGTTCTTCGGTGCAAACATGGCGGCACGACGGGCCCGGCGGCCCGTCACCGGCTCCGGTTCGCCGATCGGTCGACCGCAAACCCGGACCATCGCGCTGGTCACCGCCGCCGCTGCGGGCACCGGCCTGGTCACCCTGGGCGGGATCGCCTGGGCAACGCCGGAACGGGTGGGAGCCCGGCAACCGATTGAGGTGGAGCAACGCGCCGGGATCACGTACGCGGCCCAGGCACCACGCGGTGCCGCGTACCCCACCGGACGAATCCGGACCGGCGATCCGGTGTTCCTCCGGCTGGTACCGACGATGGACGTGCGCATCGCCTACCAAGCGACGCTGGCGCGCGCAGCCGACACGCACCTGAGCCTTGAGCGTCTGAGCGGTACCCGGCGAGTGACCGCCGAACTTCGCTCCGCCAACGGCTGGCACCGAGGATTCGAGCTCGTGCCGCGCACCGCGTTCACCGGGGGCAGCTTTGCTACTGTCGCGCCACTTGATCTGAAGCAGGTCCGGGCGCTGGTCACCAGAGTCGAGAGGACGACGGGTATCGACGACGCGGCGTACACCGTGTCCATCCGCAGCGAGATCGCACTCGCCGGCACGATCTCGGGCTCGACCAGCGGCTCCGGCCGTTCGGCAGATACTCCGGTCCGGGCCAGCTTCTTTCCGGAACTGACGTTTGCCTATGACGGAAAGCAGGTGCAGCTGGTCGAGGCGGCCGATGCGGCCACCGAGGTGGTCCGGAGCAAGATCACGGCTGTTCTGGTCCCCGGGACTGCGGCGAATCACCTCGATCTGCTCGGACAGGAGTTGCCGATCGGGCCGACCCGGACCGGCGGCCTAGCGGCCGGGCTGGCAATTCTCGTTGCGGTGAGCATCGTTCGGCTGGCCAGACCGACACCGACCCGGCGCCGCCCTCCCGACCGGATCATCCGCCGGACTGTGCAGAGCGATGTCGGTTCGTCGTCCCGGTCAACACGATCCCGGGCAGCGCAATCCCGACCAACGCCAGCCCGGTCAGCGCTAGCGCGGTCAGTACCGTTCCGGTCAGCGGCAGCGCGGTCAGCGCCGTTCCAGCCAACACCAAACCGGCTGGAGCCGTTCCGGCCAACACCAGCCCGGCCAACGCCAGCCCGGTCAGCGCCGACCCGATCTCGAGTGCCCATCCCGCGCAGGAACTGACTACTCGCAGCCACCAGCCAGCCCTCGGCTCAGGCCCTGACCGCAGTCCCGGCTGAGATCAGGCGAGGGCCGGGATGACCTCGTTGGCGAACAACTCCACACCGCTGTGGTCGCTGGCGACCTCGGCGAAATAGGCGATGGCGTAAGTCATTCCGAGCTGCTCCATGGCACGCAGCTTCTCCACGATCTGCTCCGGGGTGCCGACCATCGGGCTGTTTCGGTACACGCCCATGGCCTTGGTCAGACCGTCCGGTGCCAGAAACGGCCGGTAGCGGTTCTCGATATCGCCCAGCCGGTCATCGATCTCCGCCTGAGTCCGGCCGATCACCACGTTGTAGTCGGCCGAGCGGACAATCTCGGCGAAGTCGCGGCCAAGGTCTTTGCAGTGCTCGGCCAGCACTTCGGACTTGTGCGCGAAAACGTCGGCATCTCCGTCAAAGTTCGTATAAGAAGCCCGCTTTGCGGCGATCCGGAGCGTCTTCTTCTCACCGCCGCCGGCGATCCAGAGCGGAATGCCGCCCTGTTGAATCGGCTTCGGGTGACACAGCGCGCCGTCCACCTGATAGTGCTCGCCGGCGAAGTGCGCCACTCCCTCCTGCCAGGCCTGACGCATGATCTCAACGCCCTCTTCGAGCATCGCGATTCGATCACCGGCGCCCGGGAAGCCGTAGCCGTACGCCGTCCATTCGTGCTCGTACCAGCCGGCACCGATCCCCATCTCGGTGCGACCACCGGAGATCGCGTCCACGGTGGCCGCCATCTTCGCCAGGTACATCGGGTTGCGGTAGCCCACACAGGTGCACATCTGGCCGAGCCGGATCCGCTGGGTACTCGCCGCGAGCGCCGCCATCAGTGTCCACGCCTCGTGCGTAGCCTCGCTGGTCGGAATGGGATAGGTGTGGAAGTGGTCGAACACCCATACCGATTCCCACGGCCCTCGCTCGGCGAGCTGGGCGACATCCAACATCACCCGCCATTGGTCGGCCGCCTCCACCCCCACCAGGTCGAGTCGCCAACCTTGCGGAATGAAAAGTCCGAATCGAATGACAGCACCATAAGCCGTGAGAGTCATCCGCGCGGGCGGAGCCGGGCAAGTTCGGTCCCGAGAATCTCCAGGCCTGCCGTGGTCAGCACGGACTCGGCCCTTCTATCGCATGGTGGTCGCGGATTCGCGCCGCCAGCGCG
>JANNPJ010000481.1:0-17010 GCA_031400005.1 Kineosporiaceae bacterium | reverse complement strand
GGTCGCCCGGTACGCGGCCTGCAACTCCTCCAACAGCCCGTCCGGGGACAGATCACCGATCGGGGTCAGGACATCGGCCGGGTCGAACCCATCCACCGGGTCCTCCCACCCCAACGCGGCGACCCGCTCGTCGTCAAGCAGCCCGGCCGCGCTCAGCTGTGCGGCCAGGAGTTCGGCGTCATCGGGATCGTCTGGGTCCAGGGAATCATCGAACCCGATCTGCTCCATAAGCCCTTCCGGACCGAAAACGTCCACCAAGTAGGCGGGATCGGACAGGAAGGTGATGTCAATGTCTGGGTCAGCACTGCCCGTGTCCGGAGTGCCGTCTTGAGATGCTTGCGCTTCGATCATGTGTTCGAGTCTGCCCGACTGATTGTCTTGATCGCAACCATTCTATAGTCAAGAATAGGTGAAATGCATTGTTGTGCAATGGATTTAAAAAGTTGGATGAAGCGAGACGGGCGTCGCTGTGGGACGAAACGCTCTATCTGTCTCCTCCGATATCCGTTCGCCCGGGGACCCTTGGGCAGCGGCATCACCCCGGGTCAGCGCTGAGTCATCTTGACCCGTGATCTCGGTGGCTAAGGGGCTGGTGGTGGCGAAGGGTCGGTGGTGAAGGTTTACGGCAGTGAAACATGCTGGTAGCTAATATTTGTGTGAGGTGGAGGAGGGAGGGTGGCGACGCCTAGGGATGTGGTGCTGGAGTGCAAGTGCCAGCGAGACAAAAGGTTTCATCGTAGCGATCCGATGGAAGCCGCAAGTTGCTAAAGGCGCAGGGCAGCAAGGGAAGCAGGGCGCCGATGGAGGCAAGGGCGCCAAGCTGGTCAGGCGGGGCGGCGAGGAGAACGGGGCGCCGATAGAGGTAAGAGCGCCAAGCTGGTCAGGCGGGGTGGCAAGGAGGACGGGGCGCCGATGGAGGTAAGAGCGCCAAGCCGGTCAGGCGGGGTGGCAAGGAGAACAAGGCACCGATGGAGGCAAGAGCACCAGGCCGGTCGGGCGGGCGGCAAGGGAAGCAGGGTCTAACGAGGCAGGCGTCAGGGATGGGGTGTAAGGGGACGGGTGTAAGGGCGGGGGAAAGGGCATGGCAGCCCGAACCGGTTAGTCCGGTTGTTCCGTTGTGCACCAGTAGAGGTTGCGTCCGGCGAGTAACTCTATCTGGACTGGCTTTCCGCAGAGTCGGCACGGTTCGCCGGCCCTGCGGTAGACGTAAAACGAGTCTTCGCGTCGGATCGGGCCTCGACCTCGCGAGCCGAGCGGTCGATCGGCGGGTCGGGTGGTGACAATCCGGTTCGCTCGCACTCCGGCCCGCATCAGTACCCTCAGGTCCTTCCACAGGTCCAGCCACTGATCCTGGCTCAGCGAGCGGCCAGCCCGATGCGGGCCGATGCCCTGCCGGAAGAGGACCTCCGCCCGATAGACGTTGCCCACCCCGGCCAGGACGTCCTGTTGCATCAACAGCGCTGCGATGGTGACCCGGGAGCGGCTGATCCGGGCCCATGGCCGCAACGGATCGGCCTTCTTCTGCAGTGGATCCTCGCCGAGACGAGCGATCAGGACGTCGCGCTGTTCGTCGTCCAGCAGTTCGCAGGTGATCGCGCCGCGCAGGTCGGCCCAACCACGCTCGGACTCCAGCCGCAGCCGTAATTCACCCTGAGCTGGTGGCGCCTCGCCCTGCCCAATGGTGAACCGACCGTAGAGACCAAGATGGATGTGTAGCCAGATTGACCTAGTTCCGGGCTCAGTCGATCGGCTCCGAGCGGGGGTTGTCGGTCTGAGCCGATCAGGGGCCGTCGATCGGCTCCCGCCAAGGGCGGGGGCTGGCTCGGCGATGAGTTCCACACAGACGAAGAGATGCTTGCCCCAGGCATCCGTACCTGTGACGGTGCCGCCGTCCAGGATGGTGGCACCGCTACTGAACCGATCCTGCAATGCGCTGGCGCGCATGACGGAGCCGGTGAAGAGCTGGCCGAGGTCGCGAGCCAGCCGATGGATGGTGTGGCCCTCGGGCAGGACGACCTCCGGTGATGAGGATGAACGGTTCCGGCAGTACACCACCTTGCAGCAGTCCATGTGCGAGCGGCCCATCACACAGCTCAGCAGCGGCGAGCATCGAGCGGCTCAGCGGGAGTGGATCGGCGGACTAGCACAGCTGCGAGTATCGAGGGGCCCACCGGCGGGCTCAACGGAATGGCTCGACGGGCTGTCCTCGCGCGTCACGGGGCGTCCTCGCGCGCGGCGCGAGCAACTCACGCGCTGAAGCGAAGGCGCCGCAGAGATGAATTCAGATCGTGACACTGAACGTGACGTCGTGGGCTGCCGCCTGCCGGTAGTTGCCAGGTAGCACGCCGAGCGTGACCTAAGCCCCTCATCCGTTGGGTTGATCTGGGCGATGTGTCTGCGTGAAACCCGGACGGAGAGTAAGCAAGCCTCGTAGGCTGCGATCCGCAGCCCGGTCCCTCCGGATCCGGGACGAATGCGGCCCGAGGTTACTCAAGGGGCCGGCTAGGAGATGTTCATGCCCTTGCTCGCGAAGCTCTTGCGGCGTCCGATGAAGCCTGCGGCCTGCGCCGTTGCCGTCGTGGTGCTGGCTCAGCTCAACCCCGAAATGGCATCGGCGGCCGGGTCGCCGGGCCTGCTCGCGAGAGTGGGGGGTACGGCTTATCTCGACGCGGTGGCAGCGGACAACCCGACCAACCTGTGGCGCCTGAATGACACCACCCCCGGAACCTCGGTCGACTCGGCAGGGACCGACAACCTGACGGTGGACACCTCGGCGACCCGGGGAACTGTTGGCCCGATGAGCAACGAAACCAGTGCCGCAACGACCTTCTCCGGCCTCGGCACGGTGCCGGCCGCGACCTCGCGCTCTATCACCGGGCTTCAGTCGTTCAGTGTGGAAGCCTGGTTCAAAACCACCTCCACCACCGGCGGAAAGATCGTCGGCTTTGGCAACAGCCGCACCAATTTCAGCAGCTATTACGACCGGCATATCTACCTGACCAACGCCGGAAAGCTGACCTTCGGCGTCTATCCCACCTCTTACCGGTCCCTGTCCAGCCCGCTCACCTACAACGACGGTCAGTGGCATCACGTCGTCGGAACAATGAACTCCACCGGGATGGACCTTTTCGTGGATGGCAGGTGGGTCGGCCATGACACCTCTACCGCCGGAGCCGAGTTGTACAGCGGGTATTGGCGGATCGGTGGAGACAACCTATCCGGTTGGCCGAGTCAGCCAACCAGGTTCTCCTTCGCGGGCAGCCTCGCGGATATCGCGGTGTATTCGGCGCCGCTCTCCCCAGCCCGGGTCACCGCGCATTACCTTGCTTCGGGGCGTACTGCTGATCAAGGAAGCAGTCCGACGGACACCTACGGGGCCGCCGTTTACGGTGACAATCCCTCAATTTACTGGCGTTTGAACGAGACAAGTGGCGCTGCCGCCAAGGACGAGATCTCCGGTGACACCCACTCGGGGACGTACTCGAGCGGCGCGGTACTGGGTGAGCCGGGATCGTCTGCCCACCCCGCCGGGACGTCGATCCGACTGCCCGGTACCAGCGCCCAGATGGTCTCCTCCAACCTGCAGGTCAGCAATCCGACCGTGTACTCCTTGGAGTCCTGGTTCAAGACCACCAGCACCCAGGGCGGCCGATTGATCGGCTTCGGAAACACCCGCACGGGTACCAGTACCAGTTATGACCGGCACATCTACCTGATGGATTCGGGTCGCCTTCGGTACGGCATCCACGCGGCACAGACGATGGTCATAGACTCGCCACTCAGCTACAACGATGGGCAATGGCACCATGTGGTGGCTACCCAGGGTGCGGGTGGCCAAGAGTTGTTTGTGGACGGCGCGCGGGTGGCAACCGGAACCGCCGTCACACCAAGGGCATACACCGGTTACTGGCGGCTCGGCAGCGATCGGCTTTGGGACGGCGCGAGCAGCGAGTCTTTCGCCGGTTCGCTGGACGAGGTCGCGATCTATCCGTCGGTGCTCTCGGCTGCGACTGTGCAGCAGCATTACCAACTCGGCGAACCCATTCCGGTGAACGCGCCGCCCACCGCGGCGTTCACCTCGACTGCCAGCAAGCTGAAGGTGTCCTTCGATGCCACTGGTTCGGCTGACTCGGATGGCGCAATTTCCTCCTACGCCTGGGATTTCGGTGATGGAACGACCGGATCTGGGGTCAGCCCAGAGCACAGCTACTCTGCGGCTGGTAGCTACCCGGTGGTGCTCACGGTCACGGATGACAAGGACGCGACGACGCAGGTCAGTCACGACGTGGCAGTCACCGCCAATGTGCTGCCGACTGCCGTCTTCAGCTCCGAGTGCACCACCTTGGATTGCACTTTCGATGGCACCGGATCAAGCGACCCGGACAGCACTGATCCAGCAGCCGGGATTACCTCGTACGTATGGGATTTCGGTGATGGTACGACCGGAACTGGAGTCACGACGTCGCACAAATATGCGGTGGCCGGTGAATACCAGGTCTCGGTTACGGTGACTGATGACGACGGGGCGACAGGTACGGCCTCGGAATCGGTCACTGCAACGTATCCGGTCGTCGCCATGGACACCTTCGCGAGGACCGTCACGAGTGGACTGGGATCGGCCGAAATCGGTGGCGCTTGGACGGTGGGCGGGGCGGCGGTCAGCACATCGGTGGTCGACGGCACGGGGCGGATCGCGGTGGGAGCCGCCCGGACGAACACGTTCAAGTTAGCCGCCGTCGCCACCCGGGACACCGATCTGGCGCATTCCCTCTGGCTGGAGCAGATGCCCTCCGGTGGTGGTGCCTCGTTGTGGACGACGGGGCGGAGCACAGCGACCGGCGATTACCGGGTGCGGCTGAACATCGCTCCGAGCGGGGCGATGACTGCCCGGTTGGTGAAGGTGGTCGGTGGCTTGGAATCGGCGTTGACGACGACAGTCGCCGTCCCTGGTGAAGGCTACGCCGTCAACCAGCAGGTGCGGATCAGAATCCAGGTCTTCGGTGCCTCCCCGACAACGGTCCGAGCGAAGATCTGGCGGGTCGCCGGCACCGAACCTGCGGCGTGGCTGGTCAGCACCACGGACGGCACGACCGGGCTGCAGCAGGCCGGCTCCCTCGGCCTGGCAAGCAACCTGCTGGGCACCACGGCCGTTTCGATCATCCGGATCGACAACGTGGAGGCCACCGAGCGGACTGGATTGGTGACCAACCCGACGCCCTAGAAGACTGTTCACATGGAGCTGGGACGCAGCCGGTCGGAGAGGTCTACGGGACGGGACCGAAGCTGACCGCCGTCCGAACATCTCTGCGGCGGGCAAACCGTGCATGATCCGCGACAGGGTTGGCCAATTCCATCGTCGCGGCGAGGCGCCTCAAACCTCCCGTGATCATGCGCGGTTGCTCGCTTCGCGGGGCGAGGCAGCGGGCAAATCGTGCATGATCACGGGAAAGTTTGGGGCACCGGTATCTAGAGGCTCCGAATTAACCAACAGGATCTGATCGCGACAGGGTTGGCGGGACCCTAGGTGGATGATGGTCGGCCCCAGCCGGGGTGCCGGCGGGCCCGGACGGCATTGAAGACCACGCCGTGCAGTCGTGCTCCGGCCACCCGCAGAGCCGTCTGCGACTGCTCGAAGTCCCGCTCGGTTGTGCCGCGAGCGCTCAGAACCAGCAGCGCGCCGTCGCACTGGGCCGCAATCAGGGCGGCATCCGTGACCGGCAGCAACGGCGGCGTATCGATGATCACGAAGTCGTACCGCTTGCGGACGTCGTCCAGAATCTCGCTCATGATCGGGCGGGCGAAGAGCTCACCAGGGTCCGGGAGCTGCCGCCCCGAACTGAGCACGTCGAGCACCGTGTCGTCCTTCCAGGTCTCGGCACTCATCGAGCGGACGGCGTCATCCATCCGCTGCTCCCGAAGCAGGACGTCGCTCAGGCCGTACTCGCTCTCCAGGCCGAGTCGCTTCGCCACTGCCGGACGCCGTAGATCCGCGTCGATCAGGAGAACTCGACGGTGCGACTGGGCGATGGCGAGGGCCAGGTTGACGGCGATGCTGGTCCTGCCCTCCTTGGGCAGCGCGGAGGTAACCACCAGGCATTTCGCGGTGTCGGTCTCGTGCAGGTGGCGCAGGTTCGTGCGCAGCGAGCGGAATCTCTCCGCTCTGGCCTGCGAGGGATCGCTGAGGATGGGCAGTGGTGCAGATCGGGCCCGATTGTCACGGACGATCTTCCCGATGACCGGCGAATCCCTCTCCACGCGTTTGACGTCCACCAGTGGTGAGGTGATCAGGTCCAGCAGAAGGGGGGCCGTCACGGCGAGGAGCAACCCGACCGCCGCGCCCAGTCCGATCACCAAGGGAACGTTCGGTGACACCGGCAACTTCGAGACGGTGGCGGCCGAGACCTGGGTGACCCGGACGGCCGCCGGGCTCTCGGGCCCACCGGGAGAAAGCCGGGGGACGACGACACCGAGCTGCAGGCCGACGGCATTCGCAATCTTGGTCGCCAGTTCGGGTTTGTCCGCGGTCGCCGTGATCGTCGTCAGCACCGTACCCGGCCGCGTCCGCACCGAAATCTGCCGGGCCAGCTCGCTGGCGGTCAGATCCAATTGGAGTTTCTCGATCACCGGATCGAGGACCAGCGAGAGAGTGGCTACCTCGCTGTACGTTTTCACTGCGTTCTGGGTGTAAGTACTGCCCTGAGCCAGGGTGCCGGCAGAGGCACTGCGGTTCAGCGAGAACAGCACGGTCGTGTCCGAGGCGTAGGTCCGCGGGGCGAGCGCTGCGTAGGCGGACGAGGCGGCTAATCCGCAGAGGAAGAGCACGACCATCACGATCCGCCATCGATGGAACGCTGCCAGGGCGTGACGCAGATCCATCGGTTCCTCTCGTCGTCATGGGATTCTTCGTGCCAGCCCGAAACCGCCAGCATGCCGGAAGTGTCCCGCACGTACAGGTCGAATTCGGGCGCTGGAGAGGCTACTGGCTCTGCGGATACGGCCGGGCAGAATGCGATATCTCGTCGCCATTCGCGGCGTTACACCGCGACAATGCGGTGCTATCCGACATTTTGCCACCGGTGACGAGGGGTGGAGTCAACCACGTGCTGCTCGATCTGGCCAAAGGCGTGCTCCACGCCACCATGGCCGGATGTGATGGCAACCACTCGGCAGAGCGGTGGTCAATGCATGCTTCGGGTTACGTTGGCTGCCATCAACGCATCCGGCATCAACGCATCTGGCATCTGGCATCGACGCATCTGGCATCAGCACAGGTGGCATTGACCAGTGGCATTGACCCAGGATCACCCGAAGTTCAGGAGGAACCATGACGACGTCCGTGATCATCGCTGGGGCACGTACCCCGATGGGCAAGTTGCTCGGCTCGCTGAAGGGCTTCTCCGCCACCGAGCTGGGCGCACTCGCGATCAAGGGTGCGTTGGAAAGAGCACATGTCGCCCCCGAATCGGTCCAGTACGTGATCATGGGCCAGGTGCTCTCGGCCGGGTCCGGTCAGGGACCGGCTCGGATCGCCGCCACCAAGGGCGGGATTCCGATGACGGTGCCCGCGATCACCATCAACAAGCTGTGCCTGTCCGGGCTCAATGCGATTGCTACCGCGGATGCGCTGATCCGCGCCGGTGAGTTCGACATCATCGTCGCCGGCGGGATGGAGTCGATGACTCGGGCGCCGCATCTGTTGATGGGCAGTCGCGAGGGGTTCAAGTACGGCGACGTGACGATGAAGGACCACATGGATCATGACGGCCTGTGGGACGCGATCACCAACCAGGGGATGGGCGCGCTAACCGACGCCCAGAACGTCGACGATCGGGCGTTCAGCCGCGAGGACCAAGATGCCTTCGCGGCCCGCTCGCACCGGCTCGCGGCTCTCGCGGCCAAGAACGGCGTCTTCGATGACGAGATCGTTCCGGTCGCCATTCCGCAGCGCAAGGGTGACCCGTTGATCTTCGCTGTGGACGAGGGAGTGCGCCCGGACACCACCGTCGAGGTGCTCAGCCGGCTGCGCCCGGCGTTCCGCAAGGACGGGACGATCACCGCCGGTTCGTCGTCACCGATCTCCGATGGAGCGGCCGCAGTGGTGGTGACGAGCAAGGCCAAGGCGGAGGAACTCGGCCTGACCTGGATCGCGGAGATCGGCGCCCATGGCCAGGTGGCCGGACCGGACTCCAGCCTTCAGTTGCAGCCGGCGAACGCGATCGAAGCTGCCCTGGCCAAGGCTGGTCTCACGGTTGCCGACCTTGACGTGGTTGAGATCAACGAGGCGTTCGCCGCCGTCGGCCTGGCCTCCACCGCGCAACTGGGTATCGACCCGGAGAAGGTGAACGTGAACGGCGGTGCGATTGCCACCGGGCACCCGATCGGGATGTCCGGCGCTCGGTTGGTCCTGCACCTGGCGCTGGAGTTGCGCCGCCGCGGTGGTGGCATCGGCGCAGCCGCGCTCTGCGGCGGCGGTGGCCAGGGTGACGCCCTGATCCTGCGGGGGTGAATAGCGACCGGATGGGCGCAGACGGGGTGAGTGCCAGCGGCGTGGGTGCCAGCGGCGTGGGTGCGAGCGGCGTGAGTGCGAGCGGCGCGGGGACGAACGGCGTGGGTGCGAGCGGCGCGGGGACGAACGGTGTGGGCGCCCACCGGTTGAGTATTGACGTCGTCAGCCTGGTTGCTCAGGCCCGTCAGGGCCGGCCCCGGGCGGTGGCCCGGTTGATCACGCTGGTCGAGGACGCGCATCCGGCTCTGCGTGAGGTGATGGCGGCGCTCGCCCGGTACACCGGGCGGGCCGCCGTGATCGGCCTGACCGGCCCGCCGGGGGTCGGCAAGTCGACCACCACCTCGGCGCTGATTGGCAGCTTTCGACAGCGCGGATATCGGGTCGGGGTGCTCGCCGTCGATCCGTCGTCGCCCTTCTCCGGCGGGGCCCTCCTCGGCGACCGAATCCGGATGCAGGACCATGGCCTGGACGGCGAGGTGTTCATCCGTTCGATGGCCACCCGGGGCCACCTCGGCGGGCTGGCTCGCTCGACCCCACAGGCGCTTCGGGTGCTGGATGCTGCCGGTTGCGACGTCGTCCTGATCGAGACTGTCGGGGTGGGGCAAAGTGAGATCGAGGTGGCCGCGCTCGCCGATACCACCGTCGTCCTGCTGGCGCCGGGAATGGGAGACGGCGTGCAGGCTGCCAAGGCCGGCATCCTGGAGATCGGTGACGTGTTCGTGGTGAACAAGGCCGATCGGGACGGAGCCGCGGCCACTGCCCGGGACCTGCGGCAGATGATCTTGCGCGGGCAGCGGCAGGGCCCGGGTAGCTGGTTGCCGCCGGTGGTGGCGACCGTCGCCTCCGCCGGTACCGGGATTGAGGCCGTCGTCGAGGCCTTGGATGGACATCGGACCTGGCTGGAAACACAGGACCGAACCCAAGATCAAGTTCAGGACCGAGGCCAGGCTCAGGCACCGGCTAGGGACGGGCTTTCCGTTCGGCGGCGTCGTCGCGCGGCGGCCGAGATCGAGGCAATCGCCCTGGCCGAACTGCGCAGCCAGATCGGTTACCTCCGGCCCGGTCGGCGGCTGGACGACCTGGCAGAGGAGGTCGTCGGTGGCCGGCTCGATCCGTACACCGCCGCCGACACGTTGCTTGCTGCGCTGACGACCGGCGCGCAGTCAAAGCCGAGCTAGGGTGAGTAGATGCTGATTGCCTTTTCGGTGGCTCCTAGCGGCGTGGGCGACTCGGTCAGTGCGGCCGTCGCGGACGCTGTTGCAGTGGTCCGTGAGTCCGGCCTGCCCAACCACACCGATGCCATGTTCACCACGATCGAGGGTGAGTGGGACGAGTGTATGGACGTCGTCCGGCGGGCGTGTGAGGCGGTCGCCCGGCATGGCGACCGAGTTTCGCTCGTCCTCAAGGCGGATATTCGCCCCGGCCGGACCGGTGAGCTCCAGGCCAAGGTCGACCGGCTGGAAGCGGCGATCGATCGGATGTCGGCCAAGCCAGAGGGCCAGCCCTGACGCCGATGACGTCTGAGCTCCCGCAAGCCCCGACCTCCGGGCGTCGACGAGCAACCCCTCCGGCCGCGAAGCGTGACCTCGGTCGATGGACGGCGTCGATGCTGGTGGCGGCTGTGATCGCGCTGGTCGGGAGTGCGCTGGTGCTGGCCGGTGGACTGCAGGCGACGGTGTTTGCGTCGTCCTCGGTAAGTCAGGCCACCCTGCTCTCACCTCGGCAGCCGGTGATCACTACCGCCGTTGGCCTGCTGAGCCTGGAGGGCCCGCGGGTCCGGGTGGACGCCACCGACGGCAGTCGGCGCCCGGTTTTCCTGGGAATCGGGCGGGCCGCGGACGTCGATGCCTATCTGGCTCAGGTCTCGCGTCTCGAGGTGACGGGTCACGATGGTGATGGCGGGTTGCTGACCACGCGGATCGGCCTCCAGTCGTCGTTGCCGGATCCGGCCGGCGTGGACGTGTGGGCGGTCAGCGCTCGCGGTACCCAGACCGCCAACCTGACCTGGCCGCAGACCCCCGGGCAATGGCGGCTGGTGGTAGCGACCGACGGGTCGACCTCGGCGCCGGACAACCTGAAGCTGACCTGGTCCGGCCGCGAAGTGCGCAGCAAGGCGCCGACCCTGATCTCGATCGGCCTGGTCCTCACCGTGGCCGGGCTGATCACTCTGGTAGCGCTCGGCTCACGGTCCTGGCGCGGTGGTGGCAGGTGATCAGATCGCCCCGACCCGCGCTAATCCTGGCCTCGCTCCTGCTGCTCGTCACTGCCTGTGGTTCGGGCGCGACCGAGGTCGTCGAGCCACCGCTGGACCGTTCTTCGCACCCGGTGGTCGCCGCCGGACAGGCTGTCAGCGTGCTGGATGCGGTCCAAAGCGCGCTGGTGCGCGGGGCGGACCCGAAAGCCGGTAGCAACCCGGCGCGCGCCCGACTGGTCGGCCCATACCGAGAAATCGCCCTGGCCCAGGCTCGGATCGCCGCGGAGCGAAAGACTAAGCTCGCCGAGCCGCCGCCGGTCGAGCAGCTTCGGCTGATCGTGCCAACGTCGAATAGCTGGCCGCGATTTTTTGTCGCGGTCGGTACCACCAGGACGACGTCCACTCCGGTAGTGCGGGTGCTGAAGTCGTCGGCTCCCCGGTCGCCGTACGGGCTGTGGGCCGAGGCGCTGATGCTGCCGGGTGCCACACTGCCTCAGACAGCGCCAGTTGGCACCGGCTCCGCCGTACTCGCGCCGGACGCGGATGGATTTGTTATGACACCGAAGGAAGCCTTGAGCGGGTTCGCTGGTTACGTCAATGCCGGTGCCACCTCCACGGCGTCCAAGCAATTCCGGCGCAGCGTCTTCAGTGACCAGTTGCAGCAGCGACTGGCCGCTGACCGCAAGGGCCCGCTGAGCAAGGTGGCCACGGTCAGCAGCACGCACACGGTCGGTTCATCCGAGCTGCTTGCGCTGCGGACCGCGGACGGCGGGGCGCTGGTGTTCGGCGAGCTTAAACAGGAATATGTGATCACGGTGAAGAAGGGCAAGGGCACTGTGGCCATCACAGATAACAACCTCGCCGCTCTCGCCGGTGGTCAACAAAAAATCAAAGAATCGCTTACCCGGACCGCCGTGGAGATTGTGGTGCTGAACGTGCCACCCCGCGACAAAGGCCTGATTACGGTGATCGCCGCCCAGAAGGGCGACGTCAAGGTCGTGATCAAGTGAGACGAGGAGAAGGGACCCCCTCGAAATGACCAACCAGCCAGGTGCCCGACCGGTGGCACGACCGGCCGGCCGCCCATCACTCGACCTGCGAGGTGTGGTGGATCTGGGTGCGCTGGCCCGGCCACCGGCTGCGCCGGCCGCCAACGGTCGCGCGGCAAACGGCGCTGGGCCGGCGTCCGATGCGGCGCCGACCGGTGCGTTCATCCGTGACGTCACCGACACCGACTTCGCCACCGAAGTGATCGAGGTGTCGAACACTGTTCCGGTGGTGCTCGACTTCTGGGCCACCTGGTGCGGCCCATGTCGGCAACTTTCCCCGCTGCTGGAGTCGCTGACCGACGAGTACGGCGGTCGGATCCTCCTGGCGAAGATCGACGTGGATGCGAACCCGCAGCTGGCCCAGGCCTTCCAGGTGCAGTCGATCCCCAGCGTCTTTGCCGTGGTGAAGGGGCAGCCAATTCCGCTGTTCCAGGGCGCACAGCCGGAGCCGCAGGTCCGTCAGGTGCTGACCGAGCTCCTGCGGGTGGCCGAGGCGAACGGGGTGAGCGGTCGCTTGACGGCAGGCCCGGTCGCCGAGGTGGACGTCGAGGAGGAACCGATCGAGGAGGCGTTGCCGCCGTTGCATCAGGCCGCCTACGACGCGATCGAGCGGGACGACCTGGAAGGTGCCGTCGCCGCGTACGAGCAAGCGCTCCGGGAGAGCCCGGCCGACGATCTCGCCAGGGTGGGGCTGGCTCAGGTACAACTGATGCTCCGGACGAAGGACGTCGACCCGGTCGCGGCCCGCGCGGCTGCGGCAGCTGCCCCGACCGATGTGGCGCTCCAGATCGTGGTCGCTGACCTCGACATCCTCGGTGGGCATGTCGAGGATGCCTTCGGTCGTTTGATCGATACCGTCCGGGTCACCAGCGGAGATGATCGCGACAGCGCTCGCAAACACCTGGTGGAGCTGTTCGACGTGATCGGCACCGACGATCCGCGAGTTCCCAAGGCCCGGATCTCGCTCGCCAACGCCCTGTTCTGAGCAGCATCGTGTTCTGAGCAGTCCGGGCCCCAACTCGGCGAACGTGGACGGCGACCGGTTGACGCCGGTCGCCGTCCGTTCGCCCGATTCTTGCCGGTCACTTGGGTTTCGCCTTTCCATGTACCGATGTGCCACGGTTAAATGACGTCATGCCGGTAACGCTTCGTGGCGTTACCGACACGTAAAGTCGCAGCCGGTCGTCGAGCAAGGGGAAACCGTGTCCCGCATCTTCATCGTCGGTTCCGGGACGGTCGGGCTCGCCACCGGCCTGGATCTGGTCCGCGCCGGTCACCAAGTCACCTTCGTCGACGACGCCGAGACTCGAATCGAGGCCCTCACTGGGCAGGGCCTCGATGCCCGATCGGCGCTCAATCTGGACGGCGAGCCGGAGGCCTTCGTTTTCCTCTGCCTGCCCACCCCGAACGACGGCCACGGATATGACCTCTCGGCCATCCAGGGCGGCGCCACCCAGGTCGGTCAGGCACTGGCCAGCGCGGACGCCAGGCACATTGTCGTGGTCCGATCCACCGTTCCGCCCGGCACCACCCGCGAACTCGTTCGCCCACTGCTGGAACGGCACTCCGGTAAGCGCGACGGGGCGGGCTTCGGTCTCGCGGCCAGCCCGGACTTCCGCCGCACCAGCCGACCCGCACCCGGGCCGACCAGCTTGGGCCCAACCGGTCAGGGCCCAACCGGTCGGGGTCCAACCGGTCGGAGCGGCCGGGGTCAGATCGGCCGGAGTCAGATCGGCCAGGGGCGGACCGAGCAGGGACTGCCAATCCGGGGCCTGTTCGAGGAACGCCAGGGGGAGTCCGGCCCCCGGATGACGGTGATTGGTGCCCGTAGCCAGCGGGTGGCGCACCGCCTCGGCGACCTGCTGGGTCCGCTCGGGGGCCAGGTCCGAGTCTTCGACGACCCGGCTACCGCCGAATTGATCAAGTGCACCAGCAGTCTGTTCAACGCCACGAAAATCAGCTTCTGGAACGAGATCTGGGGGGTCTGCGACCAGTTAGGCCTGGACCCGGACCAGATCGCCGACACGGTCGCGAGCTCGGCCCAGGGGTCGACCGATCTGGGCTACGGCCTGCGTGGCGGCGCCCCCTACGGCGGTGGGCAGTTGCCCGGCGACACCGCCGGCTTCCTCGGCTTTGCCGCCGAACTTGGCATCCCGATGCCGTTGCTGTCGGCGGTGGTCGGGGTGAACACCGCTTTCGAGCATCGGCTGGCCTCCGAGTTGGACGGCATCAGCGCGGTCGCCGCCATCCCGCGCAGCCGTGCTGAGGTCCGAGAGGAAGCCCTGGCGGAGGAGCCACTGACGGAGGAAGCCCTGGCAGCAGAGGCCCTCGCGGCAGGTTCACCCCCGCCAGGCCGGATCCCCCGTCAGCTCAGGCGCTAATCCCGCAAGGTGCCGTCTGCGCGGGTGTCCGGCGGCACCTTGCGGCTGCCAGATGTGTATTCGTTCCTACCAGATGTGTACTCGGGCTTCCTCAGCCAGCCAGAGGTCGTCGTCCGGAGTGACGGTGAAAGCCTGATGGAACGAGTCGATGTTGCGGACGACGGCGTTGCAGCGGAACTCCTCAGGGGAGTGCGGATCCAGGGCGAGGCGACGGATCACCTCGGTGTCGCGGCCCTTGCCCCGCCAACCCTGAGCCCACGAGATGAAGAACCGCTGCCAGCCGCTCAGACCGTCCAGCTCCGGCGGTTCGGCGCCGTTCAGGGCGATCTGGTAGGCCGAGTAGGCGATCGAAAGCCCGCCCAAGTCACCGATGTTCTCGCCAACGGTGAGCGCGCCATTGACACGGTGCCCGGGCGTCTGCCGGGGTTCAAGCACGTCGTACTGTTCGATCAGCATTCGCGTGCGCTTCTCGAACTCCGCCCGGTCCGCGTCGGTCCACCAGTCCTGCAGGTTGCCGTCGCCGTCGTACTTCGCCCCCTGGTCGTCAAAACCGTGGCCGATCTCGTGACCGATGATCGCGCCGATCGCACCATAGTTGGCCGCGTCGTCGGCCTCGGCGTCGAAGAACGGCGGTTGCAAAATGGCTGCTGGAAAGACGATCTCGTTCATCAGCGGGTTGTAATAGGCATTGACAGTCTGCGGGGTCATGAACCACTCGTCCCGGTCCACCGGTCCACCGACCTTGGCGATCTCCCGAGCCAGTTCGTACTCGCCGGCCCGGCGGACGTTGCCGACAAGGTCACCAGGCTCGATCTTCAGCGCCGAGTAATCCCGCCAGGTGTCTGGGTAGGCGATCTTCGGGGTGAACCGGTCGAGCTTGTCCAGGGCCCGAGCCCGGGTCTCTTCGCTCATCCATTCCAGCGTCGAAATGCTCTGGCGGTAGGCCTCGACCAGGTTGGCGACCAGTTCCACCATCCGGGACTTCGCGGCCGGGGAGAAGTGCTGATCGACATAGAGTTTGCCGACCGCCTCACCGAGGGCACCCTCGACCATCGAGACGCCGCGCGTCCAGCGCTCGCGTTGCTGCGGGGCGCCGGTCAAGGTGCGGCCGTAGAAGGCAAAGTTCTCCTCGACGAACGGCTTGCTCAGCAGCGAGGCGGCAGAGTGCACCACCCGCCAACTGAGCCAGGCCTTCCAGTCCGCGAGCGGAATCTCGGCCAGGGCCTGGCCGAGGCCGGTGAAGTAGCTGGGCTGGCGGACGACGACCTCGGCGAAGGCGCTCTCCGGGATCTGCACCGCCGTGAGCCACGCCGTCCAGTCGAATTCCGGGATCAGTGCGTCGAGCCCTGTCCGATCCAGCTTGGTGTACGTCTTTGTGGCATCCCGATTCGACACCCGGTCCCAGTGGGACGTCGAAAGGCGGGTCTCCAGCGCCATGATCCGAGCCGCGGCGGCGGCGGCATCGGGCAGGCCGGCAAGGTCCAGCATCCGTTCCACGTGAGCGACATACTCGGTGCGGATCTCGGCGAAGGTGTCCTCGCGGTAGTACGACTCGTCGGGCAGGCTCAGCCCGCCCTGGCCCAGATACATGATGTAGCGGTCGGACTGTTTGGCGTCGCCGTTCACGTAGTATCCGAACGGCCCGCCGGTTCCGGTCCGGTCCAGCGCGCCCAGTGCTCGGATCAGCCCGGCCAGGTCGGTGACCGCGTCGACGATCGCCAACTGGTCGGCGATCGGCTCGGCACCGAGCTGGTCCACTGTCTGCTCGTCGAGGAAGCTGTTGTAAAGGTCGCCGACCTTGCGGCTCTCGCTGTCGGGTGCGGACTCCCCGGCGGCTGCGGCCGCGGCGGCGGACTCCACGATCACTCGCAGCTGGGCCTCCGCCTCGTCCCGGAGCCGGTGAAAGGTGCCGTACACGGACCGGTCTTCCGGAATCTCGGCAGAATCCAGCCAGGCGCCGTTGACGTGCCGGAACAGATCATCCTGCGGCCGAATCGCCGGGGTGAGCTGATCGATGTCAATACCAGATTTCATGCCGCGAGATTACCTTCCTTGGTCCAACCACTCGGGACCCGCCGTGATCATGCACGAACTGACGCCTTGCTGGGTCCAACGTGTCAGTTTGTGCATGATCACGGATGCGGTTTGCGTCAGCTTTGGGACGGCGGGGACAACGAGGACGACGGGGATGACGGAACCGCCGAGACCCCAGGGGCCGGGGTAGCCGGAGTGGCCAGAGGAGTTGCGGGCGCAGACTGAGCTGAGGATGCGGACTGAGCTGAGGATGCGGACTGCGCTGAGGATGCGGGCTGAGCCGGTGAAGCCGGGTACAGCCAGACCGCGCCGAGCGGCGGTACCCGCAGGACGACGGAGGCCGGCATCCCATGCCACGGCACGGGTTCCGCCTCGATCCGCCCGAGGTTGCCGACACCAGAGCCGGCGTACTGGACGGCGTCCGTGTTCAGCACCTCCAGCCAGGTGCCCTCGTGCGGAACCCCGAGCCGGTAACCCTCGTGCGGTCCACCCGCGAAGTTGACCACCGAGACCAAGGCATTACCCAACCGGTCGCGGCGGACGAACGAGAAGGTGTTGTGCACCGTGTCGTTGGCGTCGATCCACTCGAAACCGGCCGGGTCGCTGTCCAATTCCCAGAGCGCGGGGTGGTCGCGATAGATCCGGTTCAAGTCCCGCACCAACTGCTGCAGACCGGCGTGCCACGGTGTGTCCTCCAGCCACCAGTCCAGGCTGCGGTCTTCGGACCACTCGGCTTCTTGGCCCAGCTCGGAACCCATGAAGATCAACTGCTTGCCCGGATGTGACCACATAAAGGCCAGGTACGCGCGGACATTGGCGAGCTGCTGCCAGCGGTCCCCGGGCATC
>JANNPJ010000474.1:0-58414 GCA_031400005.1 Kineosporiaceae bacterium | reverse complement strand
CGGGCCTCTTCCCGCGCAGCGAGATCATGAAGCTGCGTGCGATCTGAGGGGAGCAACGCTATGGGTACCTCTCCGTATATTTTCCTCGGGCCGGCGGACTATGTCTCGCACACCGGAGACCGCCCAATGGCGATCACCTGGAGGTTGCGTCAGCCCATGCCGACCGAGGTCTATCTCTCCGCGCGGGTGGCCATCGCGTAAGGACGTCGTTAGGCAGAACAGTTGACGTGCACTGTGTCGCCGTCGATCCAGACCTATCGGCGATGATCAATGCCCAAGTAGTGTTGGAAACCGAATTTGTTTCAGTCGTTCACCAGAGTGAAATAAGGGTTGGCACGGGCCGACGTTGACCTTGGCGAAAACCGCCTGCGCGTGACCGAGTTCGACTTTATCTCTTCCGTTGTTCCCCGCGAACCTTTCCGTGAGAAGCCGGTCGCAATTGGTGATCTTGGCGAGAACTACGACGGGACAAGATCACCGCGGCTCGACGCGGGGCCAAAGGAGGAATCATTGCCAGGAAAGTGGGCCGAGGGCCTTGTAGGGTGTCCAGGTGTCGCCTGTCTCGCGTGGTCGCAAAAAGAAGAAGTCTTCCTCCAAGGGGCCTCAGGTCCGGCGCGCACCAGGCCGCGATCTGCCACCGGGCAACGGACCTCAGGCGCAGTTCGCACCCAGCGCCGCTTTCGACCGTGGCAACCGCACGGAATATCCGCAGCGTTCCGCCCTCGACGCGCTCTCCAGCATCGCCCGGATGCTGCCGGGTGCATCGGAGGTGAGAGCTCAGGCCAGGGCCTGGTGGCCACACAGCCACGCACACGTCCTGGATGCCGCGAGGGTGTTGCTGGGCTGCGCTACTCCGGTCGACCTGGAGGATGCGGTGTGCGATCTGCTCGGCCGTCACTGGCGCACGCTGCACGAGCAGCAAACGACCGGTTTCAGCTCGCAGGAATGGCTGGAGGCGCTGCTCGATGCGGCCAAGCCACGGGCCGCGGAGCCAGCGGTGCGTCGTCTGATCTACGGGCTCGCCGTGATCGCCACTCCTGGACTGGCCCACGTGGCGTTGGGTCTGCTGGCCAAAGGTCGCGCGGACAGCGAGGAACCGGCCTGGCTCGCGGTTCCCCCGACCGTCACCGCCGCACCTGGCGTCCTGCTGATGCGCGACGCCTACGGCCTCCGGTTCGGTCTGCTGGCCCACGTGACCGGACCGAGCGGGCCGCCGCGTACCTACTTGTTCGACGTGGACCTGTGCCACGGCTTCACCCAGGTGCTCACCAGCGGTTACTACGCTGACCCGGTGACGGCAGCGGCCGCTTGGCGGGCCCTCGTCGGAGTCAGTGCCACCGGGACCGAGCCGGTAGCCGCTCCCGCAGACCTGCTCGGGCACGTGCTGCCGGGCGGCGGTCTGATCGACGAGCTCTTCGGGCAGCCGCTGTCCGACAGTCACTTCCATGAGCTCTACCGCGGTGACCGCATTGTGTCCGTGATCGTCGACGCTCTCGGGGCCGCTGGACGCCCGCTGCGCTGGGCGTCCAGGGATCCGAAACTGGCCACCGACCTCGCCGAGGAGCTGACTGCACGGTTCAAGACCTGGGCCGCCGCCACCGGTGCGGATCTGCCCCCGGCCACCGGACCGGATGACGACGTCGTCGCCTGGGTCCTTCGAGACTGGGTGAGCCCCGGCATGACCGAGGAACTCGCCCTTGCCTGCTCCCCGCACCGGATCGCCGCCTTCACCGCCTACCTGATGAACGACTGGCTTGACGAGCAGCAGGCTCTGGCCCGCGCTGTCCTCGAACCGTTGGCCCGCTTCTGCCTGGAACATGGTGGCGTTACCGGAGAGGCCGCCGAGCAGGTCCTGCTCTGGGCCCGCCGAGCTGCCGATGAACCGGCCCTGATCGACGGCGATCTCGGCAACAACCTGAACCGGCCCATCGACGAGACCACAGTCACCGGACCCGCCCTGCCTGAGTACGCCCGCTGAGCGTGCAACATCCGCACGCCCGCTGTTCGAGGTGCACCGCAGGAACCGGCCGATCTGACGAGTTGAAGCAGTGAGCTGCCGTCCGCACCGGTGAACGCGAACCTACTCAACGCGCTCCAGGACGCCGTCGCTGACGTTGCTGGACGGGATCACTACGTCGTGACGTCGCGCTCCTCGGTGAGGGCCGCCAGGCTGTGGGCGATTGACAGCAGGGCGAGGGCCTTGACGGATTCGTAGCCGCCAGGCTTGAGTTTGTCGGCAACCCGTGACGCTTGCTCGGCGTATTCCCGTGCGTTGGCTCGATCGCTGGTCATGAGCGCTCCTTCGGTGGGCGAGGTGACGGAGTGCACCGTCATCCGAGCCTAACCGCCCTCATCGCGACGCTGGCCGGCCGCATCGAGTTCCCGATCCCCGACGCCGATCTGCGCCCACAGCAGCGCTCAGCCGGAACGGCTTTACCCCGCCCCAGGGGTCGGGTGAAGACTTGCTCGCATGAACGCGCAGGACACCCAGTCGCTCACCATCGGCGAGTTCGGTCGTCGCTCCGGCTTATCGATCAAGGCCCTCCGGCTCTACGACATCTCCGGATTGCTCCGGCCGGCGCGGGTCGATCCGGTCAGCGGCTACCGGCAGTACGAGCTCGACCAGCTCGATCGGGCTCGTCGGATCAGCCTCTTGCGCCAACTGGACATGCCGCTGGCCATTGTGGCCGAGGTGCTCGCCGGTACCGACAAGGAGGCTGTCGTTCGACTCGACCGTTGGTGGGGAGCGCAGGAGGCAACGATGCAAGCGCGGCGCGGGACGCTGAACTGGTTGCGCACTCAGCTCGCCCGAGCCGGAACCCGAGCAGGAGCAGGAGCGGGAGCAGGAACAGGAACGGCAGTCGGAACGGGGTCGAGAGGCGAAGCGGCGTCGCATCCCTTGCACCGCCGGGAGATACCGGCCACCAAGGTCGCCTTCCTCCGAACCGACGTTGACCAGCAAGGACTCCTCGATGCGATCGGCACCGCCGAGTGGGAGATCCGTCAGTTCCTGGGCGCCGCCGGTGGACGGGCCACTGCCGAACACTGGGTGCTGTACGACGGCTTCGTCACGCCCGACAGTGAAGCCCCGATCGAGGTCTGCGTGCCCTTCACCGGGCTGGTCGAGACGGCCGGCAACATCACCATCCGGCTGGAGGCCGCGCACTCCGAGATCTACACCACGGTCCTGCGCGACGACTGTTACTACCCCCGGATCATGCACGCCTACGACGCGGTCGAGGAACATCGCCTCAACGGCGGGCTGATCCGGACCGGTTCGCCGCGGGAAATCTACCTGGCCGCCTGGAACGAGATCACCGGCACCGACCCGTTCGTCCACATCGCTACCCCCATCGCCGAGGAGACTTGATGCCAACGCTGCACGATTACAGCCAGCAGTCGCCGTACTCCGACCCCCGCGAGTACGCCCCGCTGATCGCCGCCCTTCCCGCCGATCTTCCGCGTCTGGGGGACGTCGTCCGCAACGTGCTCCTGCACTACCGGGCGAGCGGAATCCAGCTCACACCGGAACGGTTAGCGGAGATCGACAACCGGTGGATTGATCGCCTGCTGGCGGCCGACCGGACCCGGTGCGATGCCCCGCTGGACGTGCCTCGACCCGAGGCCGACCGGGTAGCCGGCTGTTGCCGGGACTTCACCTTGCTGACGGTGTCCGCGTTGCGCGCGCACGGCGTCCCGGCCCGCAGTCGGATCGGCTTCGCGGCGTACTTCGAGCCCGGCTTCAACCATGATCATGTGATCACCGAGTTTTGGGACGGCGGGCGATGGGTGTTCGCCGACACCCAACTCGCCCCGGCCGGATCATGGCCATCGGTGGGCCGCTTCGACCCGCTCGACATGTCCCTGGAAAAGGCCGGATTCGCTACTGCGGCCCAGGTGTGGATCGGCTATCGGCGCGGCGACCTCGACGTCAACCGGTACGGCGTCGGGATGGGCGTGCCGATCGGGGGCGACTGGTTCGTGCGTAACTACGTCCTGCTCGAACTGGCACACCATCAACGCGACGAATTGCTGCTCTGGGATCAATGGGGTGCCATGTCCGGTCAGCTCGACGGAGACCTAGGGTTGATTGACGACGTCGCGGCCCTGCTGCTTGCGGCTGATGGCGGTGACCAGTCGGCCGAGGATCAGCTGTCGCAGTGGTACGCCACCGACTCGCGCCTGCACCCGGGCGATCGGGTGCTCTGCTGGTCACCGCGCGGCGTCGCCGAGGCGATCGATCTTCGCGACCGTTGCCATATCGATGCTTCGGCGAGATGACGTTGCACTGGGCGGGATCTCTCCGAACTGGCTACGGTGGGGGCATGCTTAAGGGTGGACTGATCGGAGAGAGCCTGCGCAGCGGTCTGAATTTGGACGATGTCCCGCTCACGGTGCATCGAATCGAGCGGATCGGTGCGCGCGATCCGGTCGGCGGACAGCCTGGTGTGTGGACGTTGGTGACGTTTACGGCCGCCGAGGAGTGCGCGGAGACGATCGCTGAACGCTTCTCCTCTGCCCTCGACGGACCCGGATGGTACATCGATTTTCACACCGAGACAGAGGTTTTCGTTGTCTTCCCGAATCGGGTTTTTCGCTATCCGAAGGGAGATCGGCTCGGCCGGGCATCGGCGGCCGAGTACGGCCGGGCCGGCGGCGTCCCCGATTCCCAATTGGATTGGGACGAGTAGTAGCTGCCGGCGGGAAGGACCGCAACCCAGCTCGGTCTAAGTCACCAAAGTGCCACGTGGGAGCGCGGCCACGGAGATTGGGCCGAGCCGAGTAGCGGTCGTCCGGTGAACGTTGGACCAAGGGCGGGGAAGTGGCTGGCCAACAGTGACTGGCCTATTGTCTCGGGCATGGAGCACTCGATTCCCGGACTGCCGTTTCCGCTGCTACCGGACGGACCAGCACCGGAAACCTGGCACTCCGCCGAGGGAGTGATCACGGCTGACGCGCCGGCGCGCAGCGATATGTTCATCGATCCGGCGGGCAGGCACCCACTGTCGGACGCGCCCCGGCTACTCGGGGCGCCGGAGGGCGATTTTCAGCTCACCGCCCGGGTCAGCGTGGACTTCCACAGTGCCTTCGACGCTGGTGTTCTGATCGTGTACGTCGACGAGAAGTATTGGGCCAAGCTCTGCTTCGAGTACACACCGCAGAAGAAGCCCAGCGTTGTCACGGTCGTCACCCGGGCCGAGTCCGACGATGCGAACGCGTTCGAACTCAGTGAGAACACCATCTGGCTGCGGCTCTCCCGAGAGGGCGAGACGTTCGCGTTCCACGCCTCAACGGATCGGACCTGGTGGCGGCTGGTGCGCTACTTCGCTCTGACCGGGAGTCCTGCCGATCTGCCGGTCCGGATCGGGTTCGAAGTGCAGGCACCCACCGGCGAGGGTTGCCGGGTCCGGTTCGACGAGATTGAGTTCCGGCCCGCCGCTCTCACGGACGTGCGCGACGGCAGCTGAGCCTGCCGCCGCGCCGGTCTCGCCGTCCGCGCGGATTTCAGCCCCAGACCTCCTGGGCGACCTCGACGATCAACCGCAGTTTCGCGATCTCCTGCTCGATGGTGAGCGCATTACCTTCAACGGTGGAGGAGAAGCCACACTGCGGAGACAGGCACAGTTGATCAAGGTCAACGAACTTCGCGGCCTCATCGATCCGCCGCTTCAGGGTGTCCTTGTCCTCCAGTTCGCCGCTCTTGGTGGTGACCAAGCCCAGCACCACGTACTTGTTCGATGGCACGAACCGCAGCGGCTCGAAGCCACCCGAGCGCTCGTCGTCGTACTCCAGGAAGAAACCATCCACCGCGAGTTCGCCGAACAACGCCTCGGCCACGAAGTCGTAGCTACCCTCAGCGGCCCAGGAGGAGCGGAAATTGCCGCGGCAAAGGTGCGTGGTGACGGCGAGATCGGCGGGTCGATCGGCAATGGCTGCGTTCATCTGGCGGATGTTCTGCAGATGCTGATGCTCGGCGTCAGCACCCTGGGCGGCGAGCTGGGCACGCTGTGCCGGGTCGTTCAGATAGGCCAAGGAGGTGTCGTCCAGCTGCAAGTACCGGCAGCCGCGGTCGTACAGCGCCTGCATTTCCTGCGCGTAGGCGGCGGAGAGGTCGTCCCAGAACGGCTGCATCTCCGGGTACACGTCGGGATCGATCGCAGCCCGGCCGCCCCGGTAGTGCACCATACTCGGCGACGGGATGGTCAGCTTAGGGACGGCGGTACGTACGGTCGCGGCGAGAAAGTCAAAGGCCTCGGCGAAGATCGGTTGCTCCAGCCGGATCGGGCCATCGACCTGCAGCGCCGCTGGGGCGAACTCGATCACTCCTGAGGCGTTCTTGAATTGAACGGCCAGGTGCTTCTCGCTCTGGCTGATCCCGCCAAGCTGGTAGATGAAGTCCATGTGCCAGGAGGCGCGGCGGAATTCGCCATCGGTGGCCGACTGCAGCCCGGCGTCCTCCTGCATGGCCACCACTTCGCGGATCGCGTCGTCCTCGACGGCGCGCAGGCCCTCGGCGTCCAGCTCGCCGCGCGCGTGATCGTCTCGGGCCTGCAGCAACCGGGCCGGCCTCAGCAAGCTGCCGACGTGATCTGCGCGGAAGGGCGGGCGGGTTCGGCGGGATGAGGTCTGGTTGGGCACAGCGTCGGGCACAGCATCCTCCACAACGGAATCGGTGGGTGAATCCAGTTCGGATTCTGCCACTTCCGCCACGTATGCGTCAGATGTTCCTGACCGCGGCCAACGACACCTCCCAGAAGTACCTGGCTGGTTCCGACGGCTGGAACCCCGTCCAGTGACGCCCGCTGCGACCGCTGATGGGTCCGTATTTTCTGTCCGCTTCAGTGTCTCTTTCCTGAACCGCCGACCGCGCGAGAGTAGCGTGAGAGGCCGGGAACCAGGGGAGACATCATGCAGATTGGCATCATTGGCGCCGGTTTCGCCGGGCTCGGCGCGGCTAAAGTATTAACCGAGTTCGGCCACGCGGTGACAGTTTTCGACCAGACCCCGGACGTCGGTGGGGTTTGGAGCCGGACTCGCCGTTATCCGGGATTGACCACCCAGAACGATAAGGGTACCTACACTTATTCGGACTTTCCGATGCCGCGAGACTATCCGCAGTGGCCGACCGGTGCCCAGGTGCAGGCGTACCTGGAGGGCTATGTTCGGCGCTTCGGGCTGGAACCGATGCTTCATCTCGACACTGAGGTGACGCGGGCCGGCCAGGATCCGGCCAGTGGTTCCTGGACCGTGCAGACCGTCTCCGGAGACAAGGCCAGCACGTATCACTTCGACTTCTTGGTGGTGGCCAACGGGAACTGCTCCGACCCGCTGATTCCGGACTACGAAGGTGTCGACGAGTACCGATCCGTCGGTGGCCGGCTCTGTCACACCAGCGAATTCACCGACCTCGCCGAGGCCCGTTCCCGGGCGGTCATCGTGGTCGGCTACGGGAAGTCATCGTGCGACCTGGCGGTCGCGGTCAGCGAGGTCTCCGCCACCACCACGGTGGTGGCACGAAACCTGATCTGGAAGATGCCGAGGAAGCTCGCCAATGTGCTGAACTACAAGTACCTGATGCTCACCCGGATGGGTGAGGCGCTGTTCCCGTACATGAAAACGGCCGGTTTTGAGCACTTCTTGCATGGCCTCGGAGGTGGCGTCACCCATTCGATGGTCTCAAGTCTCCAGTCGCTCATCACCCGTCAGCTCGGGCTGCGCGCGTCCGGGCTTGTCCCCGAGGGTCGGTTCACCGATATCGCCCGCAGTACGGTCAGCCTGGTGACCGAGGAGTTCCATCCCCGGATTGCGGACGGGCGGATCGTCGTGCGGCGCGACAATAGGATCATCCGGCTATTGGCTCAGGAGGGGCGACCGTCCGCGCAGCTGGCCACGGGTGAGATCGTGCCGGCCGACCTGGTCATCTGCGGGACCGGTTTCCATCAACGGGTTCCGTTCCTGGACGACGACCTGAGGGCGCAGTTGGTCGACTCCCACGGGAACTTCGAGCTTTATCATCAGATTCTTCCGCTTACGGTGTCGAAACTGGCTTTTGTCGGCTACAACTCGTCGTTCTTCAGCCCGCTGGGCGCGGAAGTAGCCGCCCTGTGGATCGCCGACTACCTCGGCGGTGCGATGAACCTGCCGACGGTGGACGAGCGGCGGGCCCAGGTGAAGGATCGGCTGCGTTGGACGGAGGAGCGGACCAAGGGCAAGCATTCACACGGAACAAACGTCATCCCGTTCTCCATGCATCAGATCGATGAGATGCTGTCCGACATCGGCATCGACGTTGACCGAACGACCCGAATCAAACAATGGCTGTTGCCGGTCGAGCCGAGCAAGTATCAGGCAGTCGCCGGACAGTTGCATCGTCGGCACGGGATGCGGCGAGCCGTGGCCGCCGCCACAGACCGAGCCACCGCAGCTCAGTCACCTGACCTAGCGACCCGGCTCAGTGCTCGAACTGGATCTCCTGAACGCCGAACGAATCAGGACGATTGTCAAGAAGCCGCACCCAGCGTGGGCGGATCCGGATATGCGTGATGTCCGGCTCCAGCGCCCTCTTCCGGGCGGCCGGGAACTGCTGAAAGTAGACCCTCAAGCAGCGGTCGCGGCTGGCGTCGACGGGTACGTCCGCGATTCCCTCGGACTGCAACGTGACCGGCTCAGACCCGCCGACGACCAGGGCAACCTGCGGGAATCCGAGAAGGTTCGCGTACTTCTGAGAATGCACGGAGAGTTCAAAGATGAACTCGGCGTCTTCGGTGATGGCAATGCCGAGCTTGGCCGCCTGGGCATCGCCGGCCGGGCCCCGGGTCGCCACCATGGCTTGCCCATGGCGTCGCACGAAGGCGATCAGTTCGGCGCGATCCACGGGTCAGCTCCTTCTGGCGTCACGGAGAGCCAGACTATGCGGCGGAGCGTGCGGGCGCGCGGTGGCAGGGGTGCGGGCGGGTGGTGGCGGGTGCGGGCCGGTGTCGACGAGAGGGCGGGCGGGTGGACGGTGGAGTGGTCAGCCGTCAGCCGGTACTCGAACCAGTTCCAGTAGGCGATCGGCAGGTCAGTTCGCGCAAGATCACGAGGGGAATAGGTGTGCGGGCCGTGTCGTCGGTCCGGCCTGTGGAGCGGCCTGCTGGGGTGTCGTTGGCAGGGCAAACGGGGCCCGTGGGGCTGCCGTCGATCGACGCTGAACCAACCTGGTGGGCAAGGTGATTCGCTGCGGGATCTCGGCTCCACCGAGCAGCGCGAGCAGCATCTCCACCGCTCGCCGTCCCATCAGCTGGATCGACTGATCCACCGTGGTCAGTGGAGGCTCAGCCATCACCGACTCGGGCACGTTGTCGAAGCCGACGATCGACAGATCGGCGGGAACGTCCAGCCCGAGTTCTACGGCGGCGGTCAACACACCGAGGGCCGACAGGTCGTTCGCGGCGAAGATCGCGGTGGGTGGCTCGGCTCGCAGCAAGAGTTCTCGGGCCGACTCGCGGGCCGGTTCCCGCTCGAAGCCGCCGTCGACGAGCAGCGCGGGATCGACCGGAATTCCGGCCTCGGTGAGGGCCAGCCGATAGCCCTCCTCCCTCAGCCGGGCCGACTCCAGATCGGCTCGGCCGGCGATGAACCCGATCCGCCGGTGGCCCAGTTCGATCAGGTGCTCGGTGGCCAGTCGCGCGCCGAGCAGGTTGTCCGAGGCGATCGTGGGTACGCCGGAGTCGCCGGTATGTGGATCGACCGCGACCACCGGGATACCAACCTGAGCATCCACCACCGTCGGGGTGACCAGCAGGGCGCCGTCGATCAGCGTGCCGCCGAGCCGGGACAGATAACGCCGCTCCCAGCCGACCCGGTCCGCCGCCCGGCCGCCGGCCGAGTAGACGACCAGTTCATACGGGGTATCGCGGACGGCTCTAGCCGCACCCTTCAACAGTTCGGTGCTGAAGGGTTCGAGGTCTGCCACCAGGATCCCAACCACGTTGGTTCGGTGGCTGCGCAGGCTGCTGGCGACGATGCTGGAGTGGTATCCCAGCTCCTCGATCACGGCCTGGACGTGCGCGAACGTTGACGCGGATACCCCGTATCGGCCGTTGAGCACCTTCGAAACGGTCGCCACGGAGACTCCGGCGCGGTCGGCGACGTCCCGGATCGTGGTCCGGCTGTGTGTGGTCACCTTCCGGAGCGTAGAGGTCGATAACGTTATCGACAACGGTTGACATCGGGATCTAAGGGGAGTCAAGATCTCAAGTCACGCAGGGTCCGTGGTGCTACTCACATCTGAACCCGACTCAGACGTCTATCTGGAGAGTCGACGCTGGAAAAGATCATCAAGGCAGTCTCCGACGCGGCGGCGACTGGAGATCAGTCTGTTCCTCATCCCGGCAATCCTGCTCTATCTCGGATTCGTCGTCGTTCCGATGGTAATGGCGCTGTTTTGCAGCGGTTTTAATGGAACGGCCGGGAAGAACTGAATAATTTCGTTGGCCTGGGCCACCGCGGTTGCCTGGTTGCTGATTCTGCAGCCGGGCGGGCCGGCCGACGTTCCTGTCCTGGTGTTTTTCATGATCGCTCAGCGCCGAATCATCGGCGGGCTGACCGGTGCCGTCAAGGGCTGATCGGCGCCGACTGCGGTCAGACGACCTGAACGAGGTGTTGCACCAGGGCGTGCGGAATGGGGTAGGCCGCCGCATCGTCGATGGTCAGGTGTGCACCGCGATCGCCGATAGACCACATCACATCGTCGACGAAGAAGGGCTCGTCGGGATCCATGAGCCATTCCCGGAACGTGTCTCGATCAATCACGGCGAGGGTCCGATTGCCGAACCACAGCGATAGGTGATCAATTCGAATGACGATTTCGACCGTGCCGGCTGGCCATCCTTGATCATCGAATAAACCGAATTCCGTTCGCCCAGTCCATTCCATCGGGTCGGCCTCGAGATTTCGAGCAGCACTATTCAGGTCGTGCATGGCTACGACTCCGCCCGTTCGTCGAACCTCGTTTTCCTCCGTAACTTCGAGTAGAGCATCGGGGACCGAGGGTAGGCAAGACTGAATTGCCTGTTTTGTGACTTACAAGGGTGTGATCTGCTGACCGAAAATGCCCAGGTGAACTGCCATTCGGGCGCAGTCCGAGGCGTCCAGCTCGCTCACCCGGCGGAAGGTAGTTCCTGGCCTTCGCATTTGGCCAGGATGCCGGCCATCGTCGACCGTTCAGTCGCCGTGACCCAGATTCCGTACTTGCGTTTAACGGCGATCTGCCGGGCGACGTAGGCACACCGGTAATCCATCGCCTTGGGCAGCCAGCCGGCAGCGTCCGAGCCACGCTTGGCGGTCCGCGCGCCAGCACCCACGGCCAGCAGATTCAGCGAATCCGTCGCAAACTCGGTTCGTTTCGCCACGGACCAGCTCCGAGCACCTTTCATCCACGCGTCGGCGAGCGGGACCACGTGGTCGATCCGGATCCGGGCAGGGCCCTTCTGCGTCCGGTTGAACAGGATCTTCCGGCCGGTGTAGGGATCGCTCAGCGTGCCGGTCAGCACTGAGCAGCCGTTGGTCCCGGCCCGAAAGGTTGTGCGGGTCAGATCTCGGCGCAGGACGTCGTTGCGCTGGTCGCAGCCGTTGCCATCGGTGTCCCGCAGTGCCGAACCGAATGTGGTTCGGGCGTAACCGGTTTTCGGTTCGCGCCGCTTGACGTCCAGCGCGGCCAGGCCGGCGAGCGCGGTGCCGGCCTTGGCCTCGGTCCTGGCCCGCGCGAGGACTTGCTCGATCGGGTCCGAGGCAGCGGTGCTGGGAGCTGGTGGCGTCGACGCCGCAGCGGGCGGCTTGGCTGTCATCGGCGCGGACTGCGCCAGGGGCGGTGCCGGCGCCTCAGCCAGGCTTCTGACCGTTAGCCCGGTAACTGCGAGGAGGGCGACACCCAGTGCGCTCCAGCCGATCATTCGCGTCGAGGTCGACAGCGACGGCGGAGTAGGACGGCGATCAAGGGCACCGATCTCGAGCACCGTGCTGGTCAGGGACGGCGTCCTTGGCGGGCTGGAGGAGGAGCCGTCCATCGACGGAATCGACTGGCTGCCTGTGGTCGTCTGGCGCTGGGCAACAGGCTGGCTGCGTGCGGCCGTCTGGCTCTTGGTGGACGGGATCGGCTCGCGGCGTGCAGCCGTCGTGCTGCGTGCGGCCGTGTGGTCGTGCGGGAGAGCCGGGACAGCCGGGATCGCCGGGATCGGTGCGGTGATCGCGGAGGCGGGCCACCGGGAATCGGTGTCGATGGTCCAGAGCCGCCAGCCCTCCGGGGGCGGCGGCCAGCTCGGGTCGGGGGCCCAATCCCGCGCCGGTTCCCACCCTGCCGGTGGCTGAGGCCAACCGGGAGGCTGGTTGAAGCGTGCACTCATTGTTCCCCCTGGGCTATCAAGTCGTCACATAAAGTGACATCACTGCTCACGCGGCAGGTTAGCCATTGGATCGGTGGGGACGACGGGTTTCGAGGCCCATCTCGCCCACGTCGCCGAGGTCCCGATCATCCGAACAGCGGACCTGAGGTGACTCAGATCGCGCGACGTCCGCGAGGCAGATTGGCAACAATAAGGGCATGCTGGCCATGCCTTCGAAGCCCTCGCGCTCGGTCTACGCCGTCGCGGGGATGGCCACGATCGTGTTGTTGGCGCTGTCCAGCCGCTACGGACCGCACCGCGATGAGTTGTACTTCATCGCCGCAGGGAAGCATCCGCAATGGGGCTATCCGGACCAGCCACCACAGACCCCGCTGATCGCGGCAGCCGCCGACCAGCTCGCACCCGGCTCGCTGTTCGCGCTGCGGCTGCTCTCTGCGGTACTGATCGGCGCCGTCATCGTGCTGACCGCCGACCTGGTTCGCGAGTTCGGCGGGAACCACCGTGCCGAGTTGCTCGCGGCGATCACCGTTGCCACCGGCTCCGGTGTCCTGGCCGTTGGCCACCTGCTGTCGACGTCCACCCTTGATCTGTTCGCCTGGACCCTGGTGATCCGGCTCGTGGTCGCCGTCCTGCATCGAGATCTTCCCCGAGGGTGGCTCTGGGTCGGGCTCGCGGCCGGCATCGGGTTGGAGAACAAGAGCCTGGTGGCGCCGCTCCTTGCCGGACTCGTGATCGGGATCGCGGTGACCCCCGGGTTGCGGCATCACCTGCGCTCGCCCTGGGCCTGGGCCGGTGCAGCCATCGCGTTGCTGATCTGGGCGCCGAATCTCTGGTGGCAGGCCGAGAATGGTTGGCCGCAGGCAACTCTGAGCGCCGATATCCGAAATGAGTACGGCACGCCGGGTGGCATTGCCGAGCTGATCGGCTTCCAGTTCCTGATTCTCAGCCCGCTCGGTGCGGTGTTGGTGGGGTACGGGCTGGTGGCGCTGCTACGCCGAGACGCCTGGCGGTACGCCCGTCCGCTGGCCGTCGCCTACCTCGTCCTGCTGGTGTTCTTTGTGATCACCGGTGGCAAGCCGTACTACCTGACCGGTCTGCTGGCACCGCTCGCAGCGGCGGGCGCAGTCGTGGTCAGCCAGCGCTGGTCGGCGTCCCGAATGACGTGGTTCACGGTGGCCGTCGCGGTGTCCGTGCTGTTCACGGTGCCCGCCCTGTTGCCGGTGCTCCCGGCGCAGACCTTTGCCGAATCGTTCTACCCAGAACTGAATGAAGACCAACTGGAGACGATCGGCTGGCCACGCGTCGTCGCGCAGATCCGAGCGGTGACCGACACTTTGCCGGCCGACCAACGGCGGGCCGCCGTCGTGGTGACGAGCAACTACGGCGAGGCCGGCGCACTGCTCTTGTACTCCGAAATGTCACGGGTTTATAGCGGGCACAATGGTTTTGGCGACTGGGGTCCACCGCCGGACGGTTCCGGCCCGGTGGTCTACGTCGGCGAGCAGGTGCCCGGTCCCGGCGTCCTTACCGGCTGCCGGCAGGCGGCGACCCTGGATACCGGTGTGGACAACGAGGAGGACGGCAACGGAGTCTGGGTCTGCACCGGCCCCACCGGTTCCTGGGCTCAGGCCTGGTCACAGCTGCGCCACCTGTCTGCCTGAACCGCCAGTGCCGCGCGGGGCACAGTTGTATGTGATCAAGCTAGCGGAGCGCGGGGACACCCAGATGGTGACTGACCCAGCCGACCGAGGCCTGGACGAACGCCACCCGGTTAGGGGTGGCGAGCAGTTCGTGGCCCTCGCCCTCGAACAGCAGGAATCGGTGCTCCACCTCGCGGGCGGCAAGCGCATCGACGACCTGCTGAGCCTCTTCGACCGGCACGTTGGTGTCCTCCGCACCGTGCACGACCAGAAGCGGGGCGGTCAGGTTGTCGATCCGGTGGATCGGCGACAGGTCTCGCAACAGGTCCGCGTCGCGCTCGGGATGCCCATACTTCGACACCGCTGCGGCCGCGATCCGGGGCTCGGTGTACCGGTAAAACGTCTCGAAATCAGCCATCCCACAGACATCGATGCCAACCGCGAAGAGTTCTGGGTACCAGACCAGGGCGGCCAAGGTCAGGTAACCGCCGTAGGACCGGCCCATGCACCCGACCCGGTGCGAGTCCGCGATTCCCGAATCCACCAGATGCGCCACTGAGGCGGCGACGTCTTCGATCGCGCCGTACCGCAACCCGACATCATCTGCAGTGCCGAAGCTGCGGCCGAAACCCGTTGAGCCACGGACGTTCGGTGCGAAGACCGCGATCCCGGCCGCGACCAGGGACTGGAACAGCGAGTTGTACACCGGCCGCTCCTGTGCCTCCGGACCGCCATGCAGGTGGATCATGGTGGGCCATGGTGCCGGGGTGTCCGGGCGGTACAGCCAGCCGGTCAACTCCAGACCGTCCTTCGAGGTGAAACGCCGCAACTGAGGCCGGGTCAGGTCGGCCGCCTCGACCGTGGGGAAGGACGCGCCTCGCGAGCCGCGGAGTGCGCCGTCCGCCCGGCTGCTCAGCGGCGTGGCTTCGCCGCTGGCCAGGTCGATCGTCCAGACTCCGCGCGGATCGGCCCAGTCCTCCGCGGTGAGCAGCAGCGCTTTGCCGCCGGGGTGGAATCGGCATTCGTCCACCACATCCCGGGGTAGCGGGGTGACCTCGTCCTGTCGGCCGCTCGCCAGGTTGAGCACGCTGAGCGCGCTCGTTCCGCCGTGCACGTTCCAGAGCAGGACGGCGCTCCGGCCGTCCGCCGCCGGAACGATGTCCTCAAGCTCGGCGTCCTCCCGTTCGGCCAGCACGACGGGTGCTCGCCCGGCAGCCAGGTCGGCCGAGATGCCCGCCGAGAGGTCGGCCGAGAGATCCACCGAGATCAGGGCCGCGAGTTCGCGGCCGACGTCGCTGCGGGCATACACGATCTGACCGTCAGCGGAGAGGAAACCGCAATCCACCGAACCGTCTCCCATGCCGGTGACGACGGGCTGCTCATTCGTGCCGTCGAGATTCACCACCACCAGGCTTCGGTAGCCGCGTGGTCCGATCCGCAGCAGAGCCCGGTCGACATAGGGATTGACATCCAGCGCAACCAGCAGCGGTCCAGTCGAAATTTGCTGCCGCTTGCCCGTTTTCGGGTCGATCAACAGTGCCATGGACTCCAGGTCCATGGTCTCGGTGACTACCAGTCGACCGTCGGGCGACCAACCGTGATGTGCTCCGGAACCGAGCACCGCCGTTCCCGGATCGGCGCCCGCCACCAGGCGCAGGTCACTACCATCCGGACGAACGACGTAAATCTCGTTCCGGGAGGAGCCGGCCGCCGCGGTGTAGCACGCCAGCCATTCGCCGTCCGGTGACCAGCTCACGGTCAGCACCCGGTGCAGCGAGGTGTGGAGCTTGGTCAGCCGGGGCGCGTGCGCTCTCTGGATCCACACGGCCGGTTCGCCGCTACGGTCGGAGATGAACGCGACCTGCTCGCCGTCCGGAGCAGGGGACGCCGACCAACTGCTGTAGACATCCTCGGGAACCGGCTCGAGGTGAGCGGACGCCAAGCCGTCGTCGTTGCGTGCGGCCTCCGTCCAGGCGCCGTCGCGCCGCTTCTCGCTCATGCCTTTGATTCGCTCGGGCGCGGCGCTCGTGACGACGCCTTCCTCCGGCCGCCCACAAGCGACTTCGTCGTTGCGTGCGGCCTCCGTCCAGGCGCCGTCGCGCCGCTTCTCGCTCATATGCCCTGCCGTTGGAGCCAGAGTTCCAGCAGGCCGACCTGCCAGAGCACGTTGGCGCCGATCGTGGTGCGCCGTCCGTTGGGGTCATTGAGGAGGGCATTGATGACGGCGGGCCGAAACAGGCCGCGGTCGAGGGCGGCTTGGGAAGTCAGGGCGGCTCTCACAGATTCGAGGATAGGACCGTCCAGATGCCGCACGCCTGGCACCGGGAAGTACCCCTTCGGCCGGTCGATGACGGCGTCCGGCACGATGCCCCGACTCGCCGCTTTGAGAATCCCCTTGCCGCCGTCCGCGAGCTTCAGCTCCGGCGGACAGCGGGCCGCCAGCTCCACGAGTTCGTGATCCAGGAACGGGACTCGGGCCTCCAGACCCCAGGCCATCGTCATGTTGTCGACCCGCTTCACCGGGTCGTCGACCAGCATCACGCGGGTATCCATCCGCAGTGCCGCATCAAGCGCGGTTTCGGCCCCCGGCGCACCGAAGTGGGCACGCAGGAAGGCCCCACTCGGGTCGCCGGCGGCCAGCCATTCCGGGTTCAGGAGGTGGCCCGTCTCGGCGTCCGTACGGTCAAAGAACGATCGCCGGTACACCGCTTCGGCGCCGTCGCGGGGAACGTCCGCCAGCGGCGGATACCAGTCGTACCCGGCGAAAACCTCGTCCGCGCCTTGCCCGGACTGAACCACCTTGATCTTCTTCGACACCTCCTCGGAGAGCAAGTAGAAGGCGACGCAGTCATGACTCACCATCGGCTCGCTCATCGCGCCGATCGAGGCCGCGACCCCCGGGATCAGTCGCTCGTCCGCAATCGAGATCTGGTGATGATCGGTGCCGAATTCCTTGGCGATCAGGTCGGAGTACTCGAACTCGTCGCCGGTCTCACCACCCTTGGCGTTGAAGCCGATGCTGAACGTCGCCAAACCGCTCTGGCCCGCCTCGGCCAGCAGCGCCACCACCAGGCTGGAGTCCAGCCCGCCGGACAGCAGGACGCCTACCGGGACGTCGGACACCATCCGCCGGGCCACCGCCTTGCGCAGCGCCTCCAGGATCTGCTCGGTCCATTCCTGGGGCGAGTAGGAGATCTCCGGACGGGTCGCGATCGGCTCCCAGTACTGCAGGTCGGACGACGTGCCGTCGGGTTGATAGGTCCGGACCGTGGCCGGCGGCAGCTTCTTCACTCCGGCCAGGATGGTTCGCGGCGGGGGTACCACCGAGTGCCAGGACAGGTAGTGGTGTAGCGCCACCGGGTCGATCTCGGTATTGACGTCGCCAGCCGCCAGCAGTGCCGGCAGGGTAGAGGCGAATCTGAGGAACCGGCCGCTTCCGCCGGCCGCTTCGGCCAGGTACAGCGGCTTGATTCCCAGCCTGTCCCGGGCGAAAACAGTACGTCCACTGTCCATTTCGTGGAGCACAAAGGCGAACATGCCGAGGAACCGTTCCACACAGCGGGCGCCCCACCGGTGGTAGGCCTTGAGGATCACCTCGGTGTCCGAGTGTGACCGGAATCGGTACCCGAGACCTTCGAGTTCGTGCCGCAATTCGTGATGGTTGTAGATGCAGCCGTTGAAGACCATGACCAGGCGCAGTTCCTCGTCCACCATCGGCTGGGCGCCGGCGTCCGTCAGGTCGATGATCTTCAATCGGTGATGGCTCAGCGCTAGCGGGCCGTGCGACCAGGCACCGTGACCGTCCGGGCCGCGCGCCTGTAGGCAGGGGGACATCCGACCGACCGCCTCGACGTCCGGACGGCCTCCGTCCAGCCGGAGCTCTCCGCCTAAGCCGCACATCCGTATGTCCTTTCGCTTGATCGTGCCGAACCGGCCGTGCCGAGTCAGGACGGTTTAGATCAGGTCATCCCGAACTGTGCCCACCTGTGGACTCGGCCACAGGAACTCAACCCAGCAACCAGGTGTCCTTCGAGCCGCCGCCGCGTGATGAGTTGACAACCATGCTGCCAGCCGGTGCGACCCGGGTCAGCGCAGCCGGTGCGACTTTCAGCTCGTCCCCATGGAAGACGAACGCTCGCAGGTCGACGTGCCGGGAGACCAACCGCTCACCATCGAAGATCGGCAGGGTGGACAGCGAGACCATCTCCTGTGCAACCCAGCGGTGCGGGGCGGTCAGGATCTGACGGCGAACGGCCTCCAAGTCCTTCTCGGTGGCGAACGGGCCGATCAGCACGCCCTCACCGCCGTAACCGTCCACCGGTTTCAAGACGAGCTGGTCGAGTCGGTTGAGCACTGTCTCTCGCTGGTCGGGGATACCGCACAAGTACGTGGGCACCGTTGACAGCAGCGGTACCTCACCCAGGTAATACTCAATCATCTGCGGTACGAACGCGCAGATCGCCTTGTCATCGCCGACCCCGTTACCCGGGGCGTTGGCCAGGGCCACCGTGCCGGCGCTGACCGCGGCCCGCAGCGAGTACCCGATCGGGCGGCCGTCGGCGCCGGAGGTGTGCAGCAGGTCGTCCTCGTCCACCCGCAGGTACAGGACGTCGACCCGCTTGCGGGTGCCGTCACGGAGCAGGTACACGGTGTCGTCATCGACCAGCAGATCGCCGATCGACGCCACCGGCACGCCCATCTCCTCACCGAGCATCCGGTGCTCGAACCAGGCCGACCCCTCCGGCCCCTCGCTGAGCAGCACCACCTGAGGACTGTCCCCGGCTCTCGGCAGTGCCGCCTGGATGAGGGTCTGCCGCAGCATGGCCGGCACGCTCTCGACCCCCAGCAGGTTCGCCGGTCTCGGCAGGTCCGGCAGCACCGCGTTAGAGAGGCGACGGTTCTGCACCGCGTACCCCAGGCCGGACGGCACCCGGAGGTTGTCCTCCAGCAGGAACCACGTGCCGTCGCTGTCCCGGACCAGGTCCATCCCACAGATATGGGCCCGTACCGACTGCCGGTTCAGCAGCGCACCGATGCTGAGCAGGCCAGGTGCGCCCTCGATCACCCAGCCCGGAACCACCCCGTCCTCGACTACCGCGCGAGCGCCATAGACGTCGTGCAGGAACATGTCCAGGGCCCGGGCGCGCTGAGTCAGGCCGAGTCCGAGTTCGGCCCAATCCTCGGGTTTCACCAGCCGCGGCACCAGGTCCACCGGAAACAGCCGGGCGCTGGCTCGGCCGGGAACACCGAAGGTGACGCCGTGCGAGCGCTGCTCCTCATTCCGGGCGTGCTCGCGGCGGCGAAGCTCGGCCGGCCCCATCGCTTCCAGGACGTGCAGCACGTCCCGGTACACCGGCTCGGGTTCGCTCCCGGACAGCACCTCGTCGCCGTCTCGCCGGTAGAGCGGGACGTTGCCGTGCGGGGTGTCCAGACCCGGGACGGGCGGCGAGGTCTGATCGGGGTCGGTGCGTCGGATCAGCAGATCGACGACGTCGGAGAAGCGGTTGCGAACCTCGTAGGCGGCTCGTTGTTCGGCGGCGGAACTCCCTCGGGCCAGCGCTCGAGCAGCCAGGCTGGAGACGGTGTCCCAGTCTCCGGCGTCCTCGAGTTGGGGACGCAGGTCGCTCAGTAGTTGATTGACAGCCGTCGCGGCCGAGATCGGTCGGGGTGAGCGGGGCAGATCCAGAAGGCTGCCTTCCAGGCCGGAGCGGGCAGCCCGCCAGAGCGCGCTGCGCAGCAACGGTGCCGGGTACCGGATGTTCGGCGCGCCGGAAGCTATCGTCGCCTGCTCGCGCCGCACCAGGGCACGGAACAGTCCGGCCAGCAGCACCACGGTATCCAGGTCGGGACAGGAATCGGTGACCCGCAGCTCCAGGGTCGGCAGGTGGGACGACGGGCGCACGTCGAAATAGATCATCCCGGCGTCGCTGATCGTCTCCGAGGCGACCAGGTCGGCGATCAGGGCGTCGTGCTCGGCGGCCGAGGACACCTCGCCGCTGAGACCGGCCGTCGGCCAGCGTTGCCAGAGCAGCGACCGGATGCTGGCGTAGCCACTGTCCTCGCCCATCCAGAACGGCGAACTGGTGGACAGCGCGAGCAGCACCGGCAAATGCGGGGTGATTCGTTGGGCAATCGCGACGGCGACGTTCCGGTCCGAGACCTGGACATGGACCTGGGCGCCACAGATCAGCTGCTCGCGAACCAGCAGCTGGTAATCATCTCGCATCCGCTCATACCGGCGGCTCGGCGTAATCGACAGCTGGAGCGCGTCCACCAGTGGGACGGTGCCGGCCGCGACGACGCCAAGCCCCATCGAGTCGGCCACCGAGACCAGCGTCCGGCGGGACTGGACGATCACCTCGCGCAGGCCTTCGAGAGTGTCGCGCACGGGGGTATTGCTCTCTACCACGCTGCGCTGAAGCTCGTCGGAGTAGGAATCGGCCGGCAGGTGTTCCAGGAGTTTGGGTGCCTGGGCCACGAGCTCGCGAGAGAGTCGATCTACGACGTGAAACTCTTCTTCCACGCCTAGATTCGTCAACTCACCGGGGTCTGCGATCAAGGTTTCACCTCGCTGCCTCGGCCTTTCATGGTCCACCACAGATGCGACTGGAGCGGTTGTTCGATCCGGTCACGGTGACTGGAGCGAGGTGCCTTCGGTTGTTTCGAGTGAGCGACAGGTGTTTGGTGTGGGGCAGTAGTTTACCGCTGACTGTGGTGTTTCGACACTTGACCTGCACCGCCGCCCGGACTGCGCAAACCGCCGAGATGTGCTAATCGGATGAACTACCGGGTCAGTCAATGATCGATTCTGCGGCGATCTGTTCCATCCGGTCGGCGATGTCCTGGAGCATTGCCTCGGTAAGTAGGTGGTTGTCCGTCGGCGTGGCCCGGTTGGCCGCGAGCGGCACGATCGTGCCCTTGGTGTCCACAAAAGTCGGCTTGACGAAGACCTCGTTCGAGATGGTGTCCCGGCCGTGCTTGACCGCGCCCTCCCAGGGGTAATCCCCGACCGCCCAACCGAATCGTCGCGGTGTCATCACCGTGTACCGGCCGAACCGGCCGAAGGCCCACCAGCGAGACTCCTCCCGATAGGCCCAGACGAAGGCGTCCGGCGGGCTGATCTCACGTGCGCGCAACTCAGCGGTGATCGCATCGATCTTGGCCAGTGACTCGGCTCGCGAGGCAGGTTGATGAGGAGCGTCTTCTCGAGGAGCATCGCTGGCTGACGGGTCACTGGTGGAGGCGTGAGACACGGCGGTGTGGCTTCCTTCCCGGATTCGCTCGCTCGTCGGGGACGTCGAGGTCTGGCAGGTGCAACGTGATCGGCGCCCCGGCGTCCGCTTCGTCGAGTTCCCTGAGATCGATCGTGATGTCGCCGATTCGGGTGTCGTCGAGCAGAAGGACGGCGAACCAAGGGTGGCTGCCCAGTCGCGGAAAGCCGAGCCAGCTGCGGGTGGATCCGTCGGCCAACCCTTGCCAGGTCAGATGCAGGTGGCGCAACGCGGACGGGTCGAGGTTCTGTTCGGGAAAGGGGTCATCCCAATTCTCGAACAGGGTGCCACTGGACGACTGATAGACGCCGGTGTTGGCGGCGGCGGCCTGCTCGCGCACGTCGCTGTCGGCCCAGTCGACCTGGTTGACCTCCCAGGTGGGGGAGTCCGATGGTGCCTTGCCGACGTGGAGCACTCGGCCGGCGTAGGTCACCTCGAGCGTCTTCCGGTCTCTGGCTCGCACCCCGGGTAACCTCTGCAACCGGCGAACGGCGAGGTTGCAGAGGTTGCGGCTGGCCTGCATGCCCAGACTCATCGCATCGTCACCCAGGTCGGGCCGGTGGCGAGCCAGATCGTCGCGCCAGATCTGGTCGACGAGGTCGCACAGCACGCGCAGGACGCCGACCGCCGCCCACTCGTCGGTCACCTGCTCGAGAAACTCCTGCGCTGCGAAGTCGTCCATGAGAGAAAGTATGGGCGCGACCACCGACAGTCTCCAGGAGTTGCCTCGGCGAGCCCTCGAGCGGTACGGATCGTGCCGCCTGACCGCGGCGGACCCGCACGCTCGGCGCTGAACTACTGCTCCGGTTCGGACTCCGGCTCCGACTGCGGCGCCAGCTCTGATTCGAGTTCTAGCTCAGTTTCCGGGTCCGGCTCGTCCAGCAGGTACGGCGGAAGCTGGCGGTCGGAGTTGAACGGTCTGAACCAGTCGGCGAAAGCCAATGGGGCAGAACGAAGCTCGGCCAGCGACTCGGAGTCATCCTCGATCCCGTCCAGGCTGGCATCGAACAGCATCTCGTGGTCCAGATCCTCGAAAAGCGCGTCCTCGACCGCCGATCGCCACCCATCGGACAGCTTCACCTCAGCCAACTCAAGCTGGAATTCCGCTCCGTTCAAGATCATTCGCAGTGCCAGCTCTTGGGCGACACAGGCCAGCGGTTCCCATCCGCAGGTGAACCGGCGGGTCACATCCACCGTGGCAACGATGAATTCCTGGATGAACAGCGCGTCATAGCGATGGGCGTAGCGGCTGGGCAGTTCGTGCAGAACGAAGAACGCGACGTCTTCGACCTCGGCGACTGTCGCACCGTGATGCTCCGCGGCGAGCGTCTGTAGGTCCATGAACAAGTGATCAAGGACGACGACCGAGGCCTGGAACACCGCACCGGCGGCATACCTCGCCTCGATCACCGCGGCCGAGGCCTCGTCCACATCTTCGACGGCCATGTCTTCGGCCGTCAGGTCCTGGCCATCGCCGGTCTCGTGGCCATGATGGGTCTCGGGGTCGGGCTCCGGGCCCTGGTCGTCGTCTGCGCCTTGGTCCGGCTCGGCATCCTGGTTCGCAGGCTCGTCGAGGGCGTGATCGGCGTCCGCTTCGGCGTCCTGGTCCGCAAGCGGGGCTTCCTCGGCCTCGTCCGCAAGGTCCAGGGCCGTCAGCCAGGACAGTCGAAGCCCTCTGGTCACATGCTCGGCGTCGTGCTGTAGTCGCTCCTGGGCCGCTTGCAGGTCGAAGTCGTCGACCGGCAAGGTCTCCTCCGTGTCCGGCTCGCTGTCCGGTAGGACGTCCCAGATGACTGCCGCCTCGTCGTCGTCCGACACCTCGTCGGTGACGTTGACGGAGTACGGACCCCAGCCGGTCAGCTCCGGATCCGCCAGGAGTTCAGCGACAGCGTCGCCCACCAGACTGAGGGTCTCCGAGGAGGCCAGATCGGTGGCGGCGATCACCAGGCGGACCTCACCGGGCGCGGTTGAGCCGTTGGTGACGTATCCCTCCACCGCAACGTCTGAGACGGCGATGGCCACCGCCTCCTCGAGGCGGTGGAGCATCCCGTCAAGCTCCAGCGCGGAGGCCCCAGGGGCCGCGGCCACCACGATGGTGAGCTCGTCGTCGTCGTCCATGGTCGCAGTCTGCCCGAAGCGACCGGCGAACCGACAACCGGTTGGTAGGCCAGCTGGGGGAGATCACCCGCTCGCGCCGAAAAATATCCCATTCGGCCAATCGGCTATCCGATGATTTCAGGACATATCACACTTATTAACCCACTGATATCGCGGAATGTTCTCGCTAGATCATCCGGCCCGATCGGCAGCCTTGGCCAAGTCCTGAGCCGGGTGACCGGGCGGCCGCCTGTGCGGCAGAACCCAACCATGGTCGGCTGGGCAAGCGACGGCGAGGTACCTTGCGTGCCTGACGTGCCTGCCGGCATCGGGTGGCGAAGAGGCTGTCACTGCACTCTGTCGTTCGACCGGCCGTGCTTGCCACCGCCGTGATCCGCAGACCTGCTGACCCGGATGTCGAGGGGCCACTCCAACACGCACGATGGGCCCAGCGACCACGTCCTCCTGCAGGTATCTCCGTGATCTGCGTGCCTGAGTGGCCCCACACCACTCGCCCACGTCGTCCCGAGCGAACCATTGCCGCGGTGTTTGTTTCGCCGAATTCGCGCAGCCGGGGGCGCGCATAGCTGCGAACATGGTTGACTTGTCAATGCGTACACGGCTCCAGCAATGCTGTACACCGCTTCGTGTCAGCCGGTTTCGCTCGGCGCGGGGCAGTGCAGGATCGGGCCGTGAGTTCGAACACACGGGCATGGCGCGATGAATTGCCCCTCGAGTGGGAAGATACGCCGGTGACGACAAAGAACAGCGACATCATCGCGGGTACGAGCCGGACGGATAAGTTCCGCCGTGCGCCGAGGCTGAAGCCGCACGCCCGGGCGCAGAAGCCAAGTCGGGTCAGCAATCTGCTGTCTGTTTTGCTCAGAAGGCCTAAGTCGCAGGTCAAGACCGTCATGATCTGCGAGTCCTGCGAGATGACCGGTGGGCCATTTGCCCCAGGCGAGGCAGCATTGCTGCTCGCTGTGCACGAACAGCTACACCACGGCGGCGTGTCGCTGCACCGACCGCCCTTGCCACCGGCGGTCTGAGTTGGTGCAGCCGGAAAATGCTTCGGCTCATTCACGTTCGGCAAAATGTACCGATTGTTCCTGACTGGACTGGGATTTGGCTCGAAGGAGCGAACCTCTGCCCCACAAGAATACGTCGAGGTGTCGTCTTCGGCTTTCCCAGTCCAGCGCGGTATTTCAGTCCGGGATGCCGGTGCGGACGTCGGGGGCACCCAGTCGGGCGGCGTCTGCGGTCTGGTCATCCAGTTGCTCCTGAGATTCCCGCTCGGCCTTGACTCGCAGCCGGTAGTGGTCCACCTCGTCGGCGGCGTGGTCCTTCGACCAGCCGAGGATCGGTGCCACCAGGTCGGCGATCTCGGCGGCCGCGGCCTCGCCCCGGTCCCGCACTTCGATCGAGATCCGGGTTCGCCGGGTGAGGATGTCGTCCAAGTGCAGCGCTCCCTCATGGCTTGCGGCGTAGATGATTTCGGCTTGCAGGTAGTCGGATGCGCTGGGCAGTGGCTGACCGAGTGACGGGTCGGCCGCGATCAGGTCGAGTAGTTCGGTGTACAGGCTGCCGTAGCGGTGCAACAGGTGCTCGATCACGTGCACCCGCAGGCCGGTCCGGGCGGCGGTCAGCTGCCGGTTGTTCCACAACCCGACGTATCCATCAGCTCCGACGAGCGGAATCCGCTCGGTGCAGGAGGGCGGTACCCGCCGTTCCATCCCATGGACGGCGTAGTCGACGGCGTCCTTCGCCATCACCCGGTACGTCGTGTACTTGCCGCCGGCGATCACGGTCAACCCGGCCACCGGCGAGGAGACCGCGTGCTCGCGAGACAGTGTGCTGGTCGACTCCGATTCCCCGGCCAGCAGGGGGCGCAGACCGGCGTAGACACCGACCACATCGTCGCGGGTCAGCGGATCGGCCAGGAGGGCGTTGGCATGGTCCAGCAGGTAGTCGATGTCAGTGGAACTGGCTGCTGGGTGGGCTTTGTCGAGGGCCCAGTCGGTGTCGGTCGTCCCGATCACCCAGTTGTTGCCCCGCGGGATGATGAACAACAAGCTCTTCTCGGTCCGGTGGATGATCCCGGTGGCGCTGTTGATCCGGTTCCGGGGAACCAGGATGTGCACGCCCTTCGATGCGCGAACCGAGAACTGGCCCCGCCCACCGACCATCTGCTGGACGTCGTCCGTCCACACCCCGGCGGCGTTGATCACCTGCTGGGCGCGGATCTCGAACTCGGCCCCGCTCTCCAGATCCTTGGCCACGACGCCGACCACGCGCTCCTCCTCGCGCAGGAACCGGATCACCCGAGTGCTGTTCACCACCAAAGCGCCATAGGCGGCGGCGGTTCGCGAGATCATCATCGTGTGCCGAGCGTCGTCCACCTGACCCTCGTAGAACGAGATCGCGCCGCGGATCACCTTGCGGTTGCCGGACGGGAACGACTCGAAGGTCTTGCGCTTGCCAAGGTGGCGCAGGTGGTGCGGCACCCCGCGACCGGACCCCATGACGTCGTAAACGCCGATGCCGAGCCCGACGTAGGCCCGATCGATCGGCTTCTGCAGCGGATAGATGAACTCCACCGGATGAACCAGGTGCGGGGCCAGCACATCCAGGTTCAGCGAACGTTCCCGCAGCGCCTCGAACACCAGATGAAAGTTGAACTGCTCCAGGTACCGCAGGCCACCGTGAAACAGTTTGGTGGAGCGACTCGATGTCCCAGCCGCATAATCCCGCATCTCAACCAGACCGGTCTTCAATCCCCGGGTGACGGCATCCAGGGCGGCGCCGGCACCGACGACACCACCGCCGATCACCAGGACGTCGAGTTCTTCCGCGGCCAACCTGGCCAGCGACTCCGCACGGGCGGCCGGGCTCAGGGGTTCGGTTCTACTCACGTCAGGCTCTTTCCTCGCTCGTCGATCATTGGATTGACCTTGGTCCACAAAGGGCAACCGCGCATAACGCCGCCGTCCTACTTGCGGTGATCATGCACGGTTGCCCCCTTCTGGCTTCAGGTACCACACACTCAGTCGACGCTGATCGATCCAGATCGTTAGTCGACGTCCACCCAGTCCAGGGTCCGGTTTACGGCCTTCTTCCAGCCGGTGTACCCCGCGGCGCGATCCTCGTCGGACCAGTTTGGCGTCCAGCGCTTTGATTCGTTCCAGTTCGCCCGCAACTCGTCGGTGTCCTTCCAGAATCCGACAGCCAGGCCAGCCGCGTAGGCGGCGCCCAAGGCGGTGGTCTCGGCCACCACCGGCCGGCTCACGGGCACCCCGAGGATGTCCGCTTGCAGCTGCATGCACAGGTCGTTGGCGGTGACACCGCCGTCCACCTTCAGTACTTCGACGTGCACCTTGGAGTCGGCCTCCATCGCCTCGGAAACGTCGCGGCTCTGGTAACAGATCGATTCCAGGGTGGCCCTGGCCAGGTGGGCATTGGTGTTGAACCGGGACAGCCCCACGATCGCACCGCGGGCATCACTGCGCCAGTACGGGGCGAACAGCCCGGAGAAAGCCGGGACGAAGTACATCCCGCCGTTGTCCTTGACGCTGCGGGCCAGCCCTTCGATCTCGGCGGCGCCCGAGATGATGCCGAGCTGGTCTCGCAGCCACTGCACGGCGGACCCGGTGACCGCGATCGACCCTTCCAGCGCATAGACCGGGGCGCTGTTGCCGAACTGGTAGCAGACCGTGCTGAGCAACCCGTTCTGCGAGTGGACGAGTTCGGTCCCGGTGTTCAACAGCAGGAAGTTGCCCGTGCCGTAGGTGTTCTTCGCCTCACCCGGCGCGAAGCAGACCTGACCGACCATGGCGGCCTGCTGGTCACCGAGGATGCCGGTGAGGGGGATGCCGGCGAACCCGTGCGGGGCGACCACCTCGCCGTACTTGTTCGGGTCGGACGACGGCTTGATCTGCGGCAGCATCTGCCGGGGAATGTTGAAGAAGCCGAGGAGTTCGTCGTCCCAGTCGAGGGTCTCCAGATTCATCAGCATGGTCCGGCTGGCATTGGTCGGGTCGGTGATGTGTACCCCGCCGTCGACGCCACCGGTCAGGTTCCACATCAGCCAGCTGTCGGTATTGCCGAAGATCGCGTCACCGGCCTCGGCATCCTCCCGGGCACCGGGGACGTTCTCCAAGATCCACTGGATCTTGCCGCCGGAGAAGTAGGTGGCCGGCGGGAGCCCGGCCTTCTGCCGGATCACGGCTCCCTTGCCCTCCCGCTCCAAGGCGCTGGCGATCCGGTCGGTCCGGGTGTCCTGCCAGACGATCGCGTTGTAATAGGGCCGACCGGTCTTCCGGTTCCACACCACGGCGGTCTCCCGCTGGTTGGTGATCCCGAGCGCGGCCAGGTCCGAGGCCTTCAGGCCGAGCCCGTTCATCGTGCTCTGCACCACCGAGCGGGTGCGTTCCCAGATCTCCACCGGGCTGTGTTCCACCCAACCGGCCTGAGGCAGGATCTGCTCGTGCTCAAGCTGGTGCTTGCCGACCTCATTGCCACCGTGGTCGAAGAGCATGAACCGGGTACTCGTGGTGCCTTGGTCGATTGCACCGATGAGATCAGCCATGACTACCGCTCCTTTGATCAGGAAGTTGGGGGAAGTGCTCGTTCCTCATGTTCAGCCTCGTGCCGCGGTAGCCGGGGCGGGCTCGGCGGGTGGGAGGAAGCGCTGCAATCCGTACTTGTACAGGCCGCCGCCGATAATGCCGCCGATCAGCGGTCCGGCGATCGGGATCCACCAGTAGAGACCACCGTACTGATCTCGCCATGCGCCGCCGTATCCGGTGAAGAAACTGGCCAGCCGGGGGCCGAAGTCACGCGCTGGGTTGATCGCGTAGCCGGCATCGGTACCCCAGGCCATCCCAATCGCGACCACGAGCAGCCCGATGATGAACGGGGCCATATTCGCCAGCGGAGCGGAGTTGCGGGCATCGACGATCGCGAAGATCAGGAAGACCAGGATCGCGGTGCCGATGATCTGGTCCCGGAAACCACCCATCGCGCTGACCGGGAGAGTGCCGTTACCTGGCAGGGTGGAGAAAATGCCTTGGGTCTTGATCGTGTGATCCGGGTCGATCTTGGCGATCACTTCGGTGTAGTTCCAGCGCACGATGAGCGCGGCGACGAAGGCTCCGAGGGTCTGAGCGAGGCAGTATGGCGCGATTTTTCGGACCGGGAACTTCTCGAACACGGCCAGCGCAACGGTGACCGCAGGGTTGAGGTGCGCGCCGCTGATCCGGCCGGCGGTGTAGATACCGAGCGTGACACCGAGGCCCCAGGCCCAGGCGATGCTGTCGTGGTCACCGAGTCCGCCGGCCACCACCTGCGCCACCACCCCGACGCCGAACAAGATCAGGATGAAGGTGCCGAGGAATTCGGCAGCCATCTCTCCGATCAGCGAGGGGGTGCGCAGCGTGCTCGAGGGTAGTTCTTGGCTTGCCCTCGATTGAGTGCTGGCTTTCGCGTTGTTTGTAGCCTTGGGGGAATCTGCTCCTGCTCCTGCTCGTGCCATGGCGTCACCTTTGATCCATGAATGTTTCCCATGCGTAACGTTCACTTGGACGCTAGGCAGCGATCAGCCGGGCAACAACGGCGAAGTGTCGGCATTGTCGAACGTTTCGCCGCGCGATCTACGAAACATCTGCCTATTTTGGACAAGTGCCAGGCTCGATCCAGTCCATCGAACGTGCCGCTGCGATCTTGCGCACGCTCGGGACCGGATCTGGGCCGCTGCGCCTGTCCGAGATCTCCGCGTCGCTACAACTGCCCAGGGGAACTGTCCACGGAATCCTCCGCACGCTGTCCGACGTGGGCTTCGTCGAGCAGGATCGGGGGACCGGCCGGTACCGGCTGAGCGACCGTTTGAGTGATCTGCGCTCGCATCGACTCGATCCCAACGAGCTACGCGCGCGCACGATGAATTGGGCTGATCCGCTGGCGGCCCGGTCCGGTGAGGTGGTCCGGGTCGGGGCGCTGGTCGGCGCCGAGGTCCTCGTCGTCCATTACGTCTTCCGTCCCGACCACTCGGTGCAACATGCCGACGTCGGTTCCCTGCTGCCGATCCATGCGACTGCCCTGGGCAAGGTGCTCCTGGCCTTCAACCCCGGGACCCGCCCACTGCTGCCGGCCCGCCCACTCACGTCGTACACCGGCAGGACGATTACCGACCCGGGTCGGCTGGGCGCCGAGCTCGTCGAGGTCCGCACTCACGGGTACGCCCTGGAGTTCGGCGAATACCGGCCCGACCAGGCCGGGATCGCGGCCCCCATTCTCGGCTCGGGTGGTCTCGTGGTGGGGGGCATTGGAATCCACGGTGATCTGGACCGGCTCTGCGACGCGGCCGGGGCCGCTCGGTCGCGACTGGTCGCCCAGGTGACCGACTGCGCCCGCGCGGTCGGGCGAGACCTCCATGCGTCCAGATCCGGGGAGTGACGTGAAGCCACGATTCGTGATGTCGATCGATCTAGGGACGACGTCCACTCGCTCGATCCTGTTCGACCATGCGGGTCAACTCGTCTCGGTGGCTCAGCTCGAGCATCACCAGTACTACCCGAAGCCGGGCTGGGTCGAGCATGACGCCGCCGAGATCTGGCGCAATGTCTGCCGGATCATCCCGCGGGTGCTGCGGGATGTCGGAGCCACCGCCGCCGACATTGCCGCCGTCGGGATCGCGAACCAGCGCGAAACCGTGGTGGTCTGGGATCGGGTCACCGGGATGCCGGTCGGACCCGCGATCGTCTGGCAGGACACCCGCACCGACACCCTGGTCGACACACTCTCGCGCAGTCCGCTGTCCGCCGAGATCAGCGCTCGCAGCGGACTGCCGCTCGCCTCGTACTTCAGCGCGCCACGGTTGCGCTGGATCCTGGACGAGACCCCCGGCCTGCGCGAACGTGCCGAACGCGGTGACGTTCTGTTCGGGACGATGGAGACCTGGCTGATCTGGCACCTGACCGGTGGCGCCGGGAGCGACGGTGGGAGTCGTGGCGTGCATGTCACTGAGGTGACCAACGCCAGCCGCACCCTGTTGATGAACATCCACACCCTGACCTGGGATCCGTACCTACTCAGCTTCTTCGACATCCCGGAGGCGATCCTTCCCGAGATCCGGCCCTCGATGGGCTCCTACGGAGTCGGCCGGGGACCACTGGCCGGCGTCCCGATCGCGGCGGCGCTCGGAGATCAGCAGGCAGCGCTCTTCGGGCAGACCTGCTTCGCCGCTGGTGAAGCGAAGTGCACGTACGGCACCGGTAGCTTCCTGCTCCTGAACACCGGCCATGAGCTGGTTACCTCTACCCACGGGCTGCTGACCACGGTGGCCTTCCAGTTGGCTGGTGAGCCGGCGGTCTACGCCCTGGAGGGGTCGATCGCGATCACTGGGTCGCTGGTGCAGTGGTTCCGGGACGGGCTCGGTCTGATCCAGACCGCGGCCGAGATCGAGACACTCGCCCGGACCGTGGACAACAACGGCGGCTGCTACATCGTGCCCGCCTTCAACGGGCTTTTCGCACCGCGCTGGCGCCCCGAGGCCCGCGGGGTGATCGCCGGTCTGACCAGCTATATCACCAAGGCGCATCTGGCCCGGGCAGTGCTGGAGGCAACCGCCTGGCAGACCCGTGAGGTGCTGGATGCGATGAACGCCGACTCGTCGCTGGCCCTGCAGGCACTCAAAGTGGACGGCGGGATGACCTCGGACAACCTGCTGATGCAGTGCGTCGCCGACGTGCTCGACGTCCCCGTGGTCCGCCCGCTGGTCGCCGAGACGGTGTCGCTCGGTGCCGGCTATGCGGCTGGTCTGGCGGTCGGCTACTGGTCGGACCTGGAGGGACTGCGCCGCAACTGGCACTTGGCCGCGGAATGGTTGCCCACGATGGATCCACATCATCGCGAGGTAGAGTTTCGCAATTGGAAGAATGCGGTGGAACTTACGCTGGGCTGGACCCACCGGCTTGCCGACAACACTGCACCGTAGCTAACAGTAGCCAGCCGGGTCGGCAACATGAAACAGTCCGAGGTTGACAGGGTGTCGACTTGTCAAAACCAGTTTTCGTAGGAGGCGGGGGCGCTCATGACCACCATTTCTAACCGACTCGATCGACGTTCGGCCGACGTGGCCGACGGTGAGAGAGCACGCCCGACCCGAGGGCTGATGGCCAGACGGCGGGAGCTCAACCGCACCGAGCCGTGGCGCGACTGGGCCGCCATCGCCTTCCTCAATCACGCGCAGTTGCTCGTGGTAGCACTGATCCAGCCGAGCTGGCCGTGGTTGCTGTTGGCAGCGCTGCCGCTCGCGGTCACGCTCTCTACCGGCACCCTGACCGTGCTGCACGACGCCGGTCATCGGCGTTTCTCCCGCGAGGAGTGGCCCAACGTCTTCGCCGTCCAGACCGCGGTCCCGCTCGGGTTGTGGGTCAGCCATTGGACGCTCAAGCACCGCGTCCACCACCGTGCTTCCCAGGTCTTTCCGGTGGACGAGGCAACCCGGTCCAACCTGATCCGGATGCATCCCGGGGTGCCGCTGAAGCCGGTTCACCGGTTCCAGCACATCTATGCCTGGCCGCTGTACGGCCTGGCCTGGGTGGGCGAGCTGAACAGCCAGATCACGTTTGTGATCAAGGGCAATGTGGTCGGTGTCGAGGTACCGTCACGGCCCGCCAGGATCCGGTCGTTCCTGCTGGAGAAGTCGTTCTGCGCCGTCGTGCTGCTGCCTTACATCCTGCTGCTCGGGTGGGTGAACATGGCTATCTACGTGATCACCGCCATGACGATCGGGTCGGTCATCGCGGCAATCGTGCTCGTCGTTTGTCACATCAACGAAGGCCTGTACCCGCCGTCCGAAGTTCCGTCGCAGAAGGAATGGTCCAGGCACCTGGTCCGGACCACGGCGAACTTCAACACCAGCAACCGGGCGGTCCGCTGGTTGACCGGCGGGATGACCCATCACCTGGCTCACCACCTGAAGCCGGTGGCACCGCGCCACCAGTTGCCGGTGCTCAACGACACCGTGGTGCAGACCATCGTCGCCAAGTCGGGGTTGCCACTCGTCGAATACCCGACCTTGATTGCCGCTACCCGCAGCCACGCCCGCCGATTGCGTGAACTAGGCAAGTCCGACCATGTTGACCCGGTTGTGAATGCTCTTTGAGCCGAGCTCGACCTGAACTGAGCTCGACCTGAACTGAGCTCGACCTGAACTGAGCTCAACGTGAGCCGATCTCGACCCAGCCCCAAGATGAGCTGGGTCGAGAGGGGTGTGTCCAGGTACGTCTCCAATGCCACCCTCGCCGCGTCCCCCTCCTCCGGCGTTGCCTGTTTCGGGTGCTGCGCTCGGGTATGCCTGCCGGTGCGCCGAATTGCCGCACAGCGTCTGCTAATTCGATGGCATCGTGGCCGTTTCGCGAGCCCGACTACGCAACCGCGAGTGGCATCATCGGTCGCCGGGGCGTGCGGCACAGTGCGGGATGCGCCGCGATCGTCGGAGGGTCGAGGCTGGTGAGCACTTCTGCAAGCGGCATCGGGCGCCGTTACGGTGCGACCGCCATATCCGTGCGCGTCGTCCCACTGGCTCTCGGCGTCCTCCTGCTGGCCGGGTGCACCAGCGGATCGATGTCGGCACCGCCACCAACGGTCAGCGGACAGGGACCTCGGCCGGCGGAAGCCGCCGAGGCGATTGGATCCGGGGTGGGCTGCCCGACTGCGATCAATCAGGTCGTCGACACCGAGGCGCCGGCGACCGCCGAAATCATTCTTGCGCTGGACTTTTCCGGCTCGTTCATCGGTACCGAACCGGCTCGGGCACGAATCCGGGCGCAGGCCCGCGCGCTCGTCGAACAGAGCGTCGAGCGAGGCCAGGCCCTGCGGATCCTGGCCTTCACCCGGACGGCGTCCGGGGCCAGCACGATCGTCGCGTGCCCATCGCTGACCGCCAGGTACAACAATGTCGCCGCTCGGCCGCGTAAGGTGGAGAACCTCAAGCGGAAGGCCACTCTCGCGGTGGATGCCGCACTCGTCTCCGCGATCCAGACCCGGCTGACGCAACGGCCCGGTTCGGGCACGAGCATCGTGGGCGGGTTCCTCGCGATCGAGGAGAGCGCCTCGCTAGTTCGGCCGGGTACCCCCCGGGACGCCATAATGTTCTCCGACGGAGAAGGGCTCGATGAGGACGCGATGATCGATCTCTCCGACTTCCGCACGGTGAGTCTCTACGGTGTCGGCTCAAACGCGAACGGCCCGATGGACACTCCGGCCGCCGCCGCCCTCGCCGAAGAGTGGGTGCAGTGGCTGATCAAACACGGTGCAGTTCACCCGAAAGCCTCTACACAGGCAATGTTTTGAGGCCCGCGGCGGCAGGTGAGCCACCCATCCTGGATAATCCCGGTGACATCCCTAAGGACTCCGCGCTGGGCTTCGAGCAGGGCGGGGCCAAGGCGACAGCGGCGGCCCGGCCGTCCCGCCTCGATGCCCATCGGGCCGGGCGTCAGCGTTCAGCCGGTCTGAAAGCCGATCTGTGGGAAAATCTTTGGTATCACTCCTCGCAAGAGGCGCAGAACCGTCGACGGGACTTGCAGCGCACGTCGCGTTCCCTGCGCCAGCTCAGTCCAGCGGTCGCTGCTGCGGCCACTGGTTTGGCAATGTTCGCTGGATTCGCCACGATTCATCAGATCCTCGCGCTGTCCGACGTGAGCGTGTTGGACAGTTATGTGCTGCCGATCGGATTCGGTCCGGTTTTCGTGCTGCTGGTCAAGTTCATTGTCAGCGGCTGGATCGACTCCGACGGCGACCCGGACAACGCCGCCGGCCGCCGCCGGGCGGTGTTTACCCGGGCGGTGATTCCGGTCGCGGTCCTGGCCACCATCGTGCTGGTGATCGGGGTGGCACTGAAGAGCATGCTCGTCGGCACCATCGAGGAACCGAGCGAGGTGGTGATGCGCTGGTCGTCGGTGGTGCTCTTCGCCGGTTTGATCCTTGGTGAAGTCGGGATGGCTTCGGCGCTGTCGGCGTATCAGTCCAAGTCTGGGGCCCGAGAATGGGAGTGGCTGTTCCGCCGGGACCGGGCCGCCCAGCGAAGGATGCGCCGAGATCTCTGTCGTCGCTCGAAAGCCCAGGGCAGGTACGAGAAGCTCGCCGCGGTGAGTACCGTGCACGCCCGACGTCGTTCCGTGAAGCAGGAGCTTGGGCTGCGGTGGGGGCGAATAGAGGCACTCCGATCGGCTCCCGACGGCAGTTGGCTGCACAATCACACCCAGGTCGAGGCGTCCTCGCATCCGGCGGTCGCCGGTCGGGTCCTGGCCGAGCCCGGTGAGCTGGGCGATGGGCAGCAACGGCTCGGCCCGTCCCGTCGGATCGGGCTGGCACCGGAGGGCGAGCCGATCGACCTGCGGGATCTCATCCGGGCGAGCGTCGACCCGGACGGGTTGCAGGGACTACAAGGCATTCCGTTCCAGGCGAACGGTGAGCGCCCGGCCCCTACTGCCTCCGCCTCCGACAACGGCATCGTGCTGGGCGAGCGGGCATCGAAGAACGGCGCCGTTCGGGTGGACAACGGCAGCTGACTCAGCCCTCGGGTCCCTTGCGTGCCTGTGATCGGGCCTCAGTATCGCCCCAGCGGCGGGCATTAGGGCGATTTGCGCATGATTGCAACCAGGTCTTCCGGCAAAGCGAAGGATTTGTCGGTGCATAGCCGATTTATCCTTCGGGATCATGGGAAGCCGTGGGCCGGGGAGGAGTGGGGATCGCCATCCGGGCTCCCGCCGTCCCTCTGTTGCTGTCAATAGTCCGTGCGTCATCGGCCACATGCTGTACATGTACATAGAATCTATGTACCGTATCTGCCATGGATCACCACGAGATGCCGATCACCGGTCTGGTCTGGCAGTTGTCGATGCGCTGGCGGTCAGCGATCGATCGGGCGATTGCGCCGCTGGGGCTGACCAACGCGCAGTACTCGATCCTGGCGCCCTTGCTCGCGATGGAGCGGGCCGGACGTCGACCTAGCCAGCGTCAGCTCGCCGATTTCACCGGTCTCGAGCCGTTGTACGTCTCCAAGCTGGCCCGGGCGCTGGAGCGGGCCAGCTTGGTGCAGCGCGCCGGCGACCCGGACGACACCCGAGCCGTCCAGCTCACCCTCACGGATCGGGGCCGAGCCGTAGCGATCCAGGCCGTTGAACGGGTCGTTGGCCTGCAGGGCGATCTGACAGCGGCACTCGGCGGCGTAGACAGCCAGCAGACGCAGGCTCTCATCGAGTCTCTGACGATCCTGCTCGACGCACCGAGGCCAACTCCGAACGCGACGGAAACCACGAGAACAGGACAGCAGCGATGACACAGACTCCCCTTCTTACTGGTCAAGACATCGGCCAGGTGCACAAGGCCACTCGGGCGGTTCTGGAGCGCCGGCTTGCCGCTTCCGGGACCGAATTCAACGCCTGGGTGATGCTGAACGTCCTCGGCAGTAGTGGCTTGGCTCTCGCCGAGGACGACCTGGTGCGGCGCACCGTCCACGGTCTGAAGATCGACGTCTCGGTCGCCCGCGACATCCTCACCCAGCTCCTCGCCCACGGGCTGATCGAGAGGACATCGGTCGAAACTGCCGAAGCGCAACCCACGCAAATTGCCCTGACGGCGGCCGGAATCGATCGCTTCCACCAGGTCAGAGCCGCCATCGGGGAGATCTCCGAGCGCCTTTACGGCGGGCTCCCGGCCGATGAGCTGGCCATTGCTCACCGCATGCTTGCCGCCGTGACGGCTCGTGCCAACGCCGAACTCGCCAGCTGAGCTGCAACGAAGGCAGGGCTTCAGCCGCTCGACCACGGTCACCGGGCAGACCGGCGGAATGCACATGACAATGCAGTCGTCGACTGTGGCATGGCATCTGGAGGCACTCGTGGTCGCTGCACCGGAATTGCACAAGGGACTCAACCAACGTCAGCTGACCATGATCGCCATCGGCGGGGTGATCGGCGCCGGTCTGTTCGTCGGTTCCGGTGTCGTGATGTCCGATGCGGGGCCGGGGGCATTCCTCACCTACGCCGTCACCGGCGTCCTGATCATCATGGTGATGCGGATGCTCGGGGAGATGGCCACCGCCAACCCCTCCACCGGATCCTTCGCCGACTACTCCCGCAAGGCGCTCGGCGGCTGGGCCGGGTTCTCGGTCGCCTGGCTGTACTGGTACTTCTGGGTCATCGTCGTGGGTTTCGAGGCGGTCGCCGGTGCGAAGGTGCTGACCTACTGGTTCGAGGCGCCGCTGTGGCTGCTCTCTCTCGGCCTGATGCTGTTGATGACGGCGACCAACCTGTTCTCGGTCTCCTCGTTCGGCGAGTTCGAATTCTGGTTCGCTGGGATCAAAGTCGCCGCCATCATGCTGTTCCTGGTGCTGGGGACGCTGTTCGCGCTCGGTCTGTGGCCGGGACAGGACCTCGACTTCAGCAATCTCACCGCGCATGGTGGATTCTTCCCGAACGGAGTCGGCGCGATCTTCAGCGCGATCGTAGTGGTGATCTTCTCGATGGTCGGTGCGGAGATCGCGACGATTGCCGCGGCGGAGTCCAAGAACCCGGAGAAGTCCATCGCCCGGGCCACGAATTCGGTGATCTCCCGAATCGCGATCTTCTTCGTCGGATCGCTGTTCCTGCTCGCCGTGATCGTGCCCTGGGACTCGAACGAGGCCGGCGCCTCGCCCTACGTCAGCGCGTTCCGGGAGATGGGCATCCCGGCTGCTGACCACATCATGAACGCGGTCGTGCTGACCGCGGTGCTGTCGTGCCTGAACTCCGGCCTCTACACGGCGTCGCGGATGCTCTTCGTGCTGGCCGCCAGGCGAGAGGCGCCGATCGAACTGATCCGGGTCAACCCCCGGGGAGTACCGATGGCGGCGATCCTGACCTCGACAGTGGTCGGCTTCCTCTGCGTGATCGCGGCCGCGGTCTCTCCAGACACGGTCTTCCTCTTCCTGCTGAACTCCTCCGGCGCCGTCATCCTGTTCGTCTACCTGCTGATCGCCATCTCCCAGGTCATCCTGCGACGCCGTTCCACTGAGGAGCTGCAGGTCAAGATGTGGTTCTTCCCGGTGCTGTCGATCCTCACCATTGTCGCGATCCTGGCGATCCTGGTGCAGATGGCCCTTGACGACGTCACCCGGCCGCAACTGTTGCTCAGCCTGCTGTCTTGGGCCGCCGTTCTGACGCTCTATTTCGTCACAAAGTGGCGCGGCGGTTCGGTCGATGCCGAGAGGCCGGAACCTGTTGCCTCCGGGGCGCCCCAGCGGGTACTCGTGCTCGGCAACGAGACCATCGCCGCCCCCGAACTCCTCGACGCGCTACGCGAAATCGATGCCGAGGGCGCGGCCGAGTACTGGGTCTGCGTGCCGGCGAACCCGGTCGACACCGGCCAGGCGGAACACAAGGGTGCGGTCTTCATCTGGGAGGCGACCCAGGAGGCAGCCCAGCGCAGGCTCGACTACACCCTGACCACGCTTCGGACCGAAGGGCTGCGAGCCGACGGAGCCCTCGGCGATTACCGGCCGCTGCGCGCGCTCGCCGACGCAGTGGCCCAATTCCAGCCGGACCGACTAGTGATCTGCACGCACCCAATCGAGCGGTCCACCTGGTTGCGGTACGACGTCGTCGATCGGGCCCGAAGCAGTTACGAGCTCCCGGTCACCCATGTCATCGCCCACACCCCGATCGCCACTCAACCAAGCAGGTGATCGCGTACCAGGCGGGAGGATTCATCGCGTGTTTCGGCGTTTGGAAAGGTTTCCAGGGGCATGAGTCCTCCCCGCCGGTACGTCCACTGGTGATCAGCCAGCGAGGAGGACGTCCTGCAGGGCATCAACGGCCAGGTCCAGCTCCTCGTGGGTGACGACGAGGGGTGGCGCTAGCCGGATGGTGGAGCCGTGGGTGTCTTTCGCCAGCACACCCCGAGCCAGCAAGCCTTCGCACACCTGGCGTCCGGTGAGCAGCGCCGGGTCGATGTCCACCCCAGCCCAGAGACCAACCCCGCGGACCGCCAGCACGCCGTGGCCGATCAACTCACCCAGTCGGGCATGCAGGTGAGCGCCGAGTTCTGCGGCCCGCCGCTGCGGTTCGCCCTCAGCCAGCATTCGCACAACTGTCCGACCGACGGCGCAGGCCAGCGGGTTGCCGCCGAACGTGGAACCGTGCTCGCCGGGTTGCAGAACGCCGAGCACGTCCCGGCGACCGACCACCGCGGACACTGGCACCACGCCACCACCGAGTGCCTTGCCGAGCAGGTAGAGATCCGGAACAACGCCGACCAGATCGCAGGCGAACGTCGAGCCGGTGCGGCCGAGACCAGACTGAATCTCGTCGGCGATCAGCAGCACGTTAGCGGCGGTGCAAAGATCCCGGACGGCGGGCAGATAGTTCGGTGGTGGCACCACCACGCCGGCTTCACCTTGAATCGGCTCCAGCAGAACGGCGACCGTGTCGGCGTCGATGGCCGCTGCCACCGCCGCGGCATCACCGTACGGGACGCTACGGAAACCGGGGGTGTACGGGCCGAAGCCGGCGCGCGCGGACTCGTCGTCCGAGAAGCTGATGATCGTCGTCGTCCGGCCGTGAAAGTTTCCCTGTGCCACAACGATATTCGCCCGGCCATCAGGCACGCCCTTGACCCGGTAACCCCACTTTCGGGCCACCTTGATCGCGCTCTCGACGGCCTCGGCGCCGGTGTTCATCGGCAGCACCATCTCGGATCTCGCCAGCGCGGCCAGCTCGGCACAGAACGGCCCGAGCTGATCGTGATGAAAAGCCCGACTCACCAGGGTGACTCGCTCCAGCTGCGCTCGAGCGGCAGCCAAGATCTCTGGATGCCCGTGACCGAAGTTGACCGCGGAATACGCTGCCAGACAATCGAGATAGCGGCGTCCCTCGACGTCGGTGATCCACGATCCGGCTGCCGAGGCGGCGACCATTGGCAACGGGTGATAATTGTGCGCCGCATGCTCGTCCGTCAGCGCAATCAGCTCAGCCGCCGAGTCAGCCGGGTCAGCCAAGGCCTTTGCGCCCAGGTGAGTCATCGCCGCGGTCATGACCGGATCTCCAAGGTGCAGCACTTGGCCCCGCCGCCGGCTTTGAGTAGTTCGGAGAGATCGACGCCGACCGGGTTGAAGCCACGGGCGCGCAGGTCTTCGCTGAGTTGTGCGGCATGCTTGGTGAGAACGACGTTGAACCCGTCCGAGACGGCGTTCAGGCCGAGCACCGCGGCATCCGCCTCGCTCGCCAGGATCGCGCCTGGGTACCTTCGGCTCAGGATCTCCTGGCTGGCGGCACTAAAAGCGCCTGGGTAGTAGGCGATCTCGTGGTCGTCGAGCACGGTGAGCGCGGTATCGAGATGGTAGAAACGTGGGTCGATCAGTTCGAGGGTGACGACCTCGCGACCGAAGACCCGGGCTACTTCGGCGTGCGCGGCCGGCGTGGTCCGGAAGCCGGTGCCCGCCAGGATGACGTCGCCGATGGCGAGCAGATCGCCTTCGCCCTCATTCACCGCCACCGGCTCGTGTACCGAGCGGAGGTCAGCCGTAGCGAGCCAGTTGAGATAAGCCGGGCCTTCGGGCTGGCGCTCGATGTGAGTGAAGCGGGCGCCAAGCGCCCGTCCGTCGACCACCAGTCCACCGTTCGCGGCGAAAACCATGTCCGGCAATTCGGGTTGCGGGGTAATGAGGTCGACTCTGTGCCCGAGTTCGAGATAGATCGCGCGCAGGTCGTTCCACTGCTGCACGGCGAGCGCGGCGTCGGCTTTGCTGTCCACCCTCATCCACGGGTTGATCGCATAGGTGACGTCGAAGTACTCCGGGGCGCACATCAGGTAGTGGCGTCGCGAGGCGGTGCGTTGGGTGATCGCGGTCATGACCGGGCTCCTCAAGGTGTTGGCGTGAGGATCGACCCGCCGGAGGGGCGCGGGGATCGCTTGGCGTCTCTTCACTGTACGAGCACTCATGCGCCGTTTTCCGTCTATGGACGCTAAAATCATGCGCAGATAGACCATTTTTGCCTGATCATTGCGCAATTCACGGAGGCGGTATGGACGACATCGACCATCGGATCGTCCGGGCCCTGGTGACGAACGGCCGGGCGACCTTTCTGGAGATCGGCGACCACGTGGGTTTGTCGGCGTCGGCGGCCAAGCGACGCTTCGACAAGTTGGTCGAGAGCGGCGCCGTTCGCGGCTTCACCGCGCGGATCGATCCGCAGGTCCTCGGCTGGCGGACCGAGGCGTATGTCGAGGTCTATTGCAAGGGGACGGTTTCGCCGGCTGAACTGCAACGCAGTCTGGAACGGATCCCCGAGGTGGTCGGGGCCTGCACGGTGACCGGGTCGGCGGATGCGCTGCTGCACCTTTTGGCGGAGGACGTCGCACATCTGGAACGTGCCTTGGAGCAGGTCCGGATGGAACGCAATGTCGACCACACCGTGAGCATCATCGTGCTTTCCCGCCTGATCGACCGCGGGCGTGGCTGACGGGACGGTAACCCCGCATGATCAGACCTTGTTGAGACGTCCCATCGTCGTGGCGGGGCGCCTCGAACCTGCCGTGATCATGATCATGCATGGTTGCCCGCATCGCCGCCCGCACGGCGGACACGCCGGGCGCTGACGCGACTCCGGGGCATGATCGCAAATCCAGCCCGAGAGCATGCCGTGTCTCGCGCTGACCCCGCGCCCACGCTGGCTGCTGTGCCCCTCAAAAACCGGTGATCGAGGCCAAAATCTTCCTCGGTAGCCGGTTTTTGAGGGGCACAGCAGTGATGTATCCGGTTTTGAGGGGCACAGCAGTGATCCGGCGGGATCGGCCGCCGATCATCAGACAGGTGAGTCGAAGGGCCACTCGGGCACGCAAAACCCGGCTGAGCCGGGCGTGGAAACGATTTCCGAGCAGGCTATGCGTGCCTGAATGGCCCCTCCGAGCAACCCGACGGACTCGCCCATCACCACCTGAGCCATGACCGAATTAGGGTCTGATCACCGCTTGCGGAGCGGGCCACCTCGACTAGCGTGGAAGTACCCGGGATCATCGGGATCACGCGATTGCCGGATCACCGAAATCGAGGGGTGCTCATGTCGGTCACCGGAACTCGCCGATTGAAGGCGCTGAGCTGCGCGGGCCTACTGATGCTCGCGCTGGCCGCCTGCAGTTCGCCTGGCACCGACACGGTCGGGGCGGTCACCGGCTCGGCGCCGCCACCCGCGGTGACAAGCGAAACCGCCGGCAGCGGTGCGCTCAACTCCACTTCACCTTCGGTGCAGCGCTCGCCGGCGACCGTCGACCCGGACGGCGGATCAACCGGCGGATCAACCGGCGGATCGGACGGTGACTCGGACGGACCGAACCGGGTGCTTCCGAATTTGGTCGGCAAAGGGCTACAAGTCGCACAGAACCGAGCTCAAGCAGCGGGCTTTCGGGCGTTGCGATCCCACGATGCACTCGGCCGGAAACGGGTGCAGGTCTTCGATCGAAGCTGGAAGGTCTGTTCCCAGTCGCCAGCGCCCGGGCGCCGGGCGGTCAGCACTCGGGTGGATTTCGGTGTCGTGAAACTCGACGAACGCTGCCCGGCGAAGGACCGGGATGGGACGCCGGCAGCGGCCGGCGAAACCATGCCGAACCTCAGGGGCAAGAGCGTCGCGGCCGCCATCGAGGCACTCGGTGCCGATGCGAGCATCACCTGGCGGGACGGCACGGGCCGGGATCGGGCCGTCCTGCTGCCGACGAACTGGCGGGTCTGCGCTCAGCGGCCGCAGCCCGGTGCCGCCTACGGTGGACTGCCGGTGACGCTGACCGTGGTCAAGTACGGCGAGAAGTGCTGAGCCATCGGACATCTGCGCCACGGCGAACTCGGGCCACGTCGAACCCAGATTCAGGGACTGGGCTACTCCAGCAGGCCGCGGATGTCGTCGGCGTCGAACGTGCCGGACGCGAACACGCCGCCGTCCATCACGCTGTCGAACAAGGCGGCCTTCGTGGCCTTGAGCGCCATCACCTTCTCCTCGATAGTGTCCTTGGCGACCAACCGGTAGACCATCACCTTCCGGGTTTGCCCGATCCGGTGCACGCGGTCGACCGCCTGCGCCTCGGTCGCCGGGTTCCACCACGGGTCGAGCAGGATGCAATAGTCGGCCTCGGTCAGGTTCAGCCCGAAGCCGCCGGCCTTCAGACTGATCAGGAACACCGGTGCGGTCCCGGTCTTGAACTCCGTCAGCACCGCCGACCGGTTTCGGGTGGAACCATCGAGGTAGCAGTGCTCGATACCGGCCGCGTCGAGGCGGTCGCGGGCCGATGTGAGGAACCGGGTGAACTGACTGAAGATCAGCGTCCGGTGACCTTCGCTGACGATATCGGTGACGAGCTCCATCATCGCGTCCAGCTTCGTGGACGGGATCGCGGCGTACTTCGGATCGATCAGCGCGGCATCGAGGCTGGCCTGGCGCAGCAGGGTCAGAGACCGGAAGATCTCGAACCGGTTCGTCTGGAGATCACCCAGCAGGCCTAGCACCTTCTGCCGCTCGCGTTGCAGGTGCGTCTGATATACCTTGCGGTGTTTGGTGTTTAGTTCAAGTTCGATCACCTGCTCCTGCTTGTCCGGCAGGTCGGAAGCCACGTTCTCCTTGGTCCGGCGCAACATCAACGGCTTGACCCGGCGCCGCAATTGCGCGAGAAGCTCTGTGTCCTGGCCCTTCTCGATCGGCGTTCGATAGTACTCAGTGAATTGGGCCGGGTTCGCGAACAGTCCGGGAGCGGTGATCGACAGCAGCGACCACAACTCCATCAGATTGTTCTCCATCGGGGTTCCGGTGATCGCCAGTTTGAACGGCGCGGACAGCTTCTTCGCGCACTGGTAGGCCTGTGACTGGTAGTTCTTCACGAACTGGGCCTCATCCAGCACCAACCCGGCCCACTCCACCGCCTCGTAGTCGTCGTACTCCAGCCGGAACAGCGTGTAGGAGGTGACGACGAGGTCCGCACCGGCGATGGCCGCGTCCAGGCCTTCACCGCGCCGGGCGCGGGTCTCGGTGATCGCGGCTACCTTCAGGCCCGGCGTGAACCGCTCGGTCTCGGACGCCCAGTTGAACACCACGCTGGTCGGCGCGATCACCAGGAAGGGTCGGTCGGACAGTGCCCGTTCGCGTACGTGCGCGAACAGGGCGAGCGTCTGCAACGTCTTGCCGAGGCCCATGTCATCGGCCAGCACCCCGCCGAGCCGGTATTCGTAGAGCGCTGCTAGCCAGTTGAAACCGGCTAGCTGGTACGGGCGAAGCGCGGCGTGCAAGCCGGTCGGGGTGGGGTGCTCGGTTCGGACTGCGGCACTGCTCAGCGAACGCACCGACTCCTGCCATTCGCTGGCCTGCCCGCTGACGATGCCGATCCGCTCTAGTTCCTCCCACAGCCCGGCCTGGAAACGGCTCAGTCGCACCGTGCCGGTCTCCACCTCCTGCAGCCCTCTGGCCTCGACGATCAAGGCGGCGAGACGGTGAAACTCCTCGCGATCGAGGGAGAAGTAGGTGCCGCTGGCCAAAATCAGGTGTGGTTGCTCCTGGGCGAGCGCCACGAAGAGTTGATCGAAAGGCACCTCCTCGCCGTCCACAGACACCGTGACGGACAGGCTGAACCAGTCCCGGTCGTCGCGGGCCCGATCACCGGTGATCGTGATCACCGGTGCCTCGTCCGCCTCCCGGTAGTCGGGCGCGTCCTCGTCCTCAGTGCGGACCACCTCGACGTCGTCCAGTGCGGTCAACGCCGGCAGGACGGCGGTCAGCAGTCGGATCGTGGTGATCCCGGCCAGTGCCACCGTCGGGGCCAAGCGGCGACCGGTGGGGGAGTCCGCGAAGAGTTCGGGGAGGTCGCTCGCCGCTGCGGTGACTCGCCCGATGATCTCGGCCTCGGTGGTGGTATCCCGATCCTCGGGGACGGGCGACTGCGGCCAGAGCGGTTCGGTGCGTTTGTCCTGGCCGAGTGCGTAGGACCAGGCCCACGCAAGCGACACCCGGTGCCCGGCCAGTCGCTGCACGGTCAGCATCAACGTCGGTGGCTGGGCTTGGGGCAGTGCGACCGAGTCATCGGACGACGTCACGTCGAGTTGCTGGCGAAGGCGGGGGAAGTAGTCGCGCAGGAACCGGTCCTCATCCTGCGCCGGAACCTCAATCGGGCCGTCGGCCAGCAGTTCGGTAAAGGTCGTGTCGATCGTCCCGCGCAATGGTGCTACCTGAAGGGTTCGGCCGGTCCCCTCGTGCCACCAAGCGACCCCGTGCACGGGGTTACCGAGCAGCACAGCCGCGCTCACGTCGAGGTGGTCGCCGTTGACCGCGATCTGTGGGGTGACCTGGAGTCCACCCGTCCCTCGGCCGACCACCAAGGTGGCCCGGGCCGAGGTGGCGTGCAAGCTCACGGGTGGGTCGCCCTTGCCGTACTGCACCAGCGGGATGCCCAGTTCCTGGGCCTCCGTCAGCAGGTCCCAGATCCGTCGGCTGGGAGCCGCTTCCAGGTAGGGAGTGCCCTGCCCATAGTCGTAGAAGCCGCTGGCGGAGGAGTACAGCGAGAAGATCTCCCGCAGCAATCGGACCTGACGGACCGTGCTCTCGGACTGGCCATACCGGATGTAACCGAGGTTCTGCCAGGAGATCCCGGTGCGGATCCAGTTTCCCCGAGCGCCCGGCACCACGGGGCGCAGACCGATTCGGGTTCGGAGGGCGCCACCGCGGGGCCCGGCCGCCGTGGACAGGTCGAACTGCAGGGCCACCGTGGGCGACTGCTCGTCGGCGGGCCGGCGGGCCGGCGGCAGGAGGGCGCCCAGCGACCGTTCCCACGCGGGGCGCGGAGGTGCCGGCGGCTGGGTCGACAGGGCAGCCGCGCTGCGCATCGGTTTCCGGGATTTGACGGGTCTGCTCGGCCTGCCGGTCTCGTCGAAATCCGCCTGGGTCTCTTCGACCTTTGTCAGGGCTGCGAGGAGCACTGCCGTGGCGTGGACACATTGCTGCGTGGCCGGACAGGTGCAGTGACTGCGTAAGGCCTTGACCGCGCCATCGCTGTCGAGTTCGGTCGTCACCATCGCGGTCTGCGGGCCGTTGCTGGCATTGACCTGCCCGAAGGCCCGGCCGCTGGCGGCGTGCCACCGAGCTCCGGTTACCCGGCCTGCGTCGACGAGCTCACGGCCCTGGCGGAAGATCTCCCAGCCGACGAGGCGACGTACGAGCGCCTCCCCATAGCTCACGACCACGTCCGCCACGCACATCTCCTCTCAACGCAGCACCGCACGCTACCGGACGGCGAGAGCGAGTTTGGGGAGGCGCGCGCATTCGAGCGGAGAAGTCATGAAGAGCTATGGTGTGTGCTGATATGACCTGGAAGGTCGAGGATTTTCAGCAGGTCTCGCCAGTCGGTGATGGTGTGATCCGGGCGGCAATCACCGTGTTGCTTCGTCCCCTGATCAGAGTCGAACATCACGGTGCGCATCCCGGCCGCCTGCGCTCCGTAGATGTCCCGGTACATGTCATTGCCGATGTACAGCGTCTTCTCCGCCGGCACCCCGAGCTCGTCGAGGGCACGCTGAAACAGCCGCTTATCGGGCTTGCGGTAGCCGTGATCGCCAGAGACCACGATCGGGTCGAAGTAGTCGAGGAGGCCGACCTTGTGCAGTTCGCCGCGAGCGAAGGCAAACTGGGCATCCGTGACCAGGGCGAGCGGAAAGCGCTCGTGCAAGACCTTGAGCACTTTTCGCACGTGCGGGTAGAGGCGCAGTCGGTGCCGGGAGATCCCCCGGGACATCTCGGCGAGAAAGAGCGGCATCTGGGCCAGCTTCTCGGCCGGTAGTGCGCGGGTGAAGTCGCTCTGGTGGCGTTCGATGATGGTTCGCCAGATGGCCACCGCGTCGTATTCGGGATGTTCCTCCGGGCTGGTCTTCTGCTGCTCCTTCATGAGCTGGAAGTACAGATCGCGGGTCTGCTGCCGGCGCAGATCGATACCCTGATATGTCAGGAAGTGCCCGGCGGCACGGAAGATCTGGGCCGAGTCGTCCGCGGTCAGGATCTTGACCAGCGTGCCGTTCACATCGAAGGCGATCGCCTCGATATCCATGTCTTCCTCACGTGTTCTGGCGATCCGGTTTCAGAATGCCGTTCAGAATGCCCGGAGTAACGTCTTGGCTTGATCGATCAACTTCGCACCGTAGGGTCCAGAGATGTAGTCGTTGCGGGCGATCCGCAGCATGGTCAGGCCCATATAGTACGGCGCTCGCCCGGTGACCGATCTGAAGGTGCTCTCTCGATTGGGAAAATGCGAACTGTACTCCCGAAAGAAGTGACCGAGGAACGGCTCGGCTCGTTGCTTGTCGCCGGTCGCCAACATGAACGCATGCTGCAACTCGCCGGCGATCCGGCCGACGTCGAACATCCGGTCCCCGCGCTTCATTCGCTCCAGGTCGATCGCGGCGACATCCATTCCCTTGCCGAACAAGAAGTTTGCCGGGGTGGCGTCACCGTGCAACCAGACCTGCTGGTCCTGCCACATCTGTGGGCGATCACGCCAGCAGTCGCGAAGCCAGGCAAATTCCTCGACGTCCCACTGTCCGATGCGCTTGTTCAGCAACCTGCCGACCAGGGTATCCAAATATCGGCAATCCGAATCAAAATCGATGTCCGTGCCGTTCGCGGTCCGGTGATGCAGCGTCGCGAGGAAATAGGCGAGAGATTTCAATCGCCAGAACAAATGGGCGTCGTCCCCGTGTTCGACGGAGCGCGCGATGGCGTGGCTCAACTGCTCTCCACAGTAATATTCGAGGGCGAGGACGCAGTTGATGTCTCGGTTGAGTCCGAGCGGTCGGATCACGTGATGCGGTGATCCAATGAATCCATAGCCGCGCAGCGTGTTCAGGGCCTGAAACTCCTGGTGCGCCGTCCATTCCGCTCGGTCGACGTCCCAGCCGAATTTCGATCCATAGAACTTGCAGATTATTCGCGCACCGCTCAATTTCCCTTCGTACGCGTAGACCTCGTTGCTACCGTTGAGTCGGAAGACACGAAAGACCGGGTCCGATTCCCGGACGCCCATCCGATCCGAGGCTATCCCCTGAAGATACCCATGCAGCCAGTCGCTGTTCGGGAGGTAACCCACGTATGTTCCGGTCACTGACGACAGTCCCCCGGTTCATCGACGCGGTTGAAGGCGACGCGGCTGAAGGCTCGATCGGACGCCCACGTGTCGTCCGACCATCACCAATAGTTCACACCGTAGACGCACATGATTTCAACGGCATGACAGCCACGATTGGCGGCGTTCATCACCGAAAGTTCAGGCCGAGCCGTTGCCCTGCTGCAAGTACGTGATCACGGCGAGCACTCGGCGATGGTCGGCACTGGCCGGTGGCAGGTCCAGTTTGTCGAACAAACTGCGGATGTGTTTCGCCACCGTGGCCTCGGTGACGACGAGTTCCCCGGCGATCGCCGCGTTCGAGCGGCCCTGCGCCATCAGCGCGAGCGTCTCGCGTTCGCGGTCGGTGAGTCGCTCCAAAGGGCCCCGGCGACGGGAAAGCAGTCGGCGAACGACCTCAGGGTCGACGACGGTGCCACCGGCCAGCACCTCCCGCAGCGCGGCGATCAGGGTCCGGACATCGGTGATGCGGTCCTTCAACAGGTAACCGATCCCGCGCTCATCGTCGGCGAGCAGGTGGCTGGCGTACACCTGCTCGACGTACTGGCTGAGCACCATCACGGGTAGTCCCGGGTGCCTGCGACGCAATTCGATGGCCGCCCGAAGTCCTTCGTCCCGAAATCCCGGCGGCATGCGGACGTCGGTCAGCACCAGATCCGGTTGATGCGCGGTGACCGCCTCGAGCAGTTCGTCCGCGCGTGAGACGGCGGCCGGCACGGCGAAATCGAACCGTTGCAGCAGGCTGACCAGGCCTTCTCGAAGCAGGACATTGTCCTCCGCGACGACGACGGTCGGGTGGTTGTGCTCATGCTCAGCCATGTTCACTTCGGCGAATCATCCTTTGTGGGCAGCGAGTTCTCATCGGGTAGCGGCCTCATCGGTTAGCGGGCTGATCGGATGGCGGGCAGGGAATCTCGGCACGCAGAACGGTCGGACCGCCAGGCGGACTGGACAGCGTCAGTCGTCCCGCCACTGCCGCCACCCGATCACCCAGGCCAATCAAGCCGGTTCCACGGTCACGGTCCGCACCGCCGATGCCGTCGTCCGATATCACCAAGATCAGACACCCCGCGGTGACCCGCAGATCGATCGTGACAATCGTCGCCGCGCTGTGCTTCACGGCATTCGCCAGAGCTTCCGCGACGACGAAGTAGGCGGCCGTCTCGACGCTCCCCGGCGGCCGCTCGGGCAACTCGATGGCGGTCCGGACAGGTATCGGCGCCCGATCGGCGAGGACCCGCACCGCCTCGGCCAAACCCAGTTCAGTGAGTACCGGCGGATGGATTCCGTGGATCAGCTCGCGCAGTTCGGTGATCGTGTTCTTCGCTTGCCCGTGAGCCTGGGCCACCAACCGGGACGCCTCCTCGTGCGGTGTCTGCTCCAGCGCGATCCGGGCCAGGTCGAGCGTCATGGCCAGGGCCGTGAGCTGTTGCTGAGCGCCGTCGTTCAGATCCCGTTCGATCCGACGGCGCTCGACGTCGAAGGCATCGATCAGCCGGAGCCGGGAACGGGTGAGATCGGTGATCTGGGCTCGGAGTTCATCACCGCGAGGACCGAGCAGCGTCCGGGCCAGCAGCGCGTGCCCGTTGGCGGCACCCGTGGTCAGGTACGCGTTCAGGATCAGCATCGCGAGGCCTCCGGCGCACCCCGCCCAGGCCTCCCCGGTGGTCCGGAGGGTGAACGGCCAGGCCATCACCGGGCCTGCGCCAACGAGGGCGGGTGCCGCGAGCAGGATCACTGACACCAGCCAGCCCAGGAACAGCAGCAGATCCAGCGGCAGGAGTACGGCCCGGGCCGCGCCATGGATGATCTCGCGCCGGGTGGCCGGCTCGCACAGGAACTGCCCAAGCGCCGCCACCCAGCCCTGGCCATCGCCGTCCCGGTGTGGATCCGGGATTTCCGGCTGACCGAGCAGGGTCACGGCACGTCGCTCAATCCCGGCCGTCACCACGATAAGAACCGCGTACGTGGTGAGGACGGGCAACCCCACGGCAAGCCACCGGAGCTCGCCGCCGTTGGACAGGGAGATGGCCAGGCCACCGACGGCCAGAGCGGGCAGCGGGATACGCACCATCAGGTACGCCGCTGCCCGCCAGGGACGGGAGGAGATCGGCAGCCACCGCCGACGGGTGTCAGATCCGGGCACCGAACTCCTCTCTGTCGCGCACTGCTCGACCTGGTCGTTCCCGGCGCTGCCACGGTCGGGCGACGCCGCGCTCTCGCAGGTTATCCACCACGACGGCCACGACCAGCATGCTCAGGGCTGCCCCCACGACCAGTCCAGGCGCGGGACCGGCTGGGCGCCCTTCCACCCGCACTGCCCCCATGTAGTCCAGCCCGGCCATTCCGTTCACCACCAGATACCACAGCGGAAGGTACAGGGCCTGGAACAGCCGATGGCTGCGACTGATGACGCCGAGCAGGAGCGCAGCGGAGGGAATGAACAGCACACCACCGATCCACGCGGCCAACCCCGGGAGATCGTTGCCGAACGCCATTCGTAGCCCGGGACCGATCGCTACCCCCGCGGTCAGCACCGCCCCTGCGGTCCATTCCGCGAGCACTCGCCGCCGCGCCCTGGGGTATGCCCGGAGCATTCCTTCCACGTCCTGCTCGACTCGCTGGCTGCCCAGCCGCGACCAGATCAGCACCGGCCACACCCAGATCGGCAACAAGAGCCCTGGCACCACAGACCTCGGCACCACCGCACCGATGACCGTCAGGGTCAGCGCGACAAGCCACCACCAGCGGGAGACTCCTTGAACGAGGATGCGCAGCTCACCCGAGATCAGGCGACCGAACGTGATACCGGTTCGAGCCGGTCGCGGTACCTGCACCGGGAGCGGCGTTTGGTCCAGCGGCCCCGCAATTGCCGGGTCAGTGGACTCTTCCGGAATACTCGGTTCCGCCGCGCGCAGCCGGGTCCTGGTGTTTCGGGCCGGATCGAACCTGGCGAACCACAATCCGGGCAGCACGGCGAGTGCCACCGCGACCAGGACGAGCAGCAGGCGATTCAGTAGGAAGGCCGGTGCAGGGTCGAACCCTGACCAGTCGATGGTCTGGAACGCGGCGTCGCGGTAGGTCAGGCCGAAGCTGAACTCGCTGTTGCCGGGGAGCGTCCCCTGTTCGGTGATCGCCGTCCGAAGTGAGACGAAGACCGGATGCACCCCGAGCCCGCCGAGGGGTGCCGTCGCCGATTGCCCGCCGATGGCGATGATCAGGCCCAGCACGAACCAGACCACGTTCCCGAATCCTCCGCGTAGCCGGGGAACGGTTTCGAACAGGACCGCGAGCGCCGCGGTCATGGTCAGCATCGGCAGAGTCAGCACGACAAACGGCAGCAGCAGTGCCATCGGATCGATGGTCCGAGATTCGCCTCGGGCCAGTTGCAGCACCAAGGCGGTGATCGCCAAGACACCGGCCATCGAGGCCAGGACGAGGACATTGCCGAGGAACTTCGCGCCCAGGTAGGTCGGTGTCCGCAGGGCGGTCGCGGCGAGCACCTCGCCCACGCCGGTGAATTCGTCTCGGGCAATCGGATTCCGGACGACGTAGAAGCCACCGAGGGTCAGCCACAGGGTGCCGGTCAAGGCGGTCGCCATGCCGACGTACGCGCTGTTGTAGACCCCGCGGTAGCCGGCCAGGTCGAGAACTGTCCAGTGAGCCTGCGAATCCGGCAGGGCCAGGTAGCCCAGGCCGACCGCAGCCAACAGCATCACGGCATACACCGGCCGTCGTACCCGGTCCAGGAAGTCGCCCACCGCAACCCGGCTCAGTCGGCTCAGCCCACCCAGCTGACCGCCAGCCATGACGCCGCTCATCGTGCCACACCGCGATGTGGCACGATCTGCGGATTCCGCAGCGTCTGGGTCGATCCCGAGGTGACGGTGAGGTACACGTCTTCCAGATCGGGAACCGCGCGGACCGCTGTCGTCGAGGGTGGGACGGCGGACAGCAGTCGCAGCCGCACCCCGGTCGGCGTCCGTACCATTCGACTGACCAGATATCGAGCCTGCGCGGCGCGTACGTCGGCCGCGGGAACCGTGACCTCCAAGACCTGCCCGTCCACCTCGGCCAACAGGTCTTCCGGGGTGCCGCGCCGCCGGAGCCGACCCCCGGCCACGATCGCGATATCGGCCGCTACTGACTCGACGTCCGAGACGATGTGTGTGGACAGCACCACTACCCGGTCGACGGCAAGGTCGCTGAGCAGGTTGCGAAGCCGCACCCGCTCCTGCGGGTCCAGGCCGGCGGTCGGTTCGTCGACGATGATCACACGTGGGTCACCAAGCAGGGCCTGAGCAATCCCCACCCTGCGTAACATCCCGCCGGAATACCCGCCCAAGGGGCGTTTCGCGGCTTTGCTCAGGTTGACGAGCTCGAGCAGGTCGTCAACCTGGGCTCGGGCTGAGCGAGCCGAAAGCCCTTTGGCCGCCGCCAGATAGCCGAGAAACTCGCGCGCCGTCAGGTTGGGGTAGACGCCGAAATCCTGCGGCAGGTAGCCAAGGGTCCGGCGCAGCGCGTCCGGGTCGCGCGCGAGGTCCGTACCGTCGAACAGCACCCGCCCCTCGGTGGGTCGGGTGACGGTTGAGGCGATCCGCATCACGGTGGACTTGCCCGCCCCATTGGGTCCGAGCAGGCCGAGCATGCCCGCGCTCAAGCGCAGCGTGATTCCTTCCACCGCACGGTGCCCGTCCCGGTACACCTTGCCGACATCGATCAGTTCGAGCACCGGAGTGCCGGCGCCAGTCGAGGCGATCACGAGTCACCGCCAGCGCCCAGTTTGGTCGCCTTGCCATTGCGGAGAACTTTGACGTTGGAGGGTATTTCGACTCGGAACCGGGCATCGCAATTGGCGAATCCGGTGCAGTCGGCGCGCAGGTCGAGGGTCCGACCGGTCAGTGACCAGGTCATCCGGACGCCGGTGGCGAGCTTGGTGTCGAACCAGCGAGTCACGCGGATATCAGTTCGATCGCTCGCCACCAGATCCGTCGGCACGTCGTGCGTCCGCACGTCGATGGTCGGCTCGCTGATCGGAAAGGTCGTGGTCACCGGAGTGGCCTTCGCGGCGGTGGCACATCCGGACAGTCCAGTCAGCACGCCGACGCCAACGGCGATGGCGGATCGCGCTCGCAGAGCTGCTAGACCTGGGAATCTGTGTTCCGGCCCGGGCCGGAGTCTCGTGAACGGCATGTGACCAGGCTGCTCGCCTAGATCGGATCGAACTACCTTGCTGGGAACACTCTTTGACTGGTACGTAGAGCTACCTGTGCAGGTAGCGCCAGCGCTACCTGCACCGTCAACCCCGAGTGATGGGGGGCCACTCAGGCACGCAGATCACGGAGATACCTGCAGGTGGAGGTGGCTGCCGGAGCCATCGTGCGTGCTGGAATGGCCCTTCGATGTCCAGGTCTACAGGGTCGCGGTCATGCGCGGTTGACCCCGGGTGCGTGCGGCGGGTTGCGGGGTCTTCACGCTACGGTGGCGAGGTGCGTATCCACTCACTGAGTAATCCGGCATGAGCCAGCTCGAGGATGTCGCCGAGCGGGACGGGTGGCGATGCTGGGTTTGCGACGAGCCCGTGGATCCGAGGACGTCGGTCAACGACACCCGCGGCCCGAGCGTGGACAGTCGGATGGCGAAGCCGGCCAAGGGCAAGCCAGACTTTGCTGGCGGCGAGCGCCTCGCGCACCGCGGCTGCAACACCAAGAAGGGTGCCGTGACTGCGGTGATTCCTTGGCCGACACACCTGTTCATTGTGGATCCGGCGCCACTCGTAGGGGTGGCTGAACGGCTCGACCGCAAGGGCGGTCGCGAGGTCGTGGCCCGGTGCCCCGATCGCGGTGAAGCGCAGCAGACCGCCGACTGGCTGGTCGACCGTTTCTCCCGACTCGCGCCGGCGTTGCCGGTTACCGCAAGTGTCGATTCCGGCGGCGGGCAGTTCCTGATCGCGCTGAACGCCGGCCGCCGCCCATCGCGGTAGCTGTCCAGTGGGCGCGGCTGGGACGCACCCGTCCCAGCTGCGCCCAGCCCCGTTCGACGTCGGCCTCGTCAGTCGCGGTGCCTGAAACCGCCAAGGAATCGACGGAAGACGCCGCCCTCGACCGGTAACGGCGCCGCGGGTGCCGGGGCGGTGCGCCGCTGCGTGGCTACCGGTTGGTCGTAGTCCGTGCGTGCCATCGCGTCGACCACCTGGTTCTCGTCGAAGTCCTCGGATCCGGCGATCGTGGGGACGAAGCCGACCAGCACCCCGTTGCGCATTACCTGAGCCTCCAGCCCTGCCGTGCCATCGGTATCCCACACCGCTTCCCGGCCGCCGGAGATCCTGATCCAAATCCCGAACTGATAGACGCCAGCCCTCTCCATCCGGGCCTCGATGCCCCGCTCGCGCAGCTTGTCGACGACCCGGCGGGCCCGGTTTTCCTCCATCCCGGCACGGTACCTCGGGTTTCTGAACGAGAGCTGGGAGCCCGAGGTCGAGGTTCTCAACCGGCATGACGGCGGGCTGTGGTGTTCGCCGAGGCCGCCCGCCACGTTCCCGGAAGCGGCCGAGCCGGTTGAGACCCCGGCCCAGCCGCCGCCATCGCAAAAAGTATTCGCGTCAGTTGCCCGGTTTGGATCCGATGATGATGGTGGCATCCAACTCAACCGAACCGGCTATCTCCGTGATAAATCCGTGGCGGACGAATGTTTCGACGGCTTCCGAGGCTTGGTCGTCGCTGGCCTCGACGAGCAGGCTGCCGCCTGGCGCAAGCCACTCGGGTGCTTCGGCAATTACCCGGCGCATGACGTCGAGTCCATCCATGCCACCGTCAAGCGCAACCCAGGGTTCATGAATGCGGGCTTCCTGAGGTAACAGCCTGATCGCGTCCGTGGGTACGTACGGAGTGTTGGCGATCAGGACGTCGATGCGCCCGCGCAGAGCGACCGGAAGCGGCTGATAGAGGTCTCCCTCGTAGACCCGATCGAGTTGCCTGCCGGTGCTGAGGTTGCGGCGCGCACACCGCACTGCGGCGGGCTCGATATCGCTGGCGTGCAACTCGATCGGATCCACGAGGGCTAGCAGAGCGGCAGCCACCGCTCCCGAGCCGCAGCACAGATCCACCACAATTGGTGGCCGATCCGTCGTCCCAGCGGCCAGGGTGATGGCCTGCTGGGCGAGCAGTTCGGTGCGCAGACGGGGAACGAAGACGCCTGGTTCCACGACTATCCGAAGACCGCAGAATTCGGCCCATCCGAGAACGTGTTCGAGCGGAATCCCGCTGGTTCGCTGCGCCACCATGGCGGCGAGATCGCCCGGTGCGAACGCCTCGGCTATCAGCAGCCGCGCTTCGTCCTCCGCGAAGACGCAACCGGCGGCCCGGAGCGTGGCGACGACCTGGGACATGCCGAGGTCAGCCAGTGGGTCAGCAGGCAGTGGATCGGCCGGGAATGGGTCAGCCGGGGCCGATGGGAATGACAGAAAAGATGACATGAGAGCGCCTTTCGGGATGACCGTGGGCGCTCTCTCGGGTCACCTATGTCAGGTGATCCGCTCGTTGAGTGAGGTGAGAGCACCCGACCTGGTTAGCGGTAATCGGTCTCACCTCCATGGCTCGGTGTTGCTGGAGCCGTAAACATACCCGAACGAATCACGAAATAGCAGCCCAGGTCCGCGCAGCAGGAATCTCGGCGCGCCGGTGGAAGGGCATTCGGGTCATTTGGCCAATGACCCTGGACGTAACCTGCCACGTCTACGCTGCCGCTAGCCAGCAATGGGCTACCACACAGTGGAGGGACGATCTCATGACCAACCCGCCGGATTTGTCCGAGGATGTCCTGGATCTGCTCGTGATCGGTGGCGGTGTGATGGGCCTGTTCACTGCCTACCAGGGCTCGCAACATCACCAGCGGGTAGCCGTCCTGGAACGCGGGCGGATTGGTGACCCTACGACCGCGTCGTACGGTCGCACCCGGTCCTATCGGCGCGATTACCTCGAAGCGATCTACACCCGACTCGCCGATGAGGCGATCGGGCTGTGGACCGAGTTCGAGGCGCAGGCCGGTGTGGATGTGCTCGTTCGCTGCGGGTGCATGAACATCGCCAAGAGCTCGGTGACTCCCGACCTGGACGCCACGTATGCGCGCCTCAGCACGGAGGTCCTGCGCCGGCTCGGCCTGCCGGTGCAGTCGTACGACACCGCCGGGGTCGAGGAGAACTACCCGTATCTGCGCGCCGACGTCGCCGACCTGGATCCGGCCGGTGGCCTGGTGAACCTGCCGGCCGTGACCGCTGCCCTACTCGATGCCCTGATGGCGGCCAAGGCCTCGGTGCATGAACAGGTGGTGGTCACCGGGATCAGCACCGTCGCGGACCTGGTTCGGGTCACTACCGATGTCGGGGAGTTCGTCGCCCGCTCACTGGTGATCACTGCCGGGCACGGGACGAACGACGTCCTTGCCCTGCTGCCGGGCTGCTCGCTGCAGATCCCGATCACTAAGGATCGACCGAGCGATGCCAAGTACCTCGTGCCACCACCCGGCGTCCGCCACCTGTTCACTTCTGACGTGATGCCCGTCATCGCCTACCTCGACACCGGCATCTACCTGCACCCGATCGTTGAGGGCCTGATCGACGCGGTGAAGATCGGCTACTACAACCCGCCGGACATGCCGCTCAACGGTGGCGGGATCAGCGCGATCGACGGCATTGCCGGCTTCATTGAAGAATGCCTACCCGGCCTCGCGGGCTCGCAGGTCACCGACGTCACCGATGTCGACCAGTGTGACTACGACCTGGTCGACGACGATGACTTCGTCCTCGGGCCGGTACCGGGTTTCAGCAACATCTTCGTGGGCGTCGGTTGGCGCGGCACCGGATACAAGTTCTCTCCCTGGGTAGGCCGGGTGCTGTTCGAGCTCGCCTGCCGGGAGGGCACGGTGTACGACATCAGTCGCTTCGATCCGATCCGGTTCGACGTCCCTCTCACCACCGTCAAGTATCCCGAATCCGTTGCCTTGGAAGGGAAATAGTCATGGCCAGGCCCTCATCGCGGACCTTCGAGCAGCGCTTGTCCGATGGTGTCATCATCGGGGCCGAGGGCTACGTCTTCGAGTTGGAGCGTCGCGGGTACATCAAGGCAGGTCCGTACGTTCCCGAAGTCATCCTCGACGATCCAGATGCGCTGCGGCAGTTGCATCGGGAGTTCCTCCGAGCCGGTGCGGATGTCATGGTGGCACTCACCTACTACGCGCACCGGGAGAAGCTCAAGGACGTCGGTCGGGACGGTGAATTGGAGCAGCTGAACCGGCAGGCGGTGCGAATAGCCAACGAGATAGCCGCCGAAGGTGCTGCTCTCGTCGCGGGAAACATCTGCAACACCTGGTCTTACGACCCAGCCGATCCGAAACGGTCAGGGGACGTCGTCCGGCAGCAGTACCGCGAGCAACTCGGCTGGGCGGTCGAGGAAGGCATCGACTTCGTCATCGCCGAAACCAACGACTTCGTCGGCGAGGCGCTGATCGGCCTGGACGTCTGCCAGGAGCTCGGTCTTCCGGCCATGGTCACCTTCGCCAGCGTGAAAGACGCCACCACGTATGACGGGTACGACTACGTCGAGGCCTGCAAGGTGCTCGCCGATCACGGCGCTGCGGTCGTCGGGCTGAACTGCTCGCGCGGACCGGCGACGATGCTGCCCCTGCTGGAGCGCCTGCGAGCCGCGGTCGACATCCCGATCGCCGCTCAGCCGGTGCCCTACCGCACTGACGCCAGTACTCCCGCGTTCGAGTCATTGACATACGCCGACGGCAGCCGGGCGTTCCCCATCGCGCTCGAGCCGTTCGCGCATACCCGGTTCGAGATGGCCGAGTTCGCCCGGCAAGCGGCAGCCCTGGGGGTCGGATATGTGGGTATCTGCTGCGGCGGTGCACCGCACTACGTCCGGGCGATGGCCGAGGCGCTCGGCCGGGAGACGCTGGCGAGTCGCTACTCGCCCGCCCTGGACCTCCATCCGGTGCTCGGCGCGGCGCAGGACACCTCCACTCAGCAGATGATGGGTGACTGGAGCGCGGAAGCCTAAACATGAGGGGCTGAACCGGTATCAATCGGTGCACGATCTCCGCTCGATAGCCATGCCGTGAGCTTGGTGAGGCAGTATGGCGCGGTGGCCGATGCGACGGATCTGCGACCCGGTGATCCCGAAAGGATCGCCGGGTATCACGTCGTGAGCCGTCTGGGCGCGGGCGGCCAGGGGGTGGTCTACCTGGCGACCGCGCCGTCCGGTGAGCGGGTGGCGATCAAACAATTGCGTTTCGAGCGCCAGGACGACCGGGCCCGGCAGCAGTTCGTCAAGGAGGTCGCCGCGGCTCGCCTGGTGGCGCCGTTCTGTACCGCCCAGGTACTGGACGCCGAGCTGGACGGGCCCTCGCCGTACGTCGTCAGCGAGTTCATCGACGGACCGTCGCTGCAACAGCGCGTCCAGAGCCGCGGGCCGTTGACCGGCGCCACCCTGCACCGGCTGGCGATCGGCACCGCCACCGCCCTGGCCGCGATCCACCAGGCCGGAGTGGTGCACCGGGACTTCAAGCCGGCGAACGTGATGCTCGCTGACGACGGCCCGCGGGTGATCGACTTCGGCATCGCCCGCGATCTGTCCACCGAGACCACGGTGACCAGTCGGATCTTCGGTACCCCGGCGTACATGGCGCCGGAACAGCTGCGGGCCGAGCGGGTCGGCCCGGCCACGGACCTGTTCGCCTGGGCGTCAGTGATTGCCTATGCGGCCACTGGGCAGGCACCCTTCGAGGCCCCGCACATGGTTGCGGTGATGCACCGGATTTCGTCCGATGAGCCGGACCTGACCGGGGT
>JANNPJ010000469.1:0-12130 GCA_031400005.1 Kineosporiaceae bacterium | reverse complement strand
ACGTCTCCGGGCCGTACACGCTGATCGGCGGAAAGGTGTTCCGCCCGGACGGCGAGCGGATCTACACCAAGCCCACATCCGCCGGGCTGACCAACGGACCGGACGACCTCTTCGGCTCAGAGGTTATTTACTCCCAGGTCGGGGCCGATCTGCAGGCGAAGATCTGGCTCGACAATGCCGAGTCCAGTTCCCACACCAGGCTCGCCACCATCCCAGCAGGCTGCGAACAGGATCCACTGGTGTCGATTTGGGGAGAGCTGGCGGCGTGGGCCTCGAGCTGCGGCAGCCAGATCAAGGTCAGGAACCTCCGCACCCACCGCACCCGCATCGTTCCCACCCACAGCGACACCCTGACTCAGATCTTCCTCAGCGAAGGCACCCTGACCTGGATCGACGGCAAGGACCACGTACTCGACCTAACGTCGGCGACATCGGTTCCGGTGACCCTGCCGGACACCTCCCAGATGATCGCAGTCGATGATCACCTCGTCGCCCGTGACGTGCGGATCGATTCCCGGGACCTCTCCCCGGATTTTCAGCTGAGCCGGCTGCCATTCAGCCCCAAGTACGCTCCTCGGCTCATCGCTGGGTTCACGCCGCTCGGATTCACCCCGGACGGGGACGGGTTCCAGGACACCTGGGCACCGCAATTCGACGTCACCAAACCACTGCGGTCAGCGACCCTGAAGATCACCAATTACTCCCGGTCCAAGACCGTGGCGACCCTGAAGAACGCTGCGTCGGACGGCAGCGTGCGCGGCTTCTCCTGGAACGGGCGCTCGTCCAAGGGAGCCCGCCTGGCGCCCGGCAGCTACCACTGGAGGCTGACGGGGAAGGCTCTGGACGGCGAGGGCAATCTGATCGCCGCCACCGGCGGCGATCAGATCACCGGGACCATCGAGATCGACATCCCGTGACACGAGCGGCTCTTCGGGGGAACATATGTTCGAAGGGCAGATGAACGGCGGGGCGGAGGAGGCCACCCGATGCTCACCGAACCCGATCCTGCTCAGTTGCTCAGCACTGCCTTGCAGCGGGCCAGCGCCGGTCATCCCGTGTTTCCCTGCGTCCCGGACGCCAAGCGGCCGCTCACCACCCATGGCCTGCTCGATGCCACCACTGACCAGGACCAGATCCACGCCTGGTGGAACCGGACGCCGTCCGCGAACCTCGCCGTCCCCACCGGCGTGGCGTCCTATGACGTTCTCGACGTCGACCTGCGCCCCAGCGGTTCGGGCTACCCCGCCTTCGACCACCTTGTGCGAGCCGGGCTCGTGGATCACCACTCGCACATCGTCCGCACCCCCTCGGGGGGAATGCACGCCTACTTCATCGGCACTCGACAACCCAGCGCCCGGCTCCCCGCAGCGCACCTCGACTTCAAGGCCAGCGGCGGATACGTCCTGGTACCGCCCTCCGTCGTCGGCGGCCGCCCCTACCTGCTCCTTCGCCGCCGTCAGGGACCGCACGGCTGGCTGGACTGGGCCGCCGTCCGCGAAATCCTGGCGCCATCGCCCACACCGTCACCGCCACCGACCCGGCGCACCACGCCAGTCAGCATCGAGCCATTGGCCCGCTGGGTGTCCCGGCTTCCCGAGGGCCAGCGCAACGCCGGCACCTTCTGGGCGGCCTGCCGCGCCGTCGAGAACGGCACTCTCGAGCTACAGCCCCTGGTGGACGCCGCGGTGACCGCCGGGCTGTCCCGCCGCGAAGCGCTGCGCACGATCGGCTCGGCCGTCCGCCACATCCTGGGTCCGCCGTCCCACCTGCGGTGATAGATCGGCGATCAGGGTTCGCGGACGCTTCCGGACAGCGCAGGTGGGGTCTGGGTGAGCTGTTCCTGCTCGCCTCCGCGGTAGCTGCGCGCGGCCGAGACCAGAGCGTTCCAGGACCGGTACCGCTGGAACGGTATCTCGAAGACCATCGAGAACAGCCGCGCTGCGATCAACGAGATCGGCACCCCGAGGATCAGCGTGAACCAGAACGCCGGCAGGCCACGCTCGACAAAGTGCCCAGCGATCCTGCGACTGATCACCAGGATGATCGGCAGGTGAATGAGATACAGGCTGTACGAGAAGGAGCCGAGGCTGGTCACCGGGCGGGTGGACAGCAACCACACCAGCGCCGCGGGTCGGCCGGTGGCCACGGCGACCAGAAGCATCGCCATCGCGGGGATGACCGCGAGATCGATCCAGAAGTAATGGTTCACGACCCAGACCGAACCCTTGACAACCATCAGCAGCACCACCGGAGCGGCGGCGAGCGCGGCCAGCCAATGCCAGGGCAGGTTGCGAACCCGGTCTCGGGCAGCGATCACGCCGGCGCTGACCACACCCGCAGCAAAGACCGGAGCCAGATGCGGGGTGAGTCCGTTCGAGCCCTCGACCGGGTTCCCGTTCGCGGCCAGCAAGCCCAGCGCAATCACCGGCAGCGTGATGGCGGCGAGGAGGACCACCGCACCCAGCCGACGGCGGATCAACAGCAGGAGCGGAAAGGCGAGGTACAGCTCGGCTTCGATACCGATCGACCAGAAGGCCCCGTTGGGCGTCGGCGCCCAGAAGATGTCCTGGAGCAACAAACTGTAGACGACGACCGTTTCACCGGTCGGCGGACCGAATCGCGAGCCGGGAACGATGGCCCAGGAGATGACCAAACTGAAGATCAGGGCGGCCCAGTAGGGCGGCAGGATCCGCCAGGCACGCCGCTGCAGGAACCGCTTCAGGCCGCCCAACTGCCACCCGTTCGCAGCAGCCCAAATGGCGAGGGAGAATCCGGAAAGCATCAGGAAGAAGACCACTGCCAGCCGCCCGTACAACAACCAGCCGAGCCACACCGGACCGGAGTTGGCGGGATACTTCGGCATGGTATAGAGCCAGCAGTGGAACATGACCACGTACAGCGCAGCCAATCCACGCAGTCCATCCAGGCCGACCAACCGACCACGGTCCGACGTCAAAATGCTTACCTCATCCTCTCCGCGCGGGGCGATCGGGTAGCTGCCCACTGGCTCCTACGTCCTGTCCAGTCTGCCGGTTCAATCCGGCTGGTTGGCGACGCGGTGATGGCGTCGAGTTATCTTTCACCGTGAGCGAGCCGAGCAACCCACTGGACGGCGTTCGCAAACTCGTCCAGCGACGCCTGCCCGAAGCCGGAGACAGCCCGATCGAGTGGTTCGGTGCTGGGTTGGAGAACGAGGTGTTCCTGGTGGGCGGCGACCTGGTCGTCCGGATCCGTAAGGAGCCCGATCCACTGCTGCGTGCCACGGCGGTCCGGCACGAGAGCGCACTGCTGGCCATTGTCGGCCGGATCAGCCCGGTGCCGGTACCGGAACCGGTGTTCACCGACCCGGCGGCGGGTGCGCTGGCCTACCGCCTGCTGCCTGGCGTCCCGCTGCGTGAATACCCAGTGGACGGGTCGGCGCGGCTCGCGGCGCCGCTGGCCGGGCTGCTCGACCGACTGCACGCCGTCCCGATCGCCGAGGTGCGTAACCTGGTGCCGGTGGACAATGAGCCGCTCACGGTCTGGCTGGCGGATACCGCGGACGACTACCGCGATGTCGCCGCGCGCCTGGACGGCAGGCAGCGCCGCGCGGTGGAGGACTTCCTCGCCCGCACTCCCCCGGCACGACCTGACACGCTAACCCTCTGCCACAACGACCTGGGTGCCGAGCACCTGCTGGTTGACCCGGACACCGGCATGCTCACCGGAGTGATCGACTGGTCTGATGCATCGATTGCCGACCCGGCCTACGACCTGGCGCTGATCCTGCGAGATCTCGGTCCACAGGTGTATCACGCTGTTCTGGAAGGGTATTCGCACCCATTCGATGACACCCACCGCGAGCGGGCGGCCTTCTACGCGCGGTGCGCGCTGCTGGAGGATCTGGCGCATGGCGTGCGTACCGGTGAACGCCGCTACCTGGACGCGAACCTTGCGCTGATGAACCGAACCTTCGAGCCAGGACCAGAAGGGCTCGGCAAGTGAACTCCACCACCCAAGCGGCCGCACAGACCCGTACCCTGGCCGTTCTTTCGGCCGCACAGGTGATCGGCGGAATCGGGGTCGGCGCATCCGTTTCGGTTGGCGCCCTACTCGCCGAGGACATCTCCGGTTCAGCAGCCCTGTCCGGGATGGCCGCCACCTTCACCACCCTCGGCGCCGCGCTCTGGGCGCTGCCCCTGGCTGCCGCCGCGCAACGCCACGGCCGTCGCATTGCCCTCACCACTGGCTGGCTGCTGGCTGCCGGTGGTGCCGCGACCGCCGTTCTCGCCGCAACAACCGGATCTTTTGCCGTGCTGCTTTGCGCATTGCTGCTGATGGGTGCGGGCAACGCGGCGAACCTGCAATCCCGCTTCGCCGCCACCGACCTCGCTCCCGCTGCCAGCCGCGCACGAGCCCTCAGCCTGGTCGTCTGGTCGACCACCCTCGGAGCAGTCGCCGGACCCAACCTCACCCATCCCGGCGCCGCACTGGCCCGGCGGATGAGCATCCCGGAACTCTCCGGCCCGTTTGTCTTCTCCGCCGCAGCCGCCCTGATCGCAGCCCTCGTCCTCACTCTCGCGCTACGCCCGGACCCTCTCCTCGCCGCCCGCGAAATAGACACCCCGCTCGCAGACCGCGGACCGCCGGTCCCGGCTCTCTCCGGGTTCGCGGCCCTGCGCGCCTCACCTCGCGCCCTGTCCGCTCTCATCACCATCGTCACCAGTCACGCGGTGATGGTGGCAGTAATGGCCATGACCCCGGTTCATATGCACGGCCACGGCACCAGCCTTACCGTCATCGGCCTGACCATCAGCCTGCACATCGCCGGGATGTTTGCGCTCTCCCCGGTGGCCGGTGCGATAGCCGACCGCTACGGGCGAACTCTCGCCATCCTGGTGGGCCAAAGTCTGCTCTTGACAGCAACTCTCATCACCGCCACGGCTGGCGACTCTTCCACCCAGATCAGTGCCGGACTCATCCTGCTCGGCCTCGGCTGGTCATTCACGACCATTGCGGCGTCCACCCGACTCGCCGAATCGGTCCCCACCAGGGACCGTCCGCAGGTCCAGGGAACGTCCGACTTACTGATGAACCTGGCCGCAGCCACGGCCGGCGCGCTCTCCGGGATCCTGGTCTCCGGTATCGGATTCTCCGGGCTCAGCCTGCTCGCCGCTGTCGCCGTTCTGCCTGCCGTGGCCGTCGTCCTCACTAACGAGCGGCGCACCCGCAAAACCGCAATCGACGGACGACGTCTTTCCTGAACCTGCCGGGCTCCACCGACGAACCTGCTGGCGGAGCCCGGCGCATTACTCGCTACCGGCAATCCTCAACCTGGACAGGATTAGCGCGTGGAGCGCTGCGACCACCACGGGGCGACGACGGCGATCAGACCGGCGGCCGCGGCGATCTGCATGACGTGGCGGATCCAGTCAATACCCTTGGTGCTTCCGACACCGAGAGCACCCGCGACGAAGTTGCCGATGATGGCTCCAAGCACGCCAAGGATGATGGTCAGCCAGATCGGAATGTCCTGTTTACCCGGCAGGACGAGCTTCGCGATCAAGCCGATAATCAGACCGGCAATGATGGCGATGATGAACGACATGTGTTTTGTCCTTAGTTGGATGAATTGCGCAATCTCGATGACTCGACATACGCTATCTCTTTCATCCTCAAGGCGTTTCAGCGCTGCGTTTCAATCACGGCCGCTCCGTCCGGGTGGGATTACCCCGCACCAACTGATCGTGGGTGCGCCACCGGGTGACCTCTGCAGCACGCTCGGTTTCGGCGTCACCCTGCTCGAGTTGTTGTCGCAAGAGGTCGAGGGCGAGGCGGCGGTTGTCGGAGAGCCGCCGTTCGGTGTCGACGACAACCACGGCCCCGGTCGGACGGTAGGTGGCGCGCACCGCGGTGCTGGCCTTGTCGCGGTGCTGACCCCCGGGACCGCCCGTGCGGCAGGGCACCAGATCGACGTCGCCCACCGAGAAAGCCGTGCGGTCGGCGTCCGCTTCCTGTGGCTCGGAGACGACGTACCAGTTCTTCCGGGCGACCCCGGGCCGGTAGGGGCTGGGGGCCTGCCAGCACAGGGTGCCGGACCAGGACCGCGCGAACCGGATCGCCCCCGGACCGCTCACCTGGAGCAGCACCGATCGGTGGGTACCGCGGACCGCACCGGGCACGCCCCGAAGGCAGCGCACCGTCACGCCGAGCCGAGCGGCCTCCAGTTCCAGCCGGCGCACCAACTCGGTCACGGCCCAGGCGCACTCCTGCGGTCCCCGGCCGGCCGACAGCAGCAGCCCAATCTCCTCGAAACTCATGGTTTCCGTCCCCCGCGCCGGCGGCGACCGTCCCGATCCGCACCCCCGGATCGCCCCGCGGGTTGGGCGGGGTCGACGTGATGATCGGGCGTCTTGTAGGTGATCAGCGGCACAGTCGTGGCCACCGGTGTCGCGAGGCCGTGCGCGACCAGGTCCGCAATGACCTGTTCGATCCGCTTGTAGGCCGAAGGGGCCTCCTCGAAGAGCAGTTGGCGGTCTCCGCAGATCACGATCGAGCCGAGCGGGGTACGCCGCAGGTCTGCCACGGTGTGTTTGGCGAGGCCGCGGCGCAGGGCATCTGCTCGGGACATCTTGCGTCCGGCCCCGTGGGCGACGGAGAAGTTCGCCTCGGCACCGGCATGTGCAGCCACGATCCAGGATCGAGTTCCGCGGGTGCCGGCGACCAGGACATCCCTGCCGTCACCCGGTGCCGCCCCCTTGCGGTGCAGGTAGTGGCCGTCTCGAATCTCGACGAGGTTGTGACTCAGGTCGACGACGGGCTCGCCGATCCTGGCCCCTAGCGCCTGGCCGACCCGCGCGGCGATCATCCGCCGGTTCAGGCCGGCCCAACGCACCGCCGCGTCGTGGGCAGCCAAGTACGCTCCGGGGTCGGCAGCAGGACCCGCACCGTACTGCTCGGTGTGGGAACGCAGGATGCGCTCCCCCAGCCCCCGGGACCCGCTGTGCACGATCAGGACGAGGTCATCGGGCACCAGCCCGAGCCGGTCCGCGTGGTCCTGGTCATGGATGACCTCGATCCGGGCGAGCTCCACGAAGTGGTTACCTCGGCCCACGGTCCCGAATCCGTCCAGGACGCCGCCCAAAGCCGCGATGTCAACGGTTTCCCACGCCGGGTCGTCGGGCTCCGCAGGGATGTCGAGGTTCGGGAAGCGGCGGGCGAGACGCTCCGGGACGGCGCGCCGCAGACTTACCGGAAACACCGCGATGCCACAGCCGATATCGGAGCCGACGAGGTGTGGGTAAAGAACACTGGAAGCCATCGCCGCGCCCACCGGGGCGCCCTTTCCGGGGTGCAGGTCCGGCATCCCGGCGACGTTAAGCATGCCCGCGAAGGCCGCCACCTGGCGGCACTGCTCGATGGCGTCGGACTCGATCCAACTCTGCGGCGAGGCGAACACCTCGACGGTAGCTAGGGTGAAAGACACGTGTTTCCTCTACGACGGACGACGGATATCAGGGCACGGTGAACGTGCGGATCGACAGCGCCGCACCTGGCACTGGATCGGGAGAAGTCCGTCAGAAAGTCATGCGGGAAGCATCGCGGACGGCGAGCGCTGGAAGCAACTGGTTTTCGCCGCATTTCGGGTTCTAGATCGCCAAGGTCTCCAGCTTGTTCAGAAAACGGGCCTGGTGGGGGTCGAACTGGTGAGCGGGAGCGGTCCGCAGTTCATCCACGGACCACCATTGGACGCTGGCGAATTCGCCACGGTCCCAGCGCAGGGACTGATTCAGGTCGCCTCGTAGCAGGAACCACAGGCTGACATCCGTATGAGGATCGGGGCCTCTGGTCATGGTCCAGGTGATGAAGCAGGGAGCGGTGTCACCATCGAGCGGTTCGACGTCGATACCGAGTTCCTCGTGGGCTTCACGACGCACGGTCTGGACCGGGTGCTCTCCCGGTTCGACATGTCCTCCGGGGGGCAGCCACAGACCGGCCAAACGATGCTCGCCGAGGAGAATGCGGCGGCGCTGACGATCGACCAGGACGGCGTAAGACACCAGGTGCGGATCCGGGGTCCGCGGTTTCACTCTCCGGAAGATGTCGCTGGTAGAGGCAATCCAGGACGACGCCAGATTCTGATGGTGCGCCTCAACCGCATCGACGGGAACGATGCCCTCGATGAGGACAGCTGCGGCGGCTACGGGGTCCGACGTCATCAAGGCACCTGTTGTTGCTAGCTCTTGGATGTCCGCGTAGCGTATGAAATGTAACGCTACGTTGATCATAGTCTACCGAGCGTCCATTCGCCCCTAGGGAGCGCCATGACACAAAACTACCCGCAGCAGTCCTCGATGAACCGCGACAGCGACGTCGCATCCCGAGACCACGACGGCGTCGAAACCCCGCGGCTCCGGAGCCAAATCACTTCTCGCAAGGGCTCCATCCCCGCACTCGACCTACCCGCGCTGGGCATTCCCGCGGTCGACCTACCGACGCTCGACATCACGAAAATGGTTACCTCAATGTTCGAGCTCGGTGCGAACGTATTGCGGTTGCAGCAGCAGATGTTTGAAGGCCTGCTCGGCATCAGCAACGCCGATGACCGGGACGACGATGACGGTCGCCAGCCCAAAGCCCGGAACACGAACAGCCGCGACTTCGACAACTGGGTGCGCCCGGTAGACCGGGTCGCTGTTGCCCGGCGGGCTGAGGAGATCTCCCGTTCCCCGCAGGCGGGCAGCGACTTCGATAATTGGATCAGGGCTGAACGGGAGGAGGCGATTGCGGCGCGGGCCGAGAACATCTCGCAGTCGCGCCCGATGGGCGGTGACATCGAGAACTGGCTACAGGCCGAATGGGAGATCCGAGCTGAGCGTGACCTGGTCGCTGCGCGCGCTCGGGACATTGCGGCGTCCCCCGGGGCACGGGGAGGCTTGGACAGTTGGATGCAGGCAGAACGCGAGTTGTATGCGGTGGGTCGGATCGCTGACGCGTAGCTCGGATCAGACGAAAACTGGCCCCTCATCATGTTTCTGCTCTTCCCGCAACGCTAATGGCCCGACCCTGGAGCGACTGTCGCCGCTCCAGAGCCGGGCCATCGATCTGATTCAGATCAGATCAGATCAGGGGATCTTGATCTTCACGCTGCTGGTCGCGCTCTCGTTGCCGGCCTTGTCGAACGCCCGGTACGAGACCTTGTGCTTACCTTCGCCGGTGACCACGATCGGCCCGTTGTAGGTGTGCCACGCACCGTCGTCCACCTGGTAGGAGATCTTCTCCACCCCAGAGTGCTTGTCCTGCCCGGTGAGCGTGACCGTGGCGCCGTCTGTTTCGGCGTCCACCGTCGGCTTGTACGGGTCGCTCTTCACCTTGATCGTGTCGATCTTTGACACGTTGCCTTCGCTATCGGTGGCCCGGTAGTCCACGGTGATCGAACCCACCGGCAGCGCGGTGGTCTTGGTGTAGCCCCGCCACGGGCCGCCGTCGATCCGGTACTCGCGGGACGCGATGCCGGAGGGGTCGGTGGCCGTGACGATGAGGTTCACCGCCTGGGTGAACCAGCCGTTCTTCCCGTTCGGGTCCTGCGGATCGGTGGTCGCGGTGACCGCCGGTGGTGTCGTGTCTGCCTTCGCAGGCACGGCAACCTGCTGCGTGGTCTCGACGTTACCCGCCTTGTCGGTGGCGAAGAACGCGAGCTGGTGGATGCCGGTCAGCGTGAACGGCGCCGAGTAGACCTGCCAGGGGCCGGAATCCACCCGGTAGCTGATCGAGGCCACCCCGGATGCGGCGTCCTTGGCGGAGAGCGTCACGGTCGACACCTGCTTATCCGTCGTCACCTCGACCGCGGACATCGGCGGTTCCGGATCGACCTTCACGGCCAGCGACCCGATCGGGCTGTAGACCTGATTCGCGCCCAGGGCCCGGTATCGCACGGTGTACGAGCCCGCCTTCAGCGGTACTGGCTCGGTGTAGGTCGTCCACGCGCCGTCTCCGATCGCGTACTCGATTCTGGTGTTACCGGCACCCCCGCTGAGCGTGAGCGTGGCTCCGAAGCCGTACCAGCCATCGGTTCCGGCCTGGGAGATCGACGCCTGCGGCGGGACTGCGGTGTAGCCGATCGGGTCGATGCTCTCCAGCGTCGGGATCACCGGGGTGATCGCACCGGCCGTGTCGAAGTAGAGCCGGTCGATGGTGGTTTCACGGTTGAAGCCGTTGCCGCCGGGCATCGCGAAGCGGTGGTAGGCGATGTACCAGTCATCGGTGCCGGGCACCTGGACGATCGAGCTGTGCCCCGGGCCGAGGATGCCGAGCGCCGGGTCCTTGGTCAGGATCAGACCCTTTGCCGTGAACGGTCCCATCGGGGAGCTGGAGGTGGCGTAGCCGACCCGGTAGTTCTCGCTGCCGGTGTCGTCGATGGCGTAGCTGAGGTAGTAGATGCCCTTCCGCTTGTTCATGAACGGGCCCTCACGGAAGTCGGTGAGCCCGGTGATGGTCTGCCGCTTCGCGACGTCGATCGAGGTCATGTTCGCGTTCAACGGCGCGACGTAGGCCGTGCCATTGCCCCAGTACAGGTAGCTCTTCCCGTCGTCGTCGGTGAACACTCCCGGGTCGATCTGCTGGGCGTTGTTGTAGTCCTTCCGGTCGATCAGCGGCGCTCCGGAGTCCTTGAACGGGCCGAGCGGCGAGTCAGAGGTCGCGACCCCGATGTTGCCGGCGGCGCTGAAGTAGAAGTAGTACTTCCCGTTCGCGTAGGCGGCGGTCGGCGCCCAGGCGTTGGTGTGCGCCCAGGACACGTCGGCGAGGTCGAGGATCGTGTTGTGCTCGGTCCAGTTAGCCAGGTCGGTGGACGACCAGACCTTGAACGTCGTGCCCGACCAGCCGTCGAAGCCGTCAGTGGTGGCGTAGATGTAGTACTTGTCACCGAAGCGGACGATATTCGGGTCGGCGTTCAGCCCGGGTAGCACTGGCGAGCGCATCACCCGACTGGTGACCGTGTACGTCCGGGTGGCCCCGGTCGCGCTGGTCACGGTGATCTTGCGGACTCCGGAGTAGTCGCCAGCCTCGGCGCCGGTGACCTTCGAGGTACCTGTCACCGTGAAGACCGGGTTCAATTTCGTCCGGTCGGTGCCCGGCTTCACCGGCAGCACGATCGTGTTGGCATCGCTGTCGATCAGTGCCGGGACCTTCAAGCTGTCCAGGATCACCGCGGACACGGTCGTGGGGTCGGCGCCGATCTCGGCCGCCTCGCCACCGGACAGCACCCGGTTGTAGATCCGGAAGTCGCGCATCTTGCCCTTGAAGTACTTGTCGGCGGTGTAGACCGAGCGGCCGATGTAGTTGGCCTTCGTGACGCCGTTCCCGATCGAGCCGGGGGTGAGGGTGACGGCGGTGTTCTGGGCGACCTGCCTACCGTCCAGGTAGAGCGTCGCCTTGCCGCCGCCCACGGTGTAGATGACGTTCTTCCACGAGCCACGCTTGAGCGCGCTGCTGGTCTGCGTGCCCTGCTCGGTGGTCCAGTTACCCGAGGCGATCCCGGCCCGGTAGCTGCTGTCACCGGTGCTGAAGACGTAGCCCTTGCCAACCCCGTCCATGCCGGTGTTGCCCATGCCCCAGAGGAAGTATGGGTTCTGCTGGTCGCTGTCGACCCAGACGTCAGTGGAGACGGTGATGGCTTCCATCCCGGCCATCGCGTTGTCCGGCAGCTTGATGTGCCCGTTGCTGCCGCCGAAGGTCAGGCTTCCGTCGGCCCAGGTGGTGCCCCCGGCCAGGGTGGCGTTGTTGTTGTTGCCGGAGGAGTCGGCGACCGTGGTCCCGGTGGTCTGGTCCAGCTTGTAGCGGGCGACCAGGCCGTCGGCGGTAGCTGGCAGCGGGGTCGGGGGAGCGGGGACAGAGGCGGTGAGCTTGTCCAGTTCGGCCTGAGTGACCGGCAGGACCGTGCCGTGGCGTGGGCTGGCGGGTAGGGAGTAGCTGGCCGGGACCTTCCAGGCCGGGGTGTTCAGGTCGTTGGTGCCCAGCGGGATGTAGCCGCGGCCGCCGAACTCGTCGACGAACAGGTAGTACTTCGATCCGGAGGTGTCCCCGTCGTTGGCCTTGAACGCGGTCGGGCCCTCCACAGCGGAGGTTCCGGCGGCCTTGCCGATGCAGGAGG
>JANNPJ010000418.1:0-7303 GCA_031400005.1 Kineosporiaceae bacterium | reverse complement strand
GAGGAGGCCCGCCACTGGGTATCGCGTGAACTGATCGCCGCGGCCAGTGCCCGCTGTTCTCCGGAAAACCTTGAGCGGCTGGTCGATTCCCTGCTGTATTACACGACCCGCCGGGAACGGACCTACGCCGGGCTGAGGTGGCGAGGATGGGCCGAGCTGGGCCTGCTCAACGGACTTGACCCGAAGCGACGGCCGGATCGGACCCAGCAGCGAGTCGCCGAGCTGCGTCGGAAATTTCTCTGTGACGATGTCCCCGAACCGAGTCCGATGATGAGTGGATTCATCCCGGCACCTATCCCCGAAAACCGGGCTGGCAGGATGAACGATGCCCAATGGCTGCGCGCGATGGCCAAACACGGGGATACCGATGGGTGGGGGGAACCAGGCCGCCGATGGGTGGGCGACGCGTCACAGCAGAGCCAGGTCCTCGAAAATTTGACGAAGCAACAGCCTTCACGCTTCGCGCAACTACTGCTATGCATGCCTTTTGGAACGTCGGCGGCCTACGTTTGCGCTGTCCTGCGGGGGGTCGCTGGAGCCGGCTTGGACCCCCAGTTGCTGCTCGCAGTTGTCGAACGAGCGCAAGTGCTCGGGGGCGCTGAGATCGGCCGGTGGGTGGTTTGGCTCGCACACGACGAGGCCGGAAACCAGCTTTCTACGGAGGTTTTGGATATCGTCGCGGGAATTGCCGCCGCTGATCCGGACCCCGAGGACGATGCATGGTGGCAGGGAAGCGACGAGGATCCCCAGAGCGCTGGCCTGAACAGCGCCAGAGGTGCCGCCGCATAGAGGATCGGGGCACCGATTGGGCGCGATCCCGCGCGGCTGCCTCGATTCGCTGAGGTCTTGCGATCGCTGGTCACCGATCAGACCGTCCAGGTGGTAGCGGTCGCCGCAGTCGGCTCCAGCCTTGCGCCGGTGCTCGGTCTCGTTTTGCAGATGACGGTCAAGCAGTTCGATGCCACTCCCATCAAGCTTGGCAATTCCGGTGGGCAGTGGTGGTTGCTTGGGCAGGGCGGCGTTGAAAGCCAGGTCGGGTAGCCCAGTTCCGATCCCATATGCGACGGCCTGGGTCGTGGTGATGAACGTGTTGGGGTCCATCCGCGTAACTGCCAACGGGTGGCCATTGGTGTCCTACCTGTAGCGCGTCTTCTTCGCCGGATGATTCGGGGCTCCCATCCCGCACGCAGGTGCCCGGTTTCGTCGTACGAGTAGTTGGCGACCTGCGTCGTCGCCGATGAGCCTGGATCCACGACTCATATTCGATCTTCGATACCAGGCCGCTGAGGAGCCCCAACTCGCCTCCGCCGTCTCAGGCGCCGTCGTGCTAGTTCGCGCAAGGGTTATGAGGTGGGTGGGGGGCGCAGAGCAACGATGCTGGTGGTCGTCGCGTAGATCACGATGCCGTCAGCAAAGGAGTCCGAGTTCTGGTGCCTCCACGGACTCACATAACCCGGACAACTCACGAGTACGCCGGAGCCCTGCGTGGCACACCAGACCTGGGTGGTGCTGGTGGCCGGAGTGGTCCTTCCCGTAGTGAGGTCGACGATCAGGTTGGCGGTACCGGTGTTCACAACCAGATCCGCGACCCCGACCGGCGCCCCCGTGGCGCAGCTGATGCCCCGGAATGCCAGTTCGGATCTCCTCGGGAGGCCTTGGCGCAATGCCGTGAAGCCTAAGTTGATCAAGGTCGGTGAGTGGGTGTTCGGCGTGGCGGCTGTTTGACGCCTGCGGTTCCTGTTTTGAGACGCGACACGCTCGACCCGTACACCTCCGCCAGATGCGCCTGCACATCCCCGGTACTCATACCTCGCGCCACCAGCGAGATCACCATCTCCGTCTCAATCTCCATTTTCGTGTCACTCACAGTGCATATTCATTTCGGAGAGTTACATCGTTATTTCTACACGCCCTCCCGGCATTGCCATCTGACCTGGTCTGATGGTCCGGTTGTCGATGATCTGTGTGGGGTCTCAGGGCTGGGGTGTGGGTTCGCTGGGTTCGAGGGCTGAACGCTTTGGGTGTCGATTGACTATTACCGGGTGTGGACACCAGAACAGTGCCAAGGAGGGCCATGACGTCGGATGCGGACTTGATCGGTAGATCGCTGGCTGATGGTGGAGAAGCGTTCATGGAGGTGATCGGTCGGCATGAGGTGGCGATCGGGGCGTACCTGGAGCGGCGGGTAGGGCGTGAGGTGGCTGAGGATCTGCTCGGCGAGGTGTGGGTCGCGGCCTTTGAGTCTCGCTGGACGTATGACCAGTCGTTCGCTGAGGCGCGGCCGTGGTTGTACACGATCGCGCTGAACCGGATGCGGCGTTATTGGCGGTCCCGGCCGGCCGAGGATCTGGCCCCGGACCTGGCGGACCTGGCCGGTCTGGAGAGCCAGTGGGATCCCTGGCCGGCGGTGGACGTGCGGGTGGACACCAGCACGGTGCTGCGGTCAGCCCTGGCGGGGCTCAAGGACGAGGAGCGAGAGGTGCTGACCCTGGTTGCCGGGGAGGACCTGAGTGTTGCCGATGCCGCGCGGGTGCTGGGGATACCGGCTGGGACGGCGCGGCGGTTGCTGCATCAGGCCCGTACGACGTTGCGGGGGGCGCCGGAAGTGGCGGCGCTTTTGATCGAATTCAACAGTGTGAAGGGGAGCAAATGAACGTGGACGAGATGGATCTGCTCGGTCGTGAGCTGGAGGTGACGTCTTGGCGTCCGGAGGCGTATGAGCGGTCGCGGGCGGTGCTGCGGGCCGTCATCGCCGAGTCGGCGTCCCAGCTGGGATCGGCTACTGAGACAAGGTTGGCTTCGGTGACAGAGGTGGATGCGATGCGGGGCAAGGGATCTGCTCGGGTGGGGAAGCGTGGGTTCGGGCGCTGGGGTATCAGGGGAAAGGTCGGCCTGGGTGCCGGGCTCAGCGCGGTCGCGGCGGCGGCGGCGTTGGTGCTTGTGGTCACGGCGTCACCGCCCGCGTCGTCGCCCGGGACAGCCTCGCCCGGGGCGGCTTCGGCGGCACCGGTGGTGGAGTCCCCGTTGATCAGCCTGGCCACGTTTATCACGGCCTCGAGCGGCCCGGTGTCGGGGGATTCGACGTTGGTGATCCGGACGCAGACCGTGGGTGGGCGGCGCCCGGACGTGAGTTACAACCTGTACACCGATGGCGGGGAGTTCTACGGGGGAGGCGATAGGAAGTCTCTGGCCCTGGCGATCTCTCGGCATGAGAACGGGGCCTCGGATATTACCGGTCGTGAGGTGGCGGCGGCGCGGTACGCGGTGAAGGGTGACCTGGGCAAGGCCCGTCAGCGGATGGTCAATGTTGCGCCCAATGACTTCGGGGTGGGTCTAAGTGCTACTGAGCGGCAGAAGATCTGGGACAAGGCGGTGGCGCGAGACGGGGCCATTTGGAAGGCCAAGGGCAGCCCGCTCCCGAAGCACCCGCCCACCGGCAAGCGACTCGAGGCGCTGATCGGTAACCGGATCTGGAACAACGGTGTCGACGCGATGACCGCAGGCGGAGGGGATCCGCAGGTCCGGGCGGGTGTGCTTCGTCTGCTGTCGACGGTTTCGGCGGTCACCGTCAAGAAGTCGACGACGGACGGGCAGGACACGTTGACCCTGACGGCGGGATCGGTGTTGTTCTCGGGTGGCCCGTCGCAGGTACTGACGGTCGACGCCAAGACCGGGATGCCGATCAAGTCGGTGGTCAAGGCCGGGGACGGTGCGCCGGCTTCGGTGAGTACCTTCAAGGTCTCTCGGTTGACGCTGGCCGACGCCAAGACCGGCAAGTACTGACCACACCCAGCACACCAAGCCCGGCCTGAGGGTGCGGGCCACCCTCAACGGGGGCGGCCCGCACCCTCTTCGTCAAACAGCGATCGGGAGCCTTCCTTTCCATTCAGGTCGGGGGAGCGCTGGGGTGGACCAGCAGCCAGATGGTCGAGTTCGGGTCCTCGATCCACGTCGCCCAAGGCTGCCGAGAAGACCGGCCTAGGGCTGTCCCGTAGCCAGCCTCTCCGTCCCGGACAGCAATCGGCGGACGGAGCAGGTTTTGACGATTGCAGAGTGCGCACAGGCGCCGCGCTTAGCTGTACACATTTGTCCTGGTGGCCACACTTTATCGGCGACCTCGCAGCCAAGGAGTTCCATGAATCACCGAAGGTTCTTGCCGGCTATCGCAGCTTTGCTGCTCGTGGCGGCCCTGGCCGGGGCCCAACCGGCCACTGCGGGGGTGGCGGGCGCGGCGGTCGGTAACCCGGGCCGGACCGTCACCCTCATCACCGGAGACCGGGTGTCTGTGGCGCCGGATGGTGGGGTCAGTGTGCTGCCGCGCGCCGGGCGCGCCGACATTCCCATGCTGACCAGCACTGTTTCCGGTCATGTGCGGGTTGTGCCGGCCGATGCGGTGGCGCTGTTGCGGGCCGAGCGGCTCGATCCGCGGTTGTTCGACGTGACGGGCCTGCTGGCCGACGGGTACAGCGATCGACGTACCGATCTGCCGATCATCGCTTCCACCGACAGCGGTGTCCCAGGTGCCGTCGTGCGCACGATGACCAGTGTCAAGGCGAGGGCGCTGCACACCCGCAAGAAGGACCTGGGCAAACTCTGGGCCACGGTGAGCCGCAAGGGGGCCACCGGGAAGATCTGGCTGGATGGGATCGGCCACTTCAGCGGCGCGGAGGGTATCCAGCAGATCGGTGCTCCGGCGGCCTGGCAGGGCGGTGCCACCGGTAAGGGCATGACCGTGGCGGTGATCGACAGCGGCGTCGACGCCACCCATCCTGATCTGGTCGGGCGGGTCGCCGCTCAGGTTGATTTCTCGCCGGTTGCCGACGGTGGCGAGCCCACCAGCACGGATGTGCACGACCTGGCCGGGCACGGTACGCATGTGGCCTCGATCATGGCCGGTAGTGGGGCGGCCTCGGCCGGCCGGTATCGGGGCGTGGCCCCGGACGCCACGATCGTCTCTGCCAAGGTCGGTGACTTCGATGTGGCCGAGTCCTCGGTGATCGCGGCGATGGAATGGGCGGCCGGCTCTCAGCACGCCTCGGTCGTCAACATGAGCCTCGGCTTTCCCGATGCCCCGGGCAATGACCCGGTCGAGACCGCGCTGAACAGCCTCACCGCGCGGTACGGCACGCTCTTCGTCGTCGCCTCCGGCAACGACGGCAATAACGGCAACAACCCGAACGGCGCCCAAGATTACGACGTCATATCACCGGCTACGGCGGACGACGCGCTCAGCGTGGGCGCGGTCGACCACGATGACCAGCTGGCGAACTTCTCCAACCGGGGGCCGCGTCTGGGCGATGACGTCATCAAGCCGGAGATCACCGCGCCGGGCGTCGACGTCACCGGCGCGCGCAGCGTCGACGCCCGCGGCACCGGCTTCTACGAGACCGGGTACGGCACGTCGTACGCCGCGCCGCACGTCGCCGGTAGTGCTGTCCTGCTCAAACAGAAGCACCCGGACTGGACTGCGGCGATGCTGAAGGCCGCGCTGATGGGCACGGCCCGCCCGGCCGCCGGGGTCGGGGTGTTCGCCCAGGGCTCGGGCCGGGTCGATGTCGCTGCCGCGCTGACCGCCCCGGTGCTGGCCGATCCGCCCAGCCTGAGCCTGCGCCGGCAGACCTGGCCGCACACCGACGACACCGCGATCACCAAGACACTCACCTACCGCAATCCCGGGACCACGGCGTTGCGGCTGCGCCTGGCCCTGACCGTGAATGGGCCCGATCTGAAAGCCACCTCGGGGCTGTTCCGCCTGGACACGTCGGTGCTGAAGGTCCCGCCCGGTGGTAGCGCCCAGGTCACCGTCACGGCCGCAGCCTCGGCGCGGGCTCCGGCCGGGCCTTACTCCGGGCAGCTCACCGCCACTACCGCGGCCGGCGTCCACGTCACCACCCCGGTCGCGCTGATCCGGGAAGCGACCAGCCACACCCTGACGCTGCACCACCGTGGCTTCACCGGGCAGCCGACCTTGAACTACTACACGATGGTCGTCGGCCTGGACACCCCGTACCAGTACGACTACCTCGCCCACCTGGGCAAGGACGAGAACAGTGACCTCACCCTGAGCGTTCCGCAGGGGCGCTACGCGATCGTGTCCACGCTGTTCGCGGAGGGTGACGATCTGGGTGAAAGCGTGCTCGCACAGCCGAATCTCAACGTGAGCGCGGATACCGATCTGACCCTTGACGCGCGGGCCGGTAAACCGGTCGAGGTCAGCGTGCCGGACGCGGACGCCGTCCGTTCCCAGAGTGCCGTCACGGTCGGGGTCCGCAACGGCAGCAACAACTGGGTCAGCTACGGCGGCATCGTGAACGGCCGGGTCCCGGTGTACACCGCGCAGTTGGGCGCCAACGGCGGCGACAATGTGGTCTCGGTGATCAGGTCGGCCCTCAGCGACGGCTCGGACCCGAGTGCGTACGCCTATCAGCTCGCCTGGTACCGGCCCGGGACGCTGCCCACCGGATTCACCCCGACACTTACCGCGAAACAGCTCGCCACCGAACGGACGTCGGCCCGCGCGCAGGCCCCGACCGGCGCGACCGGTCTGGAATCGGCGGCGACTGTCCCCGGGTACCCGCTGACGCCGATCTACACGTCCGCGCCGCTGTCGAGCACCCGGTACTTCAACACCGACGGCGGGATCACCTGGACCTCGCAGGCCAAACAGTGGTCCGACGACGGCGCCGACTACGACAGCGTCACCACGACCGGGGCACCGACGCTCTACCAGGCGGCGAAGACCTACACCTCGACCTGGAACGCCCCGATCATCGCGCCCTGCCCGGCAGGCGGAGGGTGGAGCGGGGACCAGCTCACCGTGCGGGTGGGGCCCTACTGCGACAGCGCCGGACACCCCGGGTACGTCGACCAGTCTCTCGACACCCCCGCCGGGACGACGACGCTCTACCGGGACGGCGCCCAGGTGGCGACGTCCGACGTGCCCGGGCACGCGTTGTTCACCGCGCAGCCCACGAAGGGCACCTACCGCCTCGAGGTCGACGCGAGGCGCGCGGCGTCCTTCGGGCTGTCCACCCACGTCACCGCCGACTGGACTTTCACCGATCCGGCCGCGGCCGGGCGTCTCCCGGCGATCCGGATGGCCCCGGCCCTGGACGCCACCGGCACCGCACCCGCTGGTCGGGCGTTCACCATCCCGATCACGGCCGATGCCACCGCGGTGACCGTCCAGGCCTCCTACGACGACGGCGCCACCTGGCAGCGCGCCAACGTAACCCGCACTGGCAAGGGAACTTTCGATGCCACGCTCACGCACCCGGCCACAACCGGCCTCGTCGCACTGAAG
>JANNPJ010000413.1:0-22462 GCA_031400005.1 Kineosporiaceae bacterium | reverse complement strand
GGTCCAGAACAGGTCGGCGTCGAGCTGCTTGGTGGCGATCAGGTGCTCGAGTTGCTTGAGCCGGGTGTGGCCGCGGCCGGTGAAGGTTTCGGCGTCCATCCCGATCTGCTCGAAGACGTCGTGCAGCTGCTTGGCTCCCTTGGCGGCGTTCCAGTCGCAGGAGAAGCCGGGTAGTTCGGAGGAGATTTTGTCGAAGTTGACCTTGTAGCTTCGGTCGTCGCCTGCGGGTGGGCCGAAAGACAGTTCGCAGCCGGGGAATTCGGCGGCGACGGTTTCGGCGATCTCGCGGACCTGGTAGTTCTGCTCGTTGCTGCCGACGTTGAACGTCTGGGCGTGTACGGCGTCGCGGGGGGCTTCGAGTGCGCAGTAGATCGACTTGGCGATGTCCAGGCCGTGGACCAGCGGGCGCCAGGGTGTGCCGTCGCTGTTCATGGAGATCTTCTTGGTGGTCCAGGCCAGGCCGGACAGGTTGTTCAGCACGATGTCGAAGCGCTGGCGCGGGGAGGCGCCGAAGGCGGTCGCGTTGCGCATGAACGTCGGCGAGAAGGTGTCCGAGGCCAGCTTGGTCAGGTCGCGCTCGACCAGCGTCTTGCAGTCGGCGTACGCGGTCAGCGGGTTGATCGGTGAGGTCTCATCGACGGTGCCTTCGGCGACGCCGTAGACGCTGCACGAGGACATGTAGACGAACCGCTCGACGCCGGCCTGGATCGCCATCTCGGCCAGCCGAACCGAGCCGCGGTGGTTGACCGTGTAGGTCACTTCGCTGAGCAGTTCGCCCAGCGGGTCGTTCGACAGTTCGGCCATGTGGACGATCGCGTCGACACCCTCAAGGTCCTCAACGGTGATGTTGCGGATGTCCTTGGCCAGGGTCTTGGCCGTCTCGGCCACCCCGTTGTAGAGCCAGCCCTGACGGTAGTAACCGGTGTCGACACCGATCACCTCGTGGCCGCGGCTCATCAGCGTGGGTGCCAGTAGGCAGCCCAGATATCCTTCGGTTCCTGTGACCAGGACCTTCATCTGACTCTTCTCCTTCTCAGTCATTCCAGATCTTCCAGCTGGCTTCGCCCTGGTCCCAGAGCTTGTTCAGCTCGGTCCAGTCGCGGTAGGTGTCCATACCCATCCAGAAGCCCTCGTGGCCGTTCATCGCGAGCTGGCCGTCGCGGGCGATCTGCTGCAACGGGGTCTGTTCGAGCATGACCGAGTCGTCGACGTGGGCCAGGTACTTGTCGATGAAACTGCGCTCGAACATGAAGAAGCCGCCGTTCACCCAGCCAGTAGCAAGGGTCGGCTTCTCGTTGAACTCAACGACGACATTGCCGTCGACGTGCATCTCACCGTAGCGGCTGGCCGGGTGGACGGCGGTCACCGTGCCTGTGCGGCCCTGCTCGTTGTGGAACTTCACCAGCGCGGTCAGGTCGACGTCACCAATCCCGTCGCCGTAGGTCAGCATGAACTGCGGGGCGGTCAGGTGCTGGGCCACGCGCTTCACCCGGCCGACGGTTGCGGTCTGCAGGCCGGTCTCGACGAAGGTGACTTCCCAGTCCTCGACCTGGCCGGTGGAGTGGTAGACCGGCTCGGCGCCGTCGTGGGTCAGGGTGAAGTCGGCCAGCTGCTCCCGGTAGTCCAGGAAGTAGCGCTTGATCAGGTCACCCTTGTAACCCAGGCAGAGTACGAACTTACGGAAGCCGTGCGCCTGGTACATCTTCATGATGTGCCAGAGCACCGGACGGCCGCCGATGTCGACGAGCGGTTTGGGTAGCTTGTCGCCGCTGGCTTCGCGTAGGCGGGTTCCCATCCCTCCGCAGAGAATGACGACGGGGATCTCGGAGATGGGCGTCTGATCAGTCACGGATGTACAACCTCGGATCAATGGTGGGCGACGGAGCCGACCGGCCCCTCGCTGGTGGGCGGTTTATTAAGCACCCTCGGCACGGACGACCGACATCGCAGTCCGGAGAAGGATCTTAATGTCGAGCCAGAGCGACCAGTTCTCGATGTAGTAGTTGTCGAACCGGGCGCGCTCGGCGATGGAGGTATCCCCGCGCAGGCCGTTGACCTGCGCGAGTCCGGTCAACCCGCAGGGAACCCGGTGACGGGCCACGTAGTGCGGGTGCTGGCTGCGGAACGTTGCCACGAAGTGCGGACGTTCCGGGCGGGGACCGACCAGGCTCATGTCCCCGCGGAGGATGTTCAGCAACTGCGGCAGCTCGTCGATCGAGCTGCGCCGGAGGAACTTTCCGACCGGCCCGAGCCGGTCGTCGTGGGCGATGTTCCAGTTCGTCGCCGACTCGGCATCGTCGACCGGCTTCAGCGAACGGAACTTCATCAGCGAGAAGTGCTGGCCGTCGACGCCGACACGTTCCTGCCGGAACAGGATGCCGGGGCCGCCCTCCAGTCGCACGGCGAGCGCGACCAACAGCATCAGCGGGGAGAGCAGCAGCAGGGCCAGCCCGGAGAAGAAGATGTCGATGCCGCGCTTGATCTGCCAGGCGCGGCTGCGGTACGCGGCGCGGCGTAACCGGATCAGCGGCATTCCCCACGCGGTGTCCATGTCGCCGCCGACGTGGTGTAGCTCGAAGAGCCGGGGGACGACGAAGATCTCGCAGTGCAGCCGGTCGCAGGTGCGGATGATGTCGACCATCTCGGACTCGCGCATCGAGCCGAACGCCACGATCACGTTCCGGACCTGGTGATCGAGCAGGACCTCGACGAGCTGCTCGGGGCGGCCGAGGATGCGGTGCGAGGCGCTGACCCCTTGGCGCGGCGGGTCGACGTCCAGGAAACCGATCGGCTGAAGGCCGTACGACGGGTGCTGGGAGAGCGATTCGGCCAGGTAGGTGCCGACCCGCCCGGCGCCGAGGATCAGCGTCCGGTGGGCGATCCGGCCGGTCCGGCGGGCGTAGCGGACCAGGGAGTAGGCGGTGGTGCGCAGGCAGATCGTCACGAAGCCGGTGACCGCCGCGGCGATCAGCAGCTTCCAGTCGACCAGGCCATCGTCCCAGCGCAGTTGGTTCAGCGTCATCTGGCCGGTCATCGTCAGGGCCAGCACCACCAGCAGCCGACCGGCCAGCTGCGGCAGGTCGTCGAGCAGGGACGGCGAGAGCCGGGAGCGGTACAAGCCGCCGGTTGCGTAGGCCGAGATCAGCAGCACGACGAAGAGGCCCATGACGGGGCGGAACCCGCCGCTGGCGAGGGTGCCCGCCAGGCAGGCGATGAGGTCGAGCAGGACCAGCAGCGGTTTGATCCCGGCCCGGACGAGCAGACCGGTCCAGGAGCCGGCCGGCGGATCGTCGTCCTCATGGCCGCCACGGACCATGATCGGCAGCGGCGGTACCCAGCCTGCTGGATTGGCGCCTCTTTGATCGGCCAGCACCTGCTGAGCTGCCCGGACATCGATCACGAGACGTGGGTCTATCTGGGACTCGCTGAAGGTCGACGCCTCCCCGCGTCGCCCAGCCTGACCCATCTGATCACGGAGCGTCACTACTTGCCCTCCCGGTTGAACGACGTTCATAGCAGCCCCGCACTGCGACCGTTGCCAAACTTACGTTCTTGCCTTATCCACCGCTGGCGAATGCTGTACATGCACCCGCCTCGCGGGCGGACCGTAACCTGAACGACCCGAACCGCTACCACCTGTAGCCACTTCCGCAACTCCGGTTATCAAATCGGGCATAGCGAAACCTATCTATCGGACGAATCTACATGGAAACTGGCAAGCCCCCGACAGCCCGGTTTTGGCCGTTCGGAGGACGAGCTCGTGGGCCATTCAGAGTTCTGGCCAAAATTGGCTCGCCTGTTGCGCTTGAGGGCTCCCGCGGACTACTGGGAAAGCCAACGCCTTCGCAGCCGAGTGGCTGCGAAGGCGTTGGCTGACGCTTGGTGAACGAGATCACAGTTAATCCGCGATCGAGCGCCGGATCAGGGCCCGCCGGCCGCCGTGGATCTGTTGCCGAGCTCAGTGCGTGCGAGTGCCGAGATGCTCACGCAGGTGCTCGGTGATGTGTTCGGCGATAGCCAGGGACGACGTAGCTGCCGGTGACGGTGCGTTACGGACGGCGGTGACGTTGCCGAGCTGGGAGATGCGGAAATCGTCCACCATGCTGCCGTCCCGATCGACTGCCTGGGCTCGGACCCCGGCCTGAGCTCGCTCGATATCGGAGGCTTGCACCTCGGGCACGTACTTGCGGGCGAACCGCAGGTACAGCGACTTGCTGATCGAGCCGGCCATCTCCTCGGCTCCCATCCGCCAGTGCTGGCGGGCCAGCTTGCGGAAACCTGGCCACTTCAACGTATCAAGCAGTTCCTGAGGCTTGACCGTGCCTCGGGTGTAGCCCTCCCGGGCGAAGGCCAGGACGGCGTTCGGGCCAAGATCGACGCCACCGTGGATCCGCTTGGTGAAGTGCACCCCGAGGAACGGGTAGTCCGGGTTCGGGACCGGGTAGATCAGGCCCTTCACCAGATGCGTCCGCTCCGGGATGAGCCGGAAGTACTCGCCACGGAACGGCACAATTGCCGGCCCGGCGTCATCCCCGGCCCAGGCGGCTACCTGGTCGGACTGCAGCCCGGCGCAGACCACGAGCCGGTCAAAAGTGAGATTTCGCTCACCAGAGCGGACCTCGACCTTGCCGGATCGCTGGCGGATGCCGTCCACCTGGAAACCGAACTCGATCGTCCCGCCGGCTGCGCGGATGTCGTCGGCGTAGGCCTCCGCGACCTTCACGTAGTCGGTGATCGCCGTGCGCGGCGAGAAGATCGCTGCCACCCCGGCCGCATACGGCTCGATCTCCCGCAGCCCGGCGTTGTCCAGGGAGCTGATGTCCGGGACGCCGTTGGCCAGCGCCCGTTCGCGGATTCGTTCCAGCGCGGGCCGTTCGGAGTCGTCGATCGCGACGACCAGCTTGCCGCACTCGTCGTACGGCAGGTTCTTCTCCAGGCAGTACTCGTGCAGCAGGCTCACGCCGCGACGGCAGAGCGTCGCTTTCAGCGAACCCGGCACGTAGTAAAGCCCGGCGTGGACGACGCCGCTGTTGTGGCCGGTCTGGTGGACGGCGACCCGGTCTTCCTTTTCCATGACGGTTATCTGGGTGCCGGGAAAGAGTTCACCGATCCGCCGAGCCGTGGCCAATCCGATGATTCCGGCCCCGATCACTCCAACGTGTTGTGCGGGCATTCCTGGATCCTCCGAAGCTGAGAAGAGCTAGCAGCCTAGAGCGTCCGGCCGGACGGCGTCGGTCCCGTCGTCCGTCTGCCCGTATCGTCTGCGTCATGACTGACCTGAGCCCGGACCCGAAGGTGTCCGCCGTCCGCCGCCGTCGTCCTTTGCTGGATCTGTCCGCGACCCTGGTGCGTCGGGGGTACGTCTGTGACTACGACGCCGGCGAGCGTCCGCTGCCGCTTCCGGACAAGGTGCTTCGGCTGGGCCGCCCGGCGCTGCTCCCGATCACCACGGTGGCCTGCGTAAAGACCGACGAGCCGGTGGTGTCCCTGACCTACGACGACGGCCCCGATCCAGAGTTCACTCCGGGCATCTTGGATGCGCTTGCCGCGCACGGAGCCAAGGCCACCTTCTTCGTGATGGTCGAGCCCGCCGAGGCGCACCCGGACCTGATCGCCCGGATCCTCGCCGAAGGGCACGAGGTTGCGCTGCATGGCATCAATCACAACCGGCTGAGCCGGCTGCCGCTGCGTGAGGCAACCGCCCTGATCTGGGAAGCCAAGCGGCGTCTGGAGCGGGTCGCCGGCCGCCGGATGACGCTGTTCCGACCGACCTACGGCGCGCAGACGATGCAGCAGTACCTGGCCACCCGGGCGCTCGGGCTGGAAGTGGTGATCTGGTCGGCGTGGGCGCATGACTGGGACAACTCTGCCGCCGAGGTGGTCGCGGAGCGGGCCATCAAGGCCCTGCACCACGGCGGCTTCCTGTTGCTGCACGACACGTCCGGGGACGGCGTGGGCGCCGCCCCGGCCCACGCCGTGGCTGGTGAGGTGGCCCTGGACCGGGTCCGAGCGACCGAGCTGATGCTGGCCGGGATGGCCGAGCGCGGCTACACCTCGCGAACGGTCAGCGATCTGCTGGAGCAGTACCCGGCTGTCCGGACGGTGTGGGCCGAGAGCGGAAAAGTCCCCGCGACGACCTGATCAAGACCCGCCAGAACCCGGCGGACCAGCCCAGATGCATGATCATCGCGGCTGGTCCGGCGAGTGCGGTGGAGGGCCGGCGGTCCCGGACGCCGAGCATTGCGCCATAGCCCAGGCAGGCCAAGGCCCAGGCCAGGGCCGGGACCGCCGCGAGCTTGCTGACTCGGCTGAACAGGCCGAGCGCCAGCGCCGGGGCGACCATCAACGGCGCCATCTGGCGAACCTTCGGCACCGTGCGGTGCTTCAGGACGTTGCGGGCCCGGCCACCGCCGTAGTTCAGGTACTGCCGTAGCAGCGCACCCGGCGTCTCCCGGGGGTAGTACACGCAGTGGGTCCGGGCTGTCATCCAGATCTTGAAACCCGCGGCACCCAGTCGGACGTCGAGTTCGGCGTCCTCGTTGTGGGTGAACGTCTCGTCGTACCCACCGACCGCGCGGTAGGCGGCCACCCTGATCAGGGCGTGGTGGCCATGGTCCACCCAGATCCCGGAGGGCCCGTCCGGGTTGTGCATGGCGTTGCGGTGCGCCGAGCCGCCGTTGCCCAGCGGGGAGTTCTGCGCGGCGGCGGCGGCGAGCTGGAAGGTGCCGTGGCCCGCGGTGCGCATCGCCACCACCACCGAGTCGGCGCCGGTCGCGATCGCCTCGTCCAGCAGGACGCCGCAATATCCGTGCGGGTACCCGGCATGGGCGTCAATCCGGACGAAGTACTCGACATCGTCCCCGTAGGCGGCGATCGCCCGGTTCACCGCAGCGCTCTGGATCCGGTCAGGGTTGTCGAGCAGCAGGACCCGCTGGTCCGTCTCGGCCAACCGGGAGACGATGCGGACGGTCGCGTCGGTGCTGCGCCCGTCCACGACCACCACCCGCAGGGCCGGCCCGTCCGGGGCCGCATCGGCATCCGCGAGGAGCTGACGGACTACATCTTCGATGTGTGCTTCCTCATTCAGGCAGGGGATGACGGCCAGAAGGGATGGAGCAGGCACCGTGGACCTCCATGGTTTCTCCGTGCCTCGGGGGATCTCCCCGGCACTGGATTTCGGACGAGGGCATCGGAATCCCGCGCAACACTAGTCCGTGCGGGTGACCGCGGTGAGGTCCGGTTACCTGCTGGTTAGCATTCGACGTTACCCATCGACATCAAGAGCTGTTCGATGACGTCAACCGCCCGATCGCCGCTGCTGCGCTCGCCCGCCGCGGGCCGGCAGGCCGCTGCCGCGTGCGTGAATCGGGGATCGGTCAGCACGTGGTGGACGGCGCGGGCGAGCCGTTTGGGCGTCAGCCGGCCGGCCAGGATCGGCACCCCAAGCCCGGCCCGGCGGACCCGATCGGCGTTCTCCCGTTGCTCACCACCACCGGGAACGGTCACGACCGGCCGGCCTCGGCTCAGCGCCTTCGCCAGAATCCCGTGGCCGCCGCCGCAGACCACCGCAGCGGCCTGCTCGATCAACGGATCCTGGCGGCCCGGCCCGGCCGTGACCCAGGCCGGAAGCTGCTCCTCGGGTGGGTGCAGCACGGTCCAGGCCACCCGAACGCCGGTCCCGGCCAGCCCGGCCAGGGCCGCCTCGGCCAGCCCGGACCGCCGTCCGTGCTCTGCCCCGGCCACCGTGGTCGCGGACAGCAGGAGCAGCGGCCCTGCCCCCGGCGGCGGGCTGAGTTCGCGATCGGCCGGATCCCACTCCAGCGGCCCGACCAGATAGGTATGGCGCGGCCAATCCGGGCGCGCCGCCTCCAGAGCCGGCAGCGAGGCGATCAGCCGGCCCCGGGCGGCACCGCCGTGCGCAGGCAAGCCCAGTCGCTCGCGGTCTCGTTCGCGGGCTTCGTCGCCCTGCCGCCACTGCGCCGAGGTGATCCGGTAGAACCGCTCGTCCCGGAGCCGGCCCAGTGGTGAGCGGGCCGGGGCCAGACCCGAGCTGGACGGCGGCAGAAAGCGGGACGGATCCTGAAGTGGGTGCGGGACCAGTTGCACCCAGGGGACGTCGAGGAGGCCGGCCGCGAGCGGACCGGACGGCGTCATCACATCGGCCACCACGAGGTCGGGGCCGAACGCCGTCAGGCTCTCGGCGATCAGCGGCGCCAGCAGGCGGGAGGTCTGCCGAAGCCGACGGACGCCGTCCGGTTCCCGGTTCGGTCCCGGGTGCGGCATCGCGATCGCCGGGATGCCGTCCCGCTGCAGCTCCGGTAGCCAGGACTGGCCGGTACAGAGCAGGGCTTGGTGCCCGCGGGCGCCCAGGGCCAACGTCAGGCCGGCCGCCGGAAATACATGCCCCGGATCCCCTCCGGCGATCACCGCAACCCGCATCCCGGCATTCTGCCCCAGCCTGATCGGTGGCCCTGATCGGTGGCCCTGATCGGTGGCTCAGCGTTGCCGGCGCCCGGGAGGGTGAATCAGGCTGACTGGTTTCCGCGGCGGTCTTCCTGGGACGCTGGGGCCATCGAAGGGGCTCTCTGCCGAGCGCACCTCAGCCGGGGAGGAACGACATCATGCCAAGTTCTCTCTCCGCCCCCGTGGACCACCGGACACGGCCGATCCGCGAATGCCTGGTCGCGGCTGTCGGGGCGATGCTCTTCGCGGTGGCAATGACGTGGCCGGCCTTGCGACACCCGTTCCGGACGATTCCGCAGGACATCTACGACCCGACCTTCTTCGCCTGGGTCGTTGCCTGGGACGGGCACGCCCTGCTGCGCAATCCGATGACCCATGGTGTGTCCGATCTCTGGCACACCAATGTCATGTTTCCCGAGCGCCGAACGTTGGCATTCTCCGATTCGCTGCTGGGTTATGCACCGTTTGGCTTTTTCGGTTCCGGTCCGGACGCCGCCCTCTTCCGATATAACATCCTCTTCGTCCTGACCTTTGCGATGGCCGCGTTCGGCGCCTATGTGCTGGTCCGGCAACTCGGTGCCACCCCCGCAGCGGCAGTCGTGGTGGCCGTGGCTTTCGCCTTTTCGCCCTGGCGATTCTCGCACGCAGGGCACCTGAACATCCTTTCTACCGGAGGCATCCTCCTCGCCTTTGCGATGCTTGCCCGTGGGCACGGTTGGTCGTTGAGTTCCGGGTATTCTCCGGAAAAGGTCCGGCCCTTATGGGCTTTCGCTGGTTGGTTGACCGCCGCCTGGCAGATCTCCCTGGGCTTCGCGGTGGGGATCCCCTTCGCCTACGCCCTCGCCGCCAGCACTGTACTGGCCATCCTCGGCTGGCTTTGGCATGGTCGACCACGGTTACCGGCCGGCCTGGTTCGGGCCGATCTGGCGGGTGGGGTGCTCTTCCTCGGATTTACTGCGGCAATTGCATATCCCTATCTCAGGGTGCTGGCGGAACATCCCGACGCGCAGCGCTCGGTGGCTTGGGTGGAGCTTTACTCGCCACCATTTCGCGCCTTCTTCACCGCTGCCCAGTACTCCTGGCTGTGGGCCACGGCGCAGGAGGAATATCGCGCAACACTCGTCTCCGCAGGGGAAATGGCATTGCTTCCCGGGTTCGCGCTGATGGCTTTGGCGGCACTCGGTCTGGTGGTGTCGTCCTGGAGTCTCAAGGTGCGGTTCGCGCTCGCGGCCGGAGTCTTCGTGACCATCTGGATGGCGCTCGGAACGAAGACTCCCGGCGCCGGAAAGTACGGCTACTTGCTGTTGTACGACCACCTCCCCGGATTCGATGGGTCCCGGACACCGGGCCGTCTGGTGCTCTGGGCGATCGTGTTGCTCACGGTGATGGCCGCGGGAACGCTCACCGGGGTGCAGCAGCGGCTCACCCGAAATTTGGCAGTTCGGACCGTCGCCGTACTCGTCACCTCGCTGTCCTTGGTGGCAGTGGTCGCCGAAGGGGTGAACAAAACCCCACATCCGGACGTCCCGGTCGCGCCGATCGCGATGTCCACGCTGGCCTCGCCCGTCCTGGTGCTACCGACCGACGAACTCGCCGATTTCCGGGTCATGCTCTGGAGCACCGATGGTTTTCCCGAGGTCGCGAATGGCAGTAGCAGCTACAACCCACCGACGCGGGGCGTGATCCGGGAAGCGATGCTGACGTTCCCGGATGCGAAAAGCGTCGCCCTGCTGCGAGCTCTCGGCGTGAAGACCGTCCTCGTCCTACCGGAGGCCGCCGGCACACCGTTCGCCCCGGCTCTGGGGCAGACCGGCGCGCAATTCGGTCTCCAGCGCTCCGACGTCAACGGCACGGCGGTGTTCAGCATCGCGCTGGAGCCCTGATCGCTCGCCGGTGACGATGCTCGTATCCTTCGCAGAGAGCACTTTTCACGGCCTCGACGTCGAGGCTAGGCAGGCCATTCGGATGGCCTGCAGATCCACGGAGGGCGACGCTGAAGCAACGGATTGTTCCTGCATTGCTGTGTGGGGTGCTCGCGCTGGCGTTTGTGTTGCGCGTGATCGACTTGAACAGCGTTCCTGGGTTCAACGGTGATGAAGCCTGGTACGGCGTGCAGATCGAGCGGTTCCAGGCCTCCCTGCCGGTGGCTTTCCGGGCTCCGAGCGGCCGGCTGAGCAGCAATGTCTTCCTCGCGGCGGTGCTTACCCCGGTGCAACTCGTGGTGGGTCCGGCGGTTTGGGTGCTGCGTGTCCCGGCCGTGGTCGCCGGGGTTCTGACGGTCTGGCTGGCCTTCGCCTGTCTGCGCGGGGTCTGGGGGCGGACCGTCGCGCTGTCCACCGCGCTGATCCTGGCCGCCCTGCCGATCAACATCGCCTACTCCCGGTTCGGCTGGGATCCGAGCCTGCTGGGCCCGTTTCTGGTGCTGGCGATCGCCTTGGCCGGGCGAGGACTGGGCGTTGCCGCCACCCTTACCCTGGCAGCGGCCGTCATGGTGCATCCGACAGCGGTCTTTGCGTTACCCATGGTGTGGGGTCTGCTACTTGGAGTGCAGCAGCAGCCCTTGGCCGACGCGCAGCGACCTTCGACCAGCGCGCAGCGACCCTCGACCGAGGTGACCGAGGTGTGGTGGCGGTCGGCACACGTGCGGTGGGCCGGGGTAACCCTGGCCTCCACCGTCGTCATCGTCCTCACCGGGATTCTCGGCGGAGCCCGGCAGCCGATCGAGCCGCAGGTCGTCGTCCAACGGATCACGGACGGCCAGGCCTGGGATTTCACCGTCCGCTTGTTTTCGCTGTTCTCCGGTCGGTCGGTTTACCACTACTTCGTGGCAGCTCAGGAGATACCCACCGGCTGGTTGGTCCTGGAGCGATGTGCGCTGGTGGTCACGCTGATGGTGTTGGGCGCCGGTCTGGTCGGTGCGATCGGACGCCGGTGCTGGCGTGACGTCGGGCTGATGATCGGCACGTTGACGTCCCTGTCCCTGCTCTACCTGACGTCGGGAATCATCGCCGTGCTGCCGGACGGCGGCCGGTATGCGGTCTACGCCATTCCGGCCGTTGTGCTGTCGTTCGTTCTGGCGCTGAAGCATTCCGGTCTTCTGCTGATGACGGGCTGGCAGCGCCGGCGCAGCCGCTCTGGTGCTGTCGAGCTTGGTGCTGTCGAGCTTGGTCGTGCCGAGGTTGGTCCTCCCAGGTCGGCTCCTCAACTGGCACTCGGTGGGGCCTTGGTGCTTGCTGCCACGCTGCTGGTGATCACGGTGATCGGATATCTGCAGCCGCTGCGGAACGACGGAAGTACCACCCACGAGGCCTTTGCCACCGGCCGGGTGGATCCCCGACAGCAGGCCTGGCAGATCGTGTCGACACAGTCCGGCGTCGCCGGGGCGACCGTCTACTGCGAAAGCTGGTGGATCTGCTACCCGCTGCAATATTTCGCCGGGTACGGTTCCGCTGCGCCGACCATCACCCCGTTGGGGTGGGGTTCGGCTCAGCTGGCGAGCGCCCGGGCGGCAGACTTTGTCGTCGTCCGTTCCGGTAGTTACCTCGACCGGCTGATGGATGCCAGGTTCCAGCTCGAGCAGCGATCGCCCGGGCTCAACCCCCCGCAACGGTGGGTGGTGGCCGATCTGCGGGGCCGCCCCACGTACACCGTCTTCCGGCTGTGACTCTTCCGGCTGTGTTTCGGCAGGAGCTCTAACTGCCCTGCTCCGCGGTGATCTGCTCGGCCAGCGAGCGCGCCGGAACATGGATCGCCTCGGTCCAGGACGGGAAGGCATGCAAGTGCTGGGCCACGGTATGAACGGTCAGCCGGGCCCGGACGGCGAGGGCGAGTTCGGCGGCCCAGGAGTCCGCCTCCGGGCCGATCGCGGCGGCGCCCAGCAGCACTCCGGTGTCCGCGTCGGCGATCAACTGCAGGCCGGCCGGTCGGTGATCCTGCTGGTCCGAGCTGTGTTCGAGGGCTGAGCGAGAGGTCTTGGTGACGTCGTAGTGAGCGCTGCGCACCCGAGCGCCGCGCTCGCGGGCGGCGTCCTCGGTCTCGCCGGTGCAGAACACCGGTGGGTCGGTGTAGACCACCCGGGGGATCCCGCGGTGATCGGCGTCCTGACCGTGACCGAGCAGGTGCGCGGCGACCAGTCGGGCGTGGTAGTTCGCGGTGTGGGTGTACGGGGCGATCGCGGTCAGGTCACCGATCGCGTACACGTCAGTCAAGACACCGCTGTTCTCTAAGGCACCGCTGTTCTCTAAGGCACCGCTGTCGGTGACCACGCGACAGCGCGCGTCCACGTCGAGCGCGCCGTTCTCCTGCGCTCTGATGCCCAGCGATTCCAGGCCGAAACCCGAAGTCCTGGGCCGCTTTCCGACGGCAATCAGGAGCCGATCGGCGGTCACCGAGGCGCCGTCGGCGGTCCGGACCAGGGTGGCGCTCTCGCCGCCGTCCGATTCCACGGCGGTGACCTTGGTATCGGTTCGGACGTCGACCCCGACCTTTCGCAGCACCTGTGCCATCGCTTCGCCGATCCAGCCCGGCTCGCGGGGCAGCAGCGTGGGTGCGGCCTCGATGAGCGTCACCGCCGAACCGAATGAGGCGTATATCTGGGCCAATTCGCAGCCCACCGCACCACCGCCGAGGATGATCAGCCGGTTCGGCAGTTCATCCCCGGACAGCGCGTCCGGGGAAGTCCAGCTGGCGGTGGCGGCCAGACCGTCGATCGGCGGGATCACCGCCTCCGCGCCGGTGGCCAGGACCAGCGCCTGGCTCCATTGAATCGTTCGGGTGCCGGCCGCCGAATCTACCGTCACCGATCGGCCGTTGACCGTGGCCTGACCGCGAAGCAGGGTGACGCCGTCCTTCTCCAGGCCGGTGGCCGCGAGCGAGTCGTCCCGGTGCCGGGTGGTTTGATCCCGGACGGCGACCGCCCCGGCGTACGCCGCCGGGTCCGGCTCGGTGCTCCCGGTCGGTCCGGTCCGGGCTCGGTGCCGGCGAGCGGCCAGCAGCATGGCCTTCGACGGGATACAGGCCAGATAGGCGCACTCGCCGCCGACCAGACCGGCCTCGATCGCCAGCACGGACCGGCCGGCTCGGGCCAGTTCGGCGGCCAGTGGCTTGCCGGCCGAGCCGGTCCCGATCACCACGATGTCGAACTGGTCGTGTCCAGCTGTGTTCGGGCGGGTGCTTTCTGTCATTGAACGATCATCTCGATCTCACGCGGATCCGCCAACCGCAGCGGGGCACAACCGCTGCCTGTGCAACCACACCACGCCGTCGTGGCGGATGCGTCGGGGCGGTGGGACACGTAGATTGGGGGGCATGGCCGGAATCTTCGATAAAGTCAGTGCCTTTGCCCGTTCTGAGCAGGGTAAGAAGCTGCTCAAGCAAGCCCAGGATGTGGCCAAGGACCCTAAGAATCGGGCCAAGGTGCAGGAATTGGGCGCCAAGCTGAAGGATCCCAAGCACCGGGCCAAAGTCCAGGAGATGGGCACCAAGCTGAAGGACGCCGCCAAGCAGGCCAGCGCCAAGCAGTCCGGTACCAAGCCAGCGGGTGCGCAGGAAGATCCGAACGCGCCGAAGCCCTAGGCCTGCGCCGGCAGCTCATCGACCGTTGGACTCAGGTGTCTAGCCCTCGGTGACTTCGGTGAGGTCCGTGTCTTCGGTGAGATCGGTGCTGAAGGCAATCTGATCCAGCAGCCGGTCGGTTTCCCGCTGCATCGCCATCAGTAGGAGCGCGTCGACAGTGCGTTGGGCGTACGGTCGCAACCGGACCACGCGCTCCGCGATGCCGCCGGAAACCGGCCCGGACAGCTGCTTTTCGTCGCTGGTGTCGGCGATGTGCTCGAGTACCAGCGAGACGAAGCGCTGCGCCACGCGGGAAATGTCCTGCTGCACCGCGGCGGCCAGATCAAGGACGACGTCCAGCGGGACTCCGCCCGCGACCAGCTCGGCCCCGGCGTCCAGCAGGCTGGGGCTAGGTACCAGGTACACCGTCCCGTCCTTCCCGTCCGGGATCAGCATGCCCAGGTCAATCGCCCGGGCCGCCGCGTCGGTGGAGAACGGCGCGCCGAACCGGCGGCCGACTTCGGCCCGGTTCAATCGGACTGGCTCCTCCTGGGTCCAGGGAGCGGTCAGTGCCTCGCGCAGGCCGAGGGTGTCGGCCAGATCCTTGCCCTTGCTCCAGGCGTCGAAGATTTCGCCAATGGTGGCGAAGGTGTATCCGCGGGCCAGCAGCCGGTTGATCAACTTGAGCCGGGCCAGATGCGCCTCGCTGTAGAGGCCGATCCGGCCCTCCCGGCGAGGTGGCGGCAGCAGCCCACGGTCCTGGTAGACGCGGACATTGCGGACCGAGGTCTGAGCTGCCCGGGCCAGGTCGGACACCCGGTACTCGGTCATCTGTGCAGCCTAGAGCGACCGGCGAGGGTGACCGACAAAGCGGGACTGTCGGGCCTCAATGGGGCGGCACGGATCGACGGCTGCGAGCCTCGATGTCGGCCTGCCCGCCCGCGCCGACCGGCGCAGAGGCCTCCGCGCTGCGCCCGGTCATGGCCTGCTCGGCCTCGGCGGCACCCCGGCGCCCGATCAGATAGGCCACGCTCGGCATCAGCCAGCGCAGCGGCCGTACCCAGCGGATAAACGCCTGGCCGTAGACGAACGGCGCCCGACGCTCGATCCCCGCGGCCAGCCGCGCTACTGCTGGGTCCAGTTCGTACAGCCGGCCGAGCGGGCCCGGCAGTCGCCGCCGAACGTCGTTGGGCCCGGCCCGCAGGCCGGCTCCACGAGTCATGTCGGTGTCGGTGAAGCTCAGGTACGCCACTCCGACGTCGACCCCGTGGTGCGCTACCTCCGTCCGCACGGCCAAGGCAAAGGCTTCCACCCCAGACTTGCTGGCGTCGTAGGCGGACATCAGCGGGCCCGGCACCATCGCCGCCAGTGAGGCGATCTGCAGGTAGTAACCGTTCGCGGCGGCCAACAAGGGCAAGAAGGCGCGGACCGTTCGGATGCTGCCGAGCAGGTTGACCTCGATCACTCGGTCGAAAGACACCGGATCGGACAGCAGGACCGTGCCGCCGGTGGCGATCCCGGCGTTGGCGACCAGGACGTCTACCCGGTGAAACCGGCTGCGCACTCCGTCGACCGCCCGGGCGAGCTCCTCCGGGTCGGTGACATCACACTCCCACCAGGCCGCATTCGGGCCGCAGCGCTCGGCGACCTGGGCGAGCCGGTCCGGCTCCAAGCCGACCAGCGCGAGGCGGGCGCCCTGGGCGGCCAGCGCGACGGCGAGCGCCTCACCGATCCCGCGAGCGGCGCCGGTAATCACCACGACTTTGCCGCCGACCGGGCGGGGAATCCGCATTAGGCAATCTCCTGAGCGGTATCGGGAACCTCGCTGAGGTCAATCGAACCATCTACCGTGCTGATTCGCGGCCCCTTGGAAGGCTGAAGGTATTCCTGGACCAGCCGGCGAAGCGCCGCGTTCACCTCGTCCGCGGACTGCACCGGTGTCATGTGTCCAGAGTCCTCGACCTCAATGAACTTCAGCAGTTCAGGCAGGTTATCGGCGAGTCGCCGAGCGTGCCAGATCGGCGTCAGACGGTCGCGGGTTCCGGCCACCACGATCGTCGGGACGGCGAACTCCTGGACCGCGTCGTCCAGGTTCAACTGGGAAAGCATCCGCGCGAAAGCCGCCCGGGTGGCCGGTCGGCAGGATCCGACAAGCGTGGTGCAGAACTGGACATCGGCCGCGCTGGCACTGCGAGAAAGGGTCGAATACCGGGTCACCGTCCGTTGCCAGCGATTTGACGTGTGGCCGGCCGGGCTCAGGCCCATCAGCCGGGTGATCACTGGCTGGGCGAGCTTGGCCAGTGGCAGCGGCATCGGCAGGATCCGGGCACGCACCACGAGCTCGTTCATTCCGGTGCTGGCCAAGAGTGCCGCGCCGACCCGCTCGCGCAGCATCTGCGGGTGTCGGGCACCGAAGGCGATCATCGTCATCGCGCCCATGCTGTGCCCGGCCAGGATGACTTTGCGGCCCTGGACCAGCGATGAGTTCAGCACGGCGCAGACGTCGTCGGCGAGCGCCTCCGGGGTGTGGCCGGCAGGACCGGGCACCCCGCTGGAGCCGTGTCCGCGTTGGTCGTAGGCGATCACCCGGACGCCGTCCGCGATCAACGCGGCGATCTGCTTGGTCCAGAACACGATCGAGCAGGTCCAGCCGTGGGCCAGCACCAGCGTTGGCCCGTCTTCCGGCCCGAAACTTTCGACGTTCAGCCGGGTGCCATCCGCGGACCGGACTTCGATCCGATGCTCCGGATGGTGCAGGCTCAGATTTCGCTCGTCGCTCATCCTGCTCCCTGCATCGAGTGTTCTCCGCATCGAGGCGGTGGGCGCCGCGGTGGTGTCCGAGTTTCGTGACTTTACCTCGGGATGTCAACGCTCATTGTCACGCTTGGTGTGAGTCCGACCTCATTGCATCGGGGGAGTCCGGGGAAGTCCGGGGAAGTCCGGGGAGGGCGAGGAGAACTGACGTCGTCCTCAAGAGGGAGGTCAAAAGTGGAATGCCAACCGGGCCCGCGTAGGTTCGTTCCAGCGAAGGCGCTGACCACCAGCGATTCGCCCGCCCGGTACCGAGACCAGCACCCGTCGTACAGGAGATGCCATGCCGAGCGACCTCAGCGACAGCGCAGCACGGCCCGAGGAGCGCGCCCCCAGCGAATCAGCGATGCGCCGGGTACTGCGTCGAGCCGCAGACGGCGTCACCCTGGACGTGGCCGAGGCGGAGGTCTTGCTGCACGCTCGAGGCGCGGACCTGGACCGCCTGCTCCTGGCCGCCTCGGCGGTCCGGGACGCCGGCCTGGCCAGCGCCGGACGTTCCGGGATCGTCACCTACTCGCGCAAGGTGTTCGTGCCGGTCACCCGGATGTGCCGGGATCGCTGCCACTACTGCACGTTCGTGCAGACCCCACACCAGCTGCAGCGCGCCGGCCAGGCGCCGTTCATGTCCGCGGACGAGGTGCTCCGCGTTGCCCGGCAGGGTGCGGCACTGGGCTGCAAGGAGGTCCTGTTCACCCTCGGCGACCGACCGGAGGAGCGCTGGCCTGAAGCTCGCGAGTGGCTGGCCGAGGCCGGTTACGAGTCCACCCTCGGATACGTGCGCTCGCTCGCCGTCCAGGTTCTTGAGGTCACCGGGATGCTGCCGCACCTCAACCCGGGGGTGATGAGCTGGCAGGAACTCGGCCGGGTGAAGCCGGTTTCGCCGTCCGTCGGGATGATGCTGGAGACGACGTCCCGGCGGCTTTTCGAAACCCCGGGCCTGGCGCATTACGGCAGCCCGGACAAGGATCCCGCGGTCCGGTTGCGGGTGATTGAGGACGCCGGCCGGCTGAACATCCCGTTCACCACCGGGGTGCTGATCGGGATCGGGGAGACCTACGCCGAGCGCGCGGACTCGTTCTTCGCGCTGCGCCGACTGGCCCGGGAGTACGGCCACATCCAAGAAGTGATCGTGCAGAATTTCCGGGCGAAGCCGGCCACCGCGATGCGGGGGGCGCCGGATACCGAGCCGGAGGAGTACCTGGCCGCCGTGGCCGTGGCTCGACTGGTGCTGGGCCCGCGGATGCGGATCCAGGTGCCGCCGAACCTGTCCGATGCCTCGCAACTCGGCCGGTTGCTCGCGGCCGGTGCGGACGACTGGGGTGGGGTCTCCCCGCTCACCCCCGACCATGTGAACCCGGAGCGGCCCTGGCCGCACCTGGACGACTTGGCACGCTGGAGCGCGGAGGCCGGGTTCGAACTCACCGAGCGGCTCACCGTGCATCCCGAGTACGCCGTGGCGGGCGAGCCGTGGCTGGACCCCCGGGTCGCCCGGCATGTGAACGCGCTGATGCTGCCTTCCGGCGGAGCCGGGCCAGAAAACGGCGTCCCGGCAGTTGATCGGGCAGGCCTGGCGAACCCGTCGTCCCTGCCGGTCGGGTTGCCCTGGCAGGAGCCCGACCCGGAATGGGGCAGCAGCGGCCGGATCGACTTGAACATCGAGGTCGACACGATCGGGCGGACCAGCGATCGGCGCGGCGACTTCGACGACGTCTACGGCGATTGGCAGGCGCTGCGGGAGAAGGCCGCGATCACCGGTGCGCCGGAACGGATCGACGGTGACGTCGCGGCCGCGCTGCGCACGGCCGAGCGCGACCCCCGGGCGCTCACCGAGGAGCAGGCAATCGTGCTGGCCCACGCCGAGGGCCCGGCCGTCGGGGCGCTGGTCCGGATCGCCGACGATCTGCGCCGGGAAACGGTGGGTGACACCGTCACCTACGTGGTGAACCGGAACATCAACTTCACCAACGTCTGTTACACCGGCTGCCGGTTCTGCGCGTTCGCGCAGCGGCGCAAGGACGACGACGCCTTCACCCTGTCCCTGGACGAGGTGGCCGACCGGGCCCAGCAGGCCTGGGACCTCGGTGCCACCGAGGTCTGCCTGCAGGGCGGGATCGATCCGCACCTGCCGGCCACCGCGTACTTCGATATCGCCCGCGCCGTCCGGGCCAAGGTTCCGGACCTGCACATCCATGCCTTCAGCCCGATGGAGGTGGTGAACGGTTCCACTCGCACCGGGTTGCCGATCCGGGAGTGGCTGGTGCAGGCCAAGGAGGCCGGGCTGAACTCGCTGCCCGGTACCGCCGCCGAGATCCTGGATGACGACGTCCGCTGGGTACTGACCAAGGGCAAGCTGCCGACCGCGAGCTGGATCGAGGTGGTCAGCACCGCTCACCAGGTCGGCCTGCCGACCAGCTCGACGATGATGTACGGGCACGTCGACAAGCCCTCGCACTGGGTTCGGCACCTGCGGCTGCTGGCCGAGGTACAGGAGCGCAGCCTGGCCTTCGGGCAGGCCGCGTTCACCGAGTTCGTCGCACTGCCGTTCGTGCACCACAACGCCCCGATCTACCTGGCCGGGGTGGCCCGGCCGGGACCGACGGCGCGGGACAACCTGGTCGTCCATGCGCTGGCTCGGTTGTTGCTGCACAGCCGGATCGACAACATCCAGACGTCCTGGGTGAAGCTTGGCGTCGAGGGCACCCGGGCGATGCTCCGGGCCGGGGTGAACGATCTCGGTGGCACGTTGATGGAGGAAACGATCTCTCGGATGGCCGGTTCGCAGCATGGCTCGGCCAAGAGCGTCGAGGAGCTACGGTCGATCGCCGAGGGCATTGGCCGCCCGGTCAGCCAGCGCACCACGGCCTACGACGTTGCTGCTGTCCGGGTCTAACCCCTTCGGGGTCAGGGCAGGGACCAGTCGATGGGGTCAGCGCCGAGATCTTCCAACTCGGCGTTGACCCGGCTGAACGGTTTGGAGCCGAAGAACCCGCGGTCGGCGGACATCGGGCTGGGATGGGCGCTCTCGATGATCGGGACGTCGGTCAGCATCGGCCCCAGGGTCTGCGCGTCCTTGCCCCAGAGGATCGCCACCAACGGCTCGTCCCGGGCCACCAGAGCCCGGATCGCCTGGTCGGTGACGTCCTCCCAGCCTTTGCGCCGGTGCGATCCGGAATTGCCGGTCTGCACCGTCAGTACCCGGTTCAGCAGCAGCACGCCGCGCTCCGCCCACGGCGTCAGGTCACCGCTGGTCGGGCGCTTCACCTGGAGGTCATCGGTCAACTCGCGGAAGATGTTGTTCAAGCTGCGCGGCGGTGCCACCCCCGGCGCGACCGAGAACGACAACCCGACCGCGTGCCCCGGCGTCGGGTACGGGTCCTGGCCCACGATTAGCACCCGGACGTCGTCCAGCGGCTGGGTGAACGCACGCAGCACATTCGGTCCGGCGGGGAGGTAGGTACGGCCGGCCGCAACCTCAGCCCGCAGGAAGTCGCCCATCTGGGCGATCCGATCGGCGACGGGTTCGAGGGCGGCAGCCCAGCCGGGATCGAGCAGGTCGGTCAGCGGTCGGCGGGTCACGATCCAGGAATCTAGCGAGTGGCGCCCTAGACTGCACCCTCGTGCACCGCTTCGACGCTGGATCAGAGGTCTTGGCCGAGGCCGTCCTGGCCTATTCGCGGGAACGGATGAGTCTCTCACCGGTCCCGCTCGATGGTCCGAAGACGCCCGAGGAACTGTTTGCCGCCGTCGGTCCGATGGTTACGCCCGGCGGGCTCGGCGGGGAGAAGGCGCTGCGGCTGTTCGCCGACGAGCTGGCCCAGGCGTGTATCTCCACCGACAGCCCGCGCTACCTGTCCTTCATCCCGTGCGCGCCGACCGAGGCCAGTGTGCTGTTCGACCTGGTGGTCAGCGCCTCCTGCCTGTACGGCGGGACGTGGATGGAGGGGGCCGGGGCGGTCTATGCCGAGAACGAGGCACTGGCCTGGTTGGTCGGCCTGGCCGGGCTGCCGCCGACGGCCGGTGGGGTCTTCGTCCCCGGGGGCACGATCGGTAACCTTTCTGCCCTGGTCGCGGCCCGGCACCGGGCCCGGGTTGAACGGGCCGACGACCTTCCGCAGCGCTGGGCGATTGCCGGTACCGACCATGCGCACTCCTCGATCATCAGCGCCTGCGACGTGATGGACGTGGACTTCATCGGGGTGCCGGTGGAGGACGACGGGCGGCTCACCGGGTCGGCGCTCGCCGCAGCCCTTGAGGCTTCCGGGCACGACGGCGTCTTCGCCGTGGTCGCGACGGCCGGCACCACGAATCTCGGCATCATCGACGACCTCGACTCGGTCGGCCGGGTCTGTGCCGACCGCAAGCTGTGGTTCCACGTCGATGGTGCCTATGGGCTGGCCGGCCTGGCCGCTCCGAGCGTCCGGGCCAAGTACGCCGGGGTGGAACGGGCCGACTCGTTCGTCGTCGACCCGCACAAGTGGCTCTTCGCCCCGTTCGACTGCTGCGCGCTGATCTACCGCGATCCGGTTGCCGCCCGGGCAGCGCACACCCAGCGGGCCGGATATCTCGATGTAGTAACTGAAGGCAATGACACCAACCCGTCCGACTATGCGATCGGACTCACTCGACGAGCCCGTGGCCTGCCGTTCTGGTTCTCGCTGGCGGTTCACGGCACCGAGGCGTACACCGCAGCGGTCGAACGAACCCTGACTGTTGCCCGCTACGCCGCTGACGAGATCCGCAGACGCGAGTACCTTGACCTTCTGCACGAACCTGACCTGACGGTGGTGGCGTTCCGCCGCCGAGGTTGGGGTCCGCAGGATTACAAGGGGTGGTCCAGTCGGTTGCTGGCGGCGGGGGAAGCATTCGTTGTTCCGACTACGCATGAGGGGGAGACGGTGACCAGATTTGCTGTGGTCAATCCCGAGACCACCGAGGCGGACATCGACTCGATCCTTGACACGATGGTTTGACGGCGGAGACGTAGCAAAATGACGCAGTTGTGCTGCAAGACGTACAGTGTTTCCTTTCTGCTGAAGCGGGAGGAGATCGATGGACCCCGAATCCGCCCAGCCCGATGCGGCCGCCCCAGTCGACCCAGTCGATGCGGTCGAGTCGGTGCCCGGTCCGGCGCGGCCACTGCTGCCGCGCGAGGCCGAAATGCTGGCTTTCGAGCGGCAATGGTGGAAGTTCGCCGGTGCCAAGGACCAGGCCATCCGCGAACTGTTCGACATGTCGGCGACCCGGTACTACCAGGTGCTGAATACACTGATCGACAGGCCCGAGGCCCTGGCGCAGGAACCAATGCTGGTCAAGCGCCTTCGTCGGACCAGGGAAGCGCGTCGTCGATCCGGCTCGACGCGATCGTTGGGCGCTCACGGCTGAGCCCCTGCGAACCGTCCCTGAACCGTCGGATCACTGATAGTTCCACCGTTCTGGGAGTTGTGCGATGAGCGCCACCCGGCCTCCTGCTTTTGACGACCGTTTCAGCACGCCGATTGAGGCCAGTCGCCGTGGTGCGCACCGGGCCCGGCCCAAGCCCGCTTCGGCGGGTCTGCCGGTAGCGGCCGGAGTCGCCGTGGTGTTGCTGGTCCTGGGCGGCGGCTACGTGATGCTGAGGAGCCCCGATCCCGGCAGC
>JANNPJ010000409.1:0-6240 GCA_031400005.1 Kineosporiaceae bacterium | reverse complement strand
CCTCGATCACCATCAGACCCCAGCCCTCTTTGACGGAGGGCGCGAGCATCAGCCAGGACCGAGCGAGCAGTTCCTCCTTGGTGCGCTCGTCAATGAAACCGGTGAAGGTGACCTGGTCGGCCACGCCGAGCCGGGCCGCTTCGGCTTCCAGTTCCTCGCGCCACCAGCCTTCACCGATCACTCGCAGGTGCAGGCCGGGAAACTCGGGTCCGATCGCGGCCAGGACCTGGATCGCGTGCTCCACCCGCTTGTGCGGGACCAGCCGGCCGAGCACCACCAGGCTCGGAGTCCGATCCCGCTCCGGTTGCCTGGCCTCGATCGGCTGGGTGCCGTTGTGCACCACGGCGACCGCCGACTCCTGGACGCCGAGTTCGACCAGCTCGCGCCGGGTCACTTCGGAGACAGCGACGTACTGGCAGCCGCGGTGTACTCGCGGCGAGAGCCAAGATTCCATCCACCAGCCGACCGAGGCCAGCAGCGAGGAGAAGACGACGTGCCACTGCTCCCGGTGGACGTGGTGCACCAGCACCACGACCGGGCAGCCGGCCACCAGCCGGGCGAAGAACGGGATGCCGTTGTGGACGTCGACGACGACATCCGGCCCCCGCCCGGACAGCCGCTCGCGCAGCAGCGTTCCGAGCGCCCGCAGGTACACCGTCCACCGGCCGCCGGCATGCCGGTAGAGGACCCCGTCGCGGCGTAGCCGCCGAGGAACCCCGGCATGACGCGAGCACAGCACCTCTACCTGGCAGCCATCGGCTACCAGGTCGGCGGCGATCCGCTCGATGTATCGCTCGGACCCGCCCCCTTCGGGGTGGGTAGTATCCCGCCAGTTCAGAACGGCGATGCGCAGTGGCCTGGTCTGCATTCAAGGTCTCCCGGTCGCTGCCGTATGGTGCAGTCTGATGTGTTGTGCGCCACGACGAGAGAACGCTACGGCGTTGACGGGGGTATGCGCTACCCGCCGGTAGCCTTTGAGGTCATGTCAGCGAATTCAAGTTCCGCCATCCCCCTCCGTGGTCCGGTGCTGCCTCCGCAGGGCAGCCTGGCTCGAAGCGTTGCCCTGTTCCGGGCTTTCACCGTCGAGCAAAGTGACCCTGATCACTTCTATTCCTTACTCGCCGCCGACACTGTGCGCGAGGTGAGTCGGTACGCCGATCTGTCCGGCGCGCGGATCATGGACGTCGGAGGCGGGCCCGGATACTTCGCCGATGGCTTCCGCGCGGCGGGAGCCCGGTATGCCGGGATCGACCCGGACGTCGGTGAGTTGAGTGCCCGCGGAGACGCGCCAGAGGGATTCCTCCGGGCGTCCGGCCTGCAGTTGCCGCTGGCCGATGGCTCGCTCGACGTGTGCATGTCCAGCAACGTGCTGGAGCACGTGCCGGACGCCGAGCGGATGGCCGCCGAGATGCTGCGCGTCGTCCGTCCCGGGGGGCTGGTCTGGTTGTCGTGGACCACCTGGCTGTCCCCGCACGGCGGGCACGAGACCGCGCCCTGGCACTACCTCGGGGGCAAGCGGGCGGCGGATCGGTTTGCCGCCCGCAACGGGCGCCGCCCGAAGAACGACTTCGGCCGGTCCCTGTTTGCCGTCTCCGCCGGGCAGATGATTCGCTGGGCCAAGGCTCGAGAGCGAGCCGGTGCCGCCGAACTACTCGACGTCCGGCCGCGTTACCACCCGCAGTGGGCCACGTGGGTGGCGAAGGTGCCGGGGGTGCGGGAGGCAGCGTGTTGGAACGTCGTGATCGTCCTCCGGCGCCGCCCGTGACAACGATCATCCAGCCCCCGTCCGGCGAGGCGCCTGCTCGATCGTCCACGCCACCCCCGCAACCACCTGATGCCGGGGAGGAAACGGCCACCACGGCGCAGCCGGTGCGGCGGCGACTGCACCTGTTCGTGGTCAGCGTCGCGCTCACCGTCTTGACGTTCGTCCAGGCGCCGGGCTTGATCGCCCCGGACACCAAGGCCGACCTGAGCATCAATCCGGTCAACTTCCTACTCCGGGCCGGGCACCTCTGGGAACCCCTTGGCGATTCTGGGCAACTGCAGAACCAGGCCTACGGCTACTTCCTGCCGATGGGCCCGTTCTACTCCGTCGGGCACCTGATCGGCCTGCCGCCCTGGGTGGTGCAGCGGGCCTGGTGGGCGTTGGTGCTGCTGGTGGCCTTCCACGGGATGTACCGGCTCTGCAGGCGGTTCGGGGTCGGTAATCACCCGATCCAGATCATTGCCGCGCTGACCTTCGCGCTCAGCCCGCGGATCATCACCGAGCTCGGCCCGGTCAGCATCGAGGCGTGGCCGACAGCGATGGCACCCTGGGTGCTGCTGCCACTGATCAAGGTGCGGCGCGGCCGGGAGGCTAGTGCGGCGGCCCGCTCCGGCCTAGCCATCGCGCTCTGCGGCGGAGTGAACGCGGTTGCGGTCGGAGCCGTCCTGCCACTGCCGATCTGGTGGCTGTACACCCGCGAAAGCGGGCCGCTGAAGCGCAAGCTGGCCCAATGGTGGGCGCTCGCCGTGGCGGCCGCGATGTTCTGGTGGCTAGCCCCGCTGATCCTGCTGGGCCGGTTCAGCCCGCCGTTCCTGGACTGGGTGGAGAGCGCTGCGGTCAGCACCTCGAAGGGGTCCCTGCCCGGCGCCTTCCGCGGCACCACCCAGTGGGTGGCCTGGTTCAAGCTTCCGCAGCCGATCTGGTTGGCCGGCTGGTCGGTCTTGTCCTCGCCGATCGGGATCCTGCTCGGCTGGTTGCTGATCACCATCGCGGTGCTCGGAATGCTGCGCCGAGACACCCCGAACCGACGGTTCCTGATCGGTGCCAGCGCGGCAGGTCTGGTGCTGTTGACGATGGGGCACGTCGGTGCGCTGACCGCGCCGTGGGCGCCGGCGATCCAGGAGTGGCTCGACAACGCCGGCGCACCGCTGCGCAACACCCACAAGTTCGACGTCATCCTCCGGGTACCGCTGACACTGGCGTTGGCGCACGCGCTGACGAAGGCCCGGTTGCCCGCCATCTCTTTGCCGGGTCTGCCGACGCTGCCGGCCGGGCCGAAGGCGCTGAGGTTCATCGCGGCCTGTGCCTTGGTCGGTGGCGCTGCACCGGCCCTGGTCGGCCAGCTCCCCGCCCGCGGCAGCTTCGAGAAGGTGCCGGACGCCTGGACCCAGGCCGCGAACTGGTTGAAAGACACCGATGACGGCGCGAGAACTCTGATCGTTCCCGGCTCCTCGTTCGCGACAAGCATCTGGGGCGATCCGCACGACGAGCCGTTCCAGGCCTTGGCCCGGACCAAATGGGCGACCAGATCCGGCGTCCCACTGTCCTCGGCCGGCAATATCCGGATGCTGAACACGATCGAGCAGCAACTCGAGACCGGGCGCGGATCGCCCGGGCTGGCGGAATATCTCGCCCGGGCGGGGATCTCCCGAGTGCTGCTGCGCTCGGATCTCCAGCGGGCGTTCCAAACCGGGTCGGCCCCGCTGCCGGTGATCGTCCGCTCGGCCCTGGCCGACTCACCCGGGCTTCGGCCGGTGGCTCGGTTCGGACCGAGCCTGGGCGGCTCCCGCAACGCCTTCACGGTCGCCGACGACGGTCTCGACGTCCGCCAGGCCCAGATCGAGATCTGGCAGGTCGACGTCCCGGCCCGGCTGGTCGACGTGCATCGCGTCCCGGACGCGCTTCGAGTCGCCGGTGGACCGGAGAGCCTGCTCACCCTGAGCGAGGCGGGTCGGCTCGATTCACGTCCGGTGGTTTTGGACGGCGACCCGCAGGCCGGCCCGATGGCGAGCGCGCCGCTGACGATCTCCGACTCGATTCAGCGCCGGGAAGCCAACTTCGCGCAGGTCCGGGACAATTACTCGCAGCCGCTGACCGCCACCGAACCGTTCAAGGCCGAGCGTCGGGTGCACGACTGGCTGCCGTTCGAAGCGCCCCTGGTCACCGCGCGGTACCAGGGCATCAGCGGGGTGAGCGCGTCCAGCCAGGCAGGCAGTTCGGTCGGCGCCTGGCACGCGGTTGACGGTGACGCGACGACCTCATGGACGTCGTCCGTCGAATCCGGCGATCCGTGGTTGGAGCTGACGTTCCCGCAGCCGGTGTCGTTGCCGGCCACGATCGCCCTCACCGTGAGTCCGGCCGGTGCGGAGCTGTCGCAGGTGCGGATCGACACCGATGCCGGGTCGGAGACCACCGGCATCGACAGCAGATTCGGCAATACCCAGCAACTGTCGGTACCCGGTGGGCCGACCAAGCGGCTCCGGTTGACCGTCACCCAGGTTCAGCCGGGGGAGGAGTTCAGCCCGGTATCGATCGGGGACCTCGCGCTGCCCGGGATCACGGTCCGGCGTGAGCTGGTACTGCCACCGGTCGGCGCGGCCACGGCGGCCGGAACCGATGCCCTCCCCGAGACGATCGCCCTGCAGAGCGCCCGGGACGGCGTCGACAGTTGCGTCTTCAGCGACGCCAAGGCGATCTGCTCACCTCGCCTGCAGAGCCAGAGCGCGGACACCGACCTGGACCGGGTGGTGAGCCTGCCAGGCCCGGCCGACTACAACGTGCAGGCGACGGCTCGGGTGAAGTCCACCCCGGTGGCCGACCTACTGCTGGACCGCGAGGGCACGATGGTGGCCACCGCGTCGTCCCGGCGGGCCGCGGACCCAGCCTTGCGACCCGGGGCCGCCGTCGATCGGGACGCCGGTACCGCATGGATGGCTTCCAGCACTGACTCGCAGCCGACGCTCACCCTGTCCTGGCCGAAGCCGCGCGCGATCGAACGGTTGCGCTGGCAGCTGGATCCGACGCTGGCGGCGTCTCGACCGTCGAGGCTGCAGATCATCGCCGAGGGGGAAACCCAGACCGTGACTCCGGACGCCGAAGGCTGGGTGTCGTTCGAACCGGTCGTGACCGAGACCGTGCGGATCGTGGTGACCGGCATCCAGGCACTACAGACGCTGGATCGGGCGAGTGGTTTCGCCACGGTGCTGCCGATCGGGGCCAGCGAGATCGAGATCCCCGGTGCGGACGAGTACCGGGAGCCTTTCGCCGGTGGGCATCCGGTGCGCACGCCCTGCGGCAGCGGAACGCCACTCTTGGTCGGCGATCGAACGATCGGCACCCGGTTGTCCGGGACGGCCGAGGACATCCTGCGTCGGCGGCCGATCTCCATGGTGCCGTGCGGCGAGAAGACCGCCCAGCTGAGCCTGCCCGCCGGGCAGGTCCAACTGGCGATGCGCGCCACCGCGGTGCTGGAACCGCAGCAACTCATCCTGCACCGAGCCGATGCTCAAGTCCCGCCGCGGCCGGCCACCACCGCACCGGTTGCGTTGATCGAGGCCAGCTCCGAGCACCGGATCGTGACAGTGCACGACTCGGACGTCGACCAGGTGCTGGTCGTGCACGAGAACGCGAACCCGGGCTGGCGAGCGACGCTGGCCGGGCGGGAACTGCTCCCGGTGCGGCTGGAGGGCTGGCAGCAGGGCTGGATCGTGCCGGCAGGCGCAGGTGGCGAGGTCGACCTGAGATTCACCCCCGGAAACCCCTACCGGGTGGCGCTCTCGATCGGGCTGGTGCTGCTGCTCCTGCTGGCCGCGCTGGCCACCATCGATCTGCGCCTGCGGCGTCGGCAGCGCTCTGCCGTCGCTTCCGGGCAGGCGGCCGCGCTGGCGACCGCCGCAACGCTGGGTACCGCCCTGGAACCGCTGCCGGAGCCGGTTCCCCAGCCGGCCGACGTCCCGGTCCGGCTGCCGGAGGCGCGCTCCGGGCTGATCGACAGCATCCTCGGCATTGCCGCAATGCTCCTGCTGGGCGGCTTCTTCGGGCTGGCCGCAGTGGCTGGTGTGCTGGTCGCCTCCCGTCGCCAGGTGCCGATGCGGATCCTGGTGGTCGGGTTCGGTGTGGTGGCCGGGATCGGTGCTGCGGCCAGCACGAATGCCGACAGCGCCGGGTTGGCGGCGACCGTGAGCATCGTCTGCGCCCTGGCGCTGGTGGCTTGCATGGTGGTGCGGCTGGACGCGGCCGGCGCCGGGCTGCTGGCTAAGATCTCCCGAGTGGTACCGGCCCGCGATCCGGGCCGTCGCTCGCTGGTCACCCGGGTTCGGGACTTGCGGGCCGCCCGTCAACCCACCGGCTAGCCCTCACCTTCGTCGGTGCCTGCTTCCTCGACTTCGTCGCGGGGGGTGTGGGGCCGCGCGGGGGGGGCAGGCGCCGGCGCGGAAGCCGCCCCCGCCGCCCCCGCCCGAAGAAGAAGAAAAACA
>JANNPJ010000383.1:0-3598 GCA_031400005.1 Kineosporiaceae bacterium | reverse complement strand
CGACCTGGATCAGCGGCTCAGGCAACAGATCGTCGATTTCATGACCAAGCTGCGTGTGGCGCTCGACCCCGAGCAGCTCGCGGATGTTCCCGCGTACCTCGCTCAACTTTTCACGGACGGTCTGGTGCGGCTCGAGGGAAGTGACCTCGTGCTCACCGAGGCGGGCAAGCCATTCCTTCGCAACGCGGCCGTGTTCTTTGACCAGCGACTGCGAACGGCGGCGCCGCATCAACGGATCTTCTCGAGCGCGATATGAAACCGGTCACCGTCGTCGGCGGCGGATTCTCCGGCATGGCTACCGCGTACTATCGGGCCGGGAGAGGCGTACCGGTGACGTTGATCGAGAAGCAGCAGCGGCTCGGTGGCGTGCTGGGCACGTTGAACACCGACCACGGCCCTGTGGAACTGGCGGCCAGCGGCATCCGAAGCTCGGCGCGGGTCGAGTCGCTCTTTGCCGAACTTGGGCTGCCGCTGATGCAGACGAAGAAAGAGAGTCGGGCGCGCTATCTCTATCGCGGAGGGCCGCGTCGCTGGCCGCTCGGTCCGATCGACACACTGGAGCTTGGCGGACGGCTGGCCGGGAGTCTGATCACCGGGCGATTCCGCCCTGGCACGGAAGAGACCATTGATGCGTGGCACCATCCTGACCCATGCCTAAGATCCACCCCATCCCCAAAACCGTCACTCGTCATCACTTTCCTGCCTCGCCCAGACCGCGTCCGTGAGGTTGCCACTGCGCCGGCCTGTCCTGCAGGACCGCTTCTGGAATTTCCGCGCACAGGTTGGCAGGCAAAAGACCTGAGGCCCGGTCCCTTGTGGGGACCGAGCCTCAGGCCAGGAGCTGGGTGGTGCTGGAACTTCTTGTACTCAGTGCCTTGAGGTCAAGCGGCGGATCAGTAGTCCGAGACCGTGTAGTTCGCGGAGCGGGCGATCGTCGCGGCGTTGGTGATGGTCGTGGCGGTGGCGAGCTTGAAGAGCACCAGCGTGTAAGCGCCGTCGGTGTTGGTGGTGAGCAGCTGGCAATTGAGCTGCGTGTCACTCTCCACCTGCACCTTGCCGCACATCCTCGTGGTCGGTGCAGTGCCTGCAGCAGCAATCGGAGCCTGGATCAGAGCCAACTGCGACACTCCAGTTGCAGCAGTATCCGAGAAGGTTCCCGCCAAGAACCCACTACCGGTGACGTTGATGACGTCGTTCAGAGCCCCAGCGCCGGCGCTCGGACTCACCTTGACCGCGTCGAAGTAGTCAACTGCGGCGAGCACCTCGACGTTGCCACCCTCGTTGGTCACGACCAGCTTCGCGTCGGCACCCGAACCGGCGGGCAGGAGCCCCGTCAGCGTGTCGTCAGTGGCCCCGGCGTTGATAACAACCTTGGTGGCAGTGATCAGCTTTCCACCGACGGTAGCCTTGGTTTTCGCTGTGAAGTCGTCTCCACTGACCACGACTTTGGTGCCACCGAGTGTCGGTCCACTAGCAGGCGTGATGGCAAGGCTGGAGACCGGAAGAACACCGGTGAAGGTGCTCGAGCCGACCAGAAGGGTACCCGCCACGTCAAAGACGCAGACGAAGTACTTCGCGACTGTGAGAGCCGGGGTGGTCACGACAACCTTGGTCGGCGACGTGATGCTGATGGTTGTCGCGGCGGTGCCTGCTGGAGTGTCGGAGCAGGCCACCAGACCAAAGCGAATGGTGCCGATCTGAGCTGTACCGACATCGGTCTGGAAGTTCTTACCGGTGATGGTAACGATCGTGCCACCGGTGCTGGCGCCTGTGATGGGGCTCAACTTCACCTGCACGCTGGACACAGCCTGACTGGAGCTTGCGAACGTTACGGTGCCGGTGACGGCCAGCGCAGAGGCCATAACCAGGCCCAGCACACGCTTCGTCGAAATCTTGGGGATATACATGTGGGGTCTCCTCCGTGAGAGAGATAGTGGTTCCTCGTGAACCTTCCGAGGTGCTTATCGACCACGCCCCGGTGGCATTGATGAATCGGTCAGTTCAGTCATCCGATCAGCGGCCCACTGATCCCGGCATCTCGACCATCGATCCATAAAATCGGGCAGAATTAATACATCCTGTTACTGACAGCTACTGCCGTCCTCCGTACGGGCGCATGAGGCGCTCGACCGCCGCGCTCACGCTCGCTGCGACCGGCGGCGCCATGGCGCAAAGAGCGGTCCATAAATGATCCCGAGCACGTCATTGATTGGGGAACCTGCCTCAGCAGCCGTCAAGTGCTGAATCGCCCTCTGCATCACCCGTAGTAAGTACGGTGCGAAGCTGATCAGTTATGGACGACGAAACGGCAGATGTCAGCTGAGGGGGCACAGTCAAATCGGTGTTCTTCAGTCCAGTGCTCGGCCAACATCAGGCCAGCACCTGCCCAGCCCCCTGCCGCGGCGCAGGGTTGACACCACCGCGCGGAGCCCGTCGATGCGTTGCTCAAGTGACCTTATGGATGCCTTCGCCGTACAGCGCCTGGAGTTGGTGGACGATGCCAAGGATCATCGCTGCCCCGGAATCGCCCATGACAGTGGCCGATTCAGCTAACGCCGACTCAGCGGCCGACTCACCGGCGCTCAACGCGGTCAGATAACCGAGCAGCTCCGGGGCGGCGAAACCGGTGACCGCAGAACGCAACAATGCTCCCGAGGCCGCCGTCGTCCGATCCGCCGCTGCCGTCACTGCGACCGCCAGTGCCTGACGCGCGGGCGAATCCGGGGCCCAGGCAGCCAGCGCAGAGAGCGCCCCAACCAGGACGTCGTCCCCCATCGGGATCAAGCCACTTCCGACTCCGATCAACCGCTGGACGGCGCTCTCGGCGTCCCCGGCCACCAACGCAGCCAGGCCGGACGCGAGCGCTGGAGGCAATTCCGGCGCCGGATTGGGCGAGTCCGTGCCGGAGGTAATCGCTTGCGCGGGCAGTTCCAACGCCGGGATACCCGGGTTCCACCAGCGCAGCACCGGCCAGCGCACCTTGTTCAGGGTGATCGCACCCCAGCCGATACTGATCTCTCCCCGGCTGACCGGGGACCCGGCCACGAACACCGGCACCAGATCAGCCGCCGCCGGAGGCAGCACGATCCCGATCGGCAATTGGACGGCGTCCGGCTCGAGCAAGGCCACAACCGCACCCTGATGATCGCGGCCGTCCCGGGAATCGGCCGCTGCCAGCGGGTCGACCTGCAGGTAGACCGCGCCGGCGTCGATCGCGAGGACCCGAGCCGGGCGCGACGGACCGGCCAGAAGGGTCCACAAGGCCACGCTCGCCACCGTCACACCGCCTCCAACGTCGTCCCGGCCCAGGACACTCCCCACCTGGAGCTCCGCGAGGCAGCCGCGTTGCTGTCGCTGTCTCCTGCTCGAGTCGATCAAATGGTGCGGGCGCCGAAGCGGCGCGAGCACGACGCCGCATGATGAGCGATGCGCAGCCAGCGGGCGTGCCGCAGAAGTAGGACATGTGATCGAATAGAGCCGCACACAGCGATATAGATCATCCGCGATGATATGCCTCTGAGCTGGCCTTATCTTGTTATCCACAGGCCTTTGCCGAAACTGACGGTGGTCGCCTGCAAGGTGTCAGCCATGACCAGAG
>JANNPJ010000380.1:0-4501 GCA_031400005.1 Kineosporiaceae bacterium | reverse complement strand
GGACTGATCACGATTGCAGGTGCGCTCTACGGCCCGATGTCGACGCTGTACGGGGTCGAAGCGGCCGCGCGCGAAGCGGGCTACATGCTCACCGTGGCCAGTGTCGGCGACGGTGAGGCCGGGGCGTTGGACGAGGCGCTGGTGAATCTGCAGAAGCAAGGGGTCGATGGCATTGTCGTCGTGGCGCCGCTGATCTCGATGGGCGACGCGCTCTCCTCCCATGCCCGGCACCTACCGATGATCGCGGTGGAGGGTTCGCCGAGCGGGACGCTGCCGGTGATCTCCGTCGACCAGGCGCTAGGTGCCCGCCTGGCCGTCTCGCACCTGTTGGAGCTGGGCCACCGGACCGTCTGGCACGTCACGGGGCAGGCCGGCTGGTACGAGACACAGGAGCGGATCGCCGGCTGGACTGAGGCGCTGACGGAGGCCCGGGTCGATATCCCGCCTGTGTTGCGCGGTGACTGGACATCTCAATCGGGGTACGAGGCCGGCCAGATCCTCAGTCGGATGCCCGATGTCTCTGCGGTCTTCGTCGCCAACGACCAGATGGCTCTCGGCTTGCTCCGCGCTCTGCACGAGCACGGCCGCGCGGTACCGGGCGACATCAGCGTCGTGGGGTTCGACGACATGCCGGAGGCGGCGAACTTCATCCCGCCACTGACCACGGTGTGCCAGCCGTTCAGTGACGTCGGGCGGCGCAGCTTGCAGGCGTTGCTCGCGCAGATGGAATCCGGGACCGGCTCCGACGAACGGGTCTTGATCACTCCCGAGTTGATCGTCCGTCGGAGCACCGGTGTGCCGCCGCGCTGACCCTCCGGTGATCTCGGCAGACTCGGTGTGATCGTTAACAAAATGCGCATGTCGATGCAGTCTCTCCCAGCGAGCAAATCTGCGCCCAGAGGCACTGATCAGGCTGAAATGAGCCCGAACTGGGGGTCGAAACTGACAGATTTACGCAAATGTTATCGCTCACTCTTGACCTCGTCGATGTTATCGTTCACGATCGCTGTCGATTGGTTTGATCTGGCGGCTGATGGGTCTGGCGGAGATCGCGACAGACGGCGAGTATTGACAGGCTGGCGCATGATCAGCTAGCGCTTGATCGGCCAGCACTACCGGCAGCACTTCGACGCGACGACCGCAGGCTCGATGAGGAGCGACATTGATGGACGATGACCCGGCCGTTGTCACCAGGCAGCCCGTTCTCACCATGCGGGGTATCCACAAGGCTTTCACGGGTGTAAAAGCCCTGGATGGCGTGGACTTCCGGATGTTCCCCGGTGAGGTGCACGCGCTGATGGGAGAAAACGGCGCCGGCAAGTCCACCTTGATCAAGGTGCTCACCGGCGTCTACTCGATCGACGCCGGCGAGGTCCACCTCAACGATGCTCCGCTCCGGGTCAGTGGCCCGGGCGACGCTCAGGATGCCGGAATCAGCACGGTTTACCAGGAGGTAAACCTCTGTCCGAACCTGTCCGTCGCGGAGAACGTCTTCATCGGCCGCGAACCGCGTCGGTTCGGGCGGATCCAGTTCGGCGAGATGCGTCGGCGGACGAGTGACGTGTTGCGCCGGATGGATATCGACATCGACCCGGGCTCCATGCTCGGCTCCCACTCGATCGCCATCCAGCAGATGGTCGCGATCGCCCGCGCGGTCAACATCTCCGCCCGGGTGCTGGTTCTGGATGAGCCGACGTCGAGCCTGGACGCCGGCGAGGTGCAGCAACTCTTCCGGGTGGTCCGGGCACTGCGGGCGGACGGTGTGGCGATCCTGTTCGTCTCGCACTTCCTCGACCAGATCTTCGAGCTGGCCGACCGGATCACGATCCTGCGCAACGGGCAGTTCGTCAGCGAGCATCCGATCGCGGAGATCAGCAAGGTGCAGCTGGTCAATCTCATGATCGGCAAGGAACTCAAGGTACTCGCCGAGCTGGAGCAGCGCTCGGACCGGGTGGCCGGCGAGGTCGACACCCGCCAGGTGGTCGCTGAGGCTCATGGTCTCGGCCGAAAGGGTGCGATCCAACCGGTCGACCTCGTCGTCCACGAAGGCGAGGTTCTCGGCCTGGCCGGCCTGCTCGGATCCGGTCGCACCGAGGTGGTGCGGCTGTTCTTCGGGGCGGACCACGCCGACAGCGGAACGTTGGAGATCGGCGGAATCTCGGGAATCCTGCGCTCCCCGGCGGGTGCGATCAGCCGGCGGGTGGCGTTCTGCTCCGAGGACCGTAAGGGCGAGGGGGTGATGGCCGAGCTCAGCGTGCGGGAGAACATCGTGATGGCGATGCAGGCCTCACGCGGCTGGATTCGCCCGATCCCCCGGCGCAAGCAGGATGAACTGGCCGCCCGGTACATCGAGGCGCTGGACATCCGCCCGGCCGATCCCGAGATGCCGGTCGGCAACCTCAGCGGCGGAAATCAGCAGAAGGTTCTGCTGGCCCGCTGGCTGGCGACCGAACCCAAGCTACTCATTCTCGATGAACCCACTCGCGGGATCGACGTCGGCGCGAAAGCCCAGATCCAGGAACTAGTGGTGCGCTTGGCACGTGACGGAATGGCCGTGATCTTCGTTTCGGCCGAACTGGAAGAGGTGCTCCGGCTCAGCGACACCGTCGCCGTGCTCCGTGAGCGGACGCTCGTGGCGTCACTACCCAACATCGATCTGACCCAGGAGTCCATCATGTCGATGATCGCCAGCGGAGCTGAGTCATGACCGGGCGGGTCTTTCGGCATCGGCTTTTCTGGCCGGTGGCAATACTCATCTTGTTGCTGCTCAGCAACCTCTTCTTTACCCCGACCTTCTTCTCGATCGAGGTTAAGCAGGGGCACCTCTACGGCAGCGTGATCGACATCCTTCGGCTCGGGGCGCCACTCATCCTGGTCGGACTCGGGATGACGCTGGTGATCGGAACCGGCGGGATCGACCTTTCGGTGGGCTCCGTGGTGGCAATCGCGGGTGCCGTCGCCTGCGGGCATATTGCTGGCCTGCCGGACCAGAACAGTGTTTCGGGTGTTCTGGTTGCCATCGTCATGAGCATCGGGCTGTGCCTGGCGCTGGGCGCGTGGAACGGATTCCTGGTCGCCGTGTTGGGTATTCAGCCGATCATTGGGACGCTGGTCTTGATGGTGGCCGGTCGAGGTATCGCCCAGCTCATCACGGATGGTCAGATCACGACTATCAACTCCGACCCGTACTACCTGATCGGTGGCGGGTATTGGTTAGGTCTGCCCTTCTCCATCTTGGTGGCGCTGGCCGTCTTCGCGCTGTCCGCTCTCCTGGTCCGCCGATCCGCGCTCGGTCTGCTGCTCGAGGCGGTGGGTGGTAACGCGGAAGCGAGCCGCCTGACGGGGATCCGTTCCCGTCGACTGGTCTGGTTGGTCTATATCTTCTGTGCGCTCACCGCCGGAATCGCCGGTCTGATGATCAGCTCCAATGTGAACAGTGCCGACGGGACCGCCGCCGGACTGTGGATCGAGCTCGACGCCATCCTTGCAGTGGTGATCGGTGGTACTGCCCTTACCGGCGGCCGGTTCTCCCTGGTCGGCACCGTGGTCGGTGCTCTGCTGATCCAGACCTTGACCACCACGATCCTTACTATCGGCGTCCCGCCGACGACCGTCATGCTGGTCAAGGCACTGGTCGTGACCGCCGTCTGTCTCCTCCAGTCGCCCAACTTCCGGGCCAAAATGCCGCGCCGACGAGAAAAACCCACTCCCGGGCTGGACGCGCAGCAGCTTCAAGAGCAGAGGAAGGTGCCGGCGTGACCACCACCGTCGTCCCGGAAGCGGCACAGGCCGCCCGATCGTTCGGCCCGCAACAGCGGTACATCCCGATGCTGGCCACGCTCAGCTTGCTGGTCGCGATGTTCTCGTTCGGCGCGCTGCGCTATGAGAACTTCGGTGATCCGCAGGTCCTGCTCGCCATCTTGATCGACAACAGCTACCTGCTGGTGGCTGCGGTGGGGATGACGTTCGTGATTCTGACCGGGGGCATCGATCTGTCGGTGGGTTCCGTGATGGCGTTGTCCACGGTGATGTCCGCCAGCCTGGTTGCCAAGAGCAACTGGAATCCGATACTGGTGATAGTCGTCGTCCTGATCATGGGCGTCGTCATCGGTACGGCAATGGGCGTGATGATCCATTATTTCGACGTCCAACCGTTCATCGCCACCCTGGCCGGCATGTTTCTGGCCCGGGGCCTCTGCTACGTGGTGAGTGTCGACTCGATCCCGATCAGCAACGGTTTTTACACCTATATGGCCGAGACCAACATCCCACTGGGTGGATTAACGATCGATTTCAGTGTCTTGATCGCCCTGGCGTTGGTGGCCGTGGCCGCCTATGTCCTGCACCTGACCCGGTTCGGGCGCTCGGTCTATGCCGTCGGTGGTAACCAGCAGTCGGCTCTGCTGATGGGACTGCCGGTCGGCAGGGTGAAGGTCGCTGTCTACGCGATCAGCGGATTCTGCTCCGCCCTGTCAGGTGTGCTGTACACCTTCTACACCTC
>JANNPJ010000219.1:0-2534 GCA_031400005.1 Kineosporiaceae bacterium | reverse complement strand
CTTGGGTGTGAGAGCCGCCCAGAGCGAAATATTCGACCCAGAAGGAATGCAGATCCAGGCCAGTGATCGCCAGCCCGAGATTGAGAGACATTTCGGCGTGAACCATGGTCATGGCCAATCCCCGTTGCGTGCAGACGGCTGGCCTGCCGTGCCTCGGAGGCCGCAATCCGCGCCTCTAAATACTACGCGGATCTGGGTGAGATGTCTGACTTCCGTCTCGGATGCGGGCATGTCCCTCTCAGAGCAGAGAGCGTCTTAGGAAGGAACGGCGGCGATTTTTTCGCGGAACCACCACGAGCAGCGCAGAGACTCAGGATGAGCACAGGACCGGTTCGGCTCCGCCGCCCCTACGACATCGGCTATTCCGCAGTACCCGAGTCCAAGCCGGACCATGGGGCACAGCCACCCCGGCAGACGTCCCCCACCGGGTGCCCCGGTCCTTTGCCAACCACGCACCTTGTCCCCCAGTCCGCCAGTACCCGACCATGCCTGATCTAGTTTTCGGATTCTGGCCCTAGTCCAGCCCCAGTTTGGCCCTAGTACGCCCAGGTAAACCGGGGTAAATAGGGATGAAGCGCGGTGAACCACTAGGGTAAGACACCGCAAAGCCGCAGGTGAAAAGCCACTAAATCATCCCAAACTGGGATAACTACCGTCCTGATAAGGAAGAGGTCAGAGGTTCAAGTCCTCTTAGGCCCACCGCGTTTCACCAGCATCAATGCACTGCACGGCAGATCTTGGCCTACGTCTGGCCCTACGGTCGCTAGGGCCAGACAGACCGAGAGCCCCGCGAACTCCTCGTCCGTCAGCCCGCCCTCCGCCCGCAGGTCCGCGAGTTTGCGCAGCTCGTCGGCGATCAAGGTGCCGTCGCTGAATGGGGTCGCGGCGGTGGGCGGCGAGGACTGCGCCCGCACGAAGTCTGGATGAGCCTCTGGGTCATCCTGATCCCCTGTCGCGATGTCGCGCGCTACCTTGCTTGACTCGGCCAGACCATAGGGCCGTAAGTCTGAGGCCGCACCCAAGACTCCGCTCAATCATCACTTTCCCGGTTGGGCGTGCATGCTTGGGTGCGCGCTGTGGTGACGACGCCGCAGCATCGATGCGGCGGCCGGGAGACTCGTGCCCGCCCGACGTACGAGCCCGCATGTAGTTCGACACATGGAAGGTGAGGATGTGACGATGGAATCAGGACTGTCTGCCGAGGACCTCGTAGCGGTCGCCCGCTTCGGCGGGCGACCCGGTGATCGCGGATGGCGCCGGTTCACGGCCACGGTCCACGACGACCACACGCACACCGTGACGATCACGCAGGTGCCGGATCCGTACCCAGGCGTGAACGTCATCACTCAGACCCAAGGAGCCATCTACGGTGAGATGACCGGCAACTACACCGGACTCAACGTTGCCCGGGTCCACTCCGAGACAGGTCTCATCACGGGCACCATCATCGTGACGGGTGTCTTCACGTACCGAGAGAGGTCGGGTCGCATCGAGTGGCTCGCGACAGCGATCGGCACCGATCACGGTCTCACCGCTGACGCGACGATCTCGATCGCCGAGGGTGGTTTCGAGGGTGTCACCGGCGGAATGCATCTGGAAGGCGTTCCGGCCCAGCCGTCGTCAGTCGTCGGCTGGCTCCACTTCCCCGACGAGGACTGACGTCCGACTGGAGCCTGACTGGTTCGCGCCCCCCGCCAGCCGACGCCATCCTTCTCGCACTCGGCATCGACCCGGACTGACACACCCCGACGGCACGAGTCGGGTGTTCCGCGACGGCAAGCCGTCGCTGCGTCAGGGCTACTCCGCGAGTCCTCGGTCCAAGCCGGACCATGGGGCACAGCCACCTCGGCAGACGTTCCCGACCGGGGTGCCCCGGTCGACATGGAAGCCCTCACCGAACAACTGCAGGGTGCGCTCAACAGCCGCATTATCATCGAACAGGCCAAAGGTGCCCTGGCCTACCTCTATAACGTGTCGGTCGACGAGGCCTTCATTCTCCTTCGTACCTACGTCCGCGACCACAACGTGCGCCTGATCGAGACGGCCCGCAGCATCGCCACGGACCCCGCCAACGCCCCCGACCTCATTGGGGCTCAGCGGAAGTACCGCCCTGGCCCGAAATGACCTCATTGCTTCCTCGTGAACCGTCAGTCCGTCCCATCTCCTGGACGAGACGCTCACGCGCCGGTGGCCGCTGGAACGGGGTCCGGATCGGGCCTGGAGCCGATGATCTGTGTGAGGAGGTCGAGACCGGGTCGGTCCACGGATCGGGCGTTGGCGTTGAGGATGATGACTGCGGCCTGCTGTTCGGGTGCGATAGCCAGCAAGCTGCGGTAGCCGCCGGTGCCCCCGTTGTGGAACTGCACCCGGTGCCGGGTGCGGGGCAGGGCCGCGCGCAGATGGCCCCTGCCCCGGCGCCCGTCGTCGCGCCAGCCGTCATCGCCCCGACCAGCGTCTCGCGCGTTCCGATTGCGCGCGCGCCGACGTACCTCTGGCCGAGCGGCGCGCCCGACACACGCGCGTGCGCGACGGCG
>JANNPJ010000449.1:0-1747 GCA_031400005.1 Kineosporiaceae bacterium | reverse complement strand
GTGTCCCTGTTCCACTAGCATTTTGACCAGACCTGGGTCTTTGGGGCCAACCACTACGCGGACCGATTGCCGCCATCGCCGTCGTGGTTTGTCTGGGACAAGCGAGACGGACTGCCCAGCAATGACTTTGCAGATTGCGAGATGGCGTGGAGCAATCTGGGAGGCCCAGCTCGCCTGTTCAGCCACCGCTGGAGTGGGCTCACCAAGGACAGTGAGCGTGGGCAGCAACGAAAACATCCCACCCAGAAGCCTCTCGCGCTCATGCGCTGGGTCATCGAGCGGTGTCCTCCTGGCACCATCCTCGACCCGTTCATGGGTTCCGGCACCACCCTCGTCGCCGCGAAGTCCCTCGGCCGCAAGTCCATCGGCATCGAGATCGAAGAGCGCTACTGCGAGATAGCCGCCCAACGCTGCTCGCAGGAAGTGCTCGGGCTGGCGGTATGACCCCCGCCGAGCTGTACCGCGCCGACCGCCCCGGAGCCGTGGCCCGCGACGCCGCGCAGGGCGAGTACCTCGCGATGTTCGCGCGCCTCGCCGTCGACGGGGAGAAGGTGGCCGCCATGACGCCCCGCCGCATTGGAGACCAGGCGCATCCGGTCAAGCCGGCTCAGCACACGCACGACGCCGCCTATCGCTGGATGCTGCGCACCCTGAAGCAGGCCCGCGTGGATCTTGTCGCGGCGCGGAACACATGACGCCTCGCCGCATCGTCACCTCCAGCACCGTCTCGCATGACCCCCGCGAGTCCGTCTTGGACCGGCTTGGGCAGGCTTACGAAAAACACGCCGAGGCCGAGCAGATGGCCCGTGCCCACGGCGATAAGCTGATCGAGGAACAGGAGCACCTGGCCGTGCTCGTGGTCCTGCGGGCATACACAGCGGAGGCGCTATGACGGATCGATACGAGGAAGGACGACTCGCCAGTGAGGCGCGTCACGGTGCGGCGTTTTCGCGCAGTAGTCGGGTGGCAGCTCAACAGGGTTGGGTTAGCGGGCTGGGTTGGGATGGCACCGTACAGATGGCCCGCATCATGTCGGGCCTTGGGCAACCGCCGCCCTATAGCCGCCAGTGGCACGAGCCAGGATGGCCCATCTATCGGGTCGCCATTCTCGCTGAGCCCGCGCCATGAGCACCCAGCAAGCCAGCCTGATCGCTCTGCGCGCCTTCCTGCGCCCGCGCACCGGGCTGTCGGCGGGCAACCTCGGGATCGTGGGCGATGCTCGCCACCTGCGCGGCTACCACCTCGGCCGAGACCGCATCTTCGGTCCGGCGGGCGTCGGATGGGCCGACTACTCCGTCCGCACCGCTCGTGACAGGGCAGGGCTGACCAACCACGCCAGCGCCATGGACATCGGCAACTTCCCGCGCCTGCGCAGCCTGTCCGTGTGGCTCGTGGCCCAGGCCCGCGCCAACAAACCCGGCACCTCGGATATCCGCGAGATCATCTACTCCCCCGATGGCCGGACGGTGCTGCGCTGGGACCGTGAGCGCGGCTTCGCATCCGCGCCCCGGACCGGCGAGGCCGACATCTCACACCGCTGGCACACCCACATCTCGTGGTACCGGGACAGCCTCGGGCGCGACAAGGTGCTCCCGTTCCGCGCGTTCTTCGCCCCCGCACCGCCACCCTGGCGCGTCCGTGTACCGGCTGGCGATGTGCACGTCTACACCGTCGTCGGAGGCAAGATCACCGGGCGTCGGACCGCCACCACGGTCGGCTTCCAAGCGGCCTGTCGAGCACCCAAGAC
>JANNPJ010000183.1:0-7187 GCA_031400005.1 Kineosporiaceae bacterium | reverse complement strand
ACACAAAAACGACCGACTAACCCCCAAACTACAAACCACGCCAACGACAACCCACGGCAACGACAAGCATTATATCACCCGCTAGCACAACCGGCGGCGCCCCCCCCCCCCGGGTGGGCGCCGTCGCGCCGTCGCGTGTCGTCCAGGGAGGGGCCGCCGTCTACCCAGGCCGTGACCCTCAGGCCCAAATGGGTGAACCTCAGGCCGGTGGGCTGGGCGGCGGACGATCGTCCTGGACCTCGACGATCTCGCCCTCCACGACGTCCCCACCGAATCTCGGGCGCTGCCCGGGTCCCGGCGCCCCGGTCGGGGGCCTACCCGCTGCCGTCGGGGGCGGGGCGCTCCCCACGGTAAACGTCCCGGCGACGGGATTGCCTCGCCCCGCGCCCGGCGGGAAAGCCCCGAACAGGGTGACCCGATCGGCCGCCGCCTGCCGGAACGACCGCTCCAGCGGACGCCGGGCGAACGGGCGGGTCGGCGGGAACAACAGCAGCAAGGCGACCACATCGGTCAGGAAACCCGGCACGATCAGCAGCATCCCGGCCGCGACCAGCACACTTGCGTCCGCCAGTTCCTTGGACGGCGGTTCACCGGCCTGCAACGAGCGGTTCAGCGAGCGCCAGGCCGCCGCGCCCTGCCTGCGGACCAGCATCGCGCCCAGGACGGAGATCAGCACCAGCGCGCCGAGCACCGGCAACGGCCCTGCCCAGCGGCCGGCCGCGATGGCGACCGCCAGCTCGAGGACCGGCAGGAGCAACAGCCCGGCCAGTACCCACCGGACGCGGCGAGGGCGTTTACCTATCCCTTGCCGACCAGCCGTCGAAGTTGATGGGTTACCTGGGCGGTCCGGTGCTCGACGCCCCAGCGGGCCACTCGCCACAATGCCTCCACCGCGATCTTCTGATTCATCTTGCTGGTGCCGTGTTCTCGTTCAACGAACGTGATGGGCACTTCGTCCACCCGCAGACCCCGTCGAATTGCCCGAGCGGCCAGATCGATCTGAAAGCAGTACCCCTTCGAGTCCACGTCGCTCAGATCGAGCTTCTCCAGCGCCGCACTGGTGAACGCCCGGTAGCCGGCCGTCACGTCACGGACCTTCAGGCCGAGCGCCGTGCGCGCGTACAGGCTGCCGCCCCGGCTGAGGATCTCCCGCGAGCGCGGCCAGTTGACCACGCTGCCGCCCTTCACCCAGCGCGATCCGATCACCAGGTCGGCGCCGGCCTCGATCCGCTCCAGCAGATCGGGCAGTTGCTCCGGGGGATGCGAGCCGTCGGCGTCCATCTCGACCAGGACGTCGTAACCGCGGGCCTGACCCCAGCTGAACCCTTCCAGGTAGGCCGCGCCGAGGCCCTGCTTCTCGGCCCGGTGCAGCACGTGCACCTGGCTGTCGGCGGCGGCCAGTTCGTCGGCCAACTCGCCGGTGCCGTCCGGGCTGTTGTCGTCGGCGACCAGGATGTCGGCCTCCGGGACCGCGGCGCGCAACCGGCCGACGATCAAGGGGAGGTTTTCCACCTCGTCATACGTCGGGATGATCACGAGCAGTCGCCCGGTGACGTGCCGACCGGTGTGCCGGGCCGCGCTGGCCGCCGGATCGGACTGAGTCGCCGGGTCGGACTGAACTGGTTCGGAGTGGGCTGGCTCGGACTGATCGGATCCGGACTCCATAGTCATTCCTTCTCGTGCCCTTCACTTCGTTCTCGGGATGCGCGTCCATCGGCGATCGGTGCGGTCACCATGGCCCGGTTGCGACGCCCGGCGAGTGCCCCGCCGATCAGCAGCGCCGCCGCCAGCGCCGCCAGAAGTACCTCCGGGCCTGCACCGACTCGCGTCGCCACGGTCAGCGACGTGCGTAGGGGGACGTCGGATTCGAGTACTTCTTGGCGGAAATGACCAGATCGTTGCTGGACCGTACCGTCCGGAAGGATGATTGCGCTCACTCCGACGGTGGAAATATGTACCACCGTCCGTCCCGTCTCGACCGCTCGGATCTGTGACATCGCCAACTGCTGGACGCTTTCGGCGGAACGGCCGAAGGTGGCGTTGTTGGTCTGGACGGCCAGGAGCGTGGCGCCCTGCAGGACCGGGTCGCGGACCAGGCCGTCGTAGGCGACCTCGAAACAGATCACGTCCCCGACCCGCACCTTGCCCATCGTGAGCACCCCGACCGGGTTGTCCCGCAAGGTATCGCCGGAGACGAACTCCTTCTGGACGAGGTCCACCTTGTCGCTGAAGATCCGCACGAACGACCGGAGCGGAATGTACTCGGCGAACGGCGCCGGGTGCCGCTTCACGTAGACGCTGTCCTGCCCGGTACCCGGCCCCGACTCCGGGCGCCAGACGATGCTGGTGTTCGAGACGACCCCCTTGCCCGGCCCTTGGATCACGGCACCGACCAGCGTCGGGGCGTTGATCGCGGCCACCGCGGTGGAGATCACCTCGGCGGCGTCCAGATTGAGCAGCGGGTCGATGTCACTGGCGTTCTCCGGCCAGATCACCAGGTCCGGCTGTGCTGCGGTGCCGCTGCGCACCCGGTCGGCCAGCGCCCGGGTGGTGTTGGCGTGGTTGTCCAGCACCGCCCGCCGCTCGGCGTTGAAATCCAGCCCTTCGCGTGGGGTGTTGCCCTGGATCGCGGCGACCCGGACGCGCTCGCCGTCCGTCGGCAGCGGCACCAGCAGGCCGCAACCCAGCAGTCCCCCGGCCGCGACCAGGGCCAGCAGGCCGCTGCGCCGCGACGGCAGCATCCGGCCGGCGCGTTCGTCAGTGGGCTCCGGCCCCGACAGCCCGGCCGCTCCCGGCAGTCGGGCGGCCCGTGGCAGTCGGGTAACCCGCGGCAGTCGGGCGGTCAGGGCCAGGACGGCGCAGGCCAGCAGCGTGCCGATCGCGGCGACAGCGGCGGTCACCAGCGGGGCCCCACCGAGCGCGGCCAGGCCGGAGGTGGGTGCCTGGGCCTGGGAGAAGACCAACCGTCCCCACGGGAACCCGCCGAACGGCAACCGGTCCCGGGCGGCCTCCTGCAGCACCCACAGCCCGGCCCCGGCCAGCGCCGTCCCCGCGAGGCCGCCAGGCACCCGCCAGATCCGTGGCAGCAGGGCGCCCAGCGCGGCGAGGAACCCGGCCTGCAGGGTGGCCAGCGCGAACCAGGGCAGCGCGCCGACGAAGATTCCACTCCACTGCAGGTGCGGGACGAAGAACGCCAGACCGAAGAGGAAACCGATCATCGCTCCGGCGCCGGCTCGCTGCCCACGGGTGGCCAGAGCCAGCCCAGCCACCGCGATCGGGGCCAGCGGCCACACGTTGAACCCGGGGAAGGCCAGCGCCAAGGCCCCACCGGACGCGAGGGCCAGCACCCAGCTGAAAACCCGGGGCAGGGGCACCGGAAGGGGTGCGGCGGGCGTTGACCGGCGTGGCTGGCCGGTGGATCCACCAGATCCATCGACAGCCGGGTCAGCCACGGCGGAGTCGCTCATCGCTGAAGCCTACGGGCAGTGGCCCGACCGGGCCCGGCGCACCCTTCGGACCGCCGATCACCGCGCCGGTTGCGCGGCGACCACCGTTGTCTACTGAGCGTTCGGACCCGGCCGGTCTCCCCTGGTAACCGTCGCTACCTGACAACCAGGCCCGAATCCGCCCGGAGGCGGTACACCCCATGAACCGGAGAATCAGGCGCGCGGCTGCGACGAGTACGGCCAGAGGCTAGCGGGCCGCAACGGTCCCGCTCAAGGTGCCACTGACCTGCATCGATGCCAGATCGTCGCAGGTCAAGGCACGGTCGCGAGCGCTCGCCCGAATGGGCACCATCTTGAGTTCCCCGGCGTGTCGGGTCGCCGCAGGCCCGCCGATCAGCACCCGACCCAACCAAAGATCGGCTCTCCCGGCAGGCATGACTGCCTCAGCCGGGGACAACGACGGTACCGGTCGCCGTGGTCGCGACAATCGGTTCGGCCAGCACCTCGGCGGCACTGACTCCCAGGTCGGGACGGCCCCGGCAGATCACCGCGGCCGTGAACTTGATCACTCGCGATCGCCGTCCGACCGTGACTACCCGGCCGGTCACCTCAAGCACGTCACCGGCCCGCACGGCCGCGGTGAACTGGACGTCGGAGTACGAGGCGAACAACCCCTCGTCGCCGTCCGTGCGGATGCAGATCTCGGTCGCCACGTCCCCGAAGCAGGCCAGGCTGAACGCGCCGTCCACCAGATTGCCCGCGTAGTGCGCCTGCGCGAACGAGATATACCGGCGATGGACGACGGACAACCCCACTCTGCTGTCCACCCTGGCAGCGCTGTCCTTGTCGTCGGTGGTGTCCATCCCGTCCTTCACGTCCCTGCTCATCGAGTCCCCGCTCATCGAACCTGTTCAGTGGAGAGCGTGTGCGCCAAGTAGGCGGCGACCTCACCGGGGGTGGTGCCGCGACCGAAGACCTTGTCCACGCCGAGCGCGTCGGCGCCGCCCTCGTCGAAGCGTGGGCCGCCGGCCACCAGCAGGGGCCGGGTCCCGGCCGGGTACGCCTCCCGGAACGCGGCAGCCATCTCCCGGGTGTTGATCAGATGCGCGTCGCGCTGGGTGACCACCTGGGAGACGAGGACCGCGTCGGCGTGTTCGGCTTGCGCCCGGGCCACCAGATCAGGCACCGAGACCTGGGCACCCAGGTTCACCACCCGGATCTCCCGGTAGTACTCCAACCCCTTGTCCCCCGCGAACCCCTTGATGTTGAGGATCGCGTCGATCCCGACGGTGTGCGCGTCGCTGCCGATGCACGCCCCGACGACGACCAGCTTGCGCCGCAGCCGGGACTTGATCGCCGCGTTCACCTCTTTCGGGGTCAGCAGCGGGTACTCCCGTTCCAGCACCACCACCTCGGACAGGTCCACCAGATGCTTCACCGGCCCGTAAACGACGAAGAAGGTGTAGTCCGGGCCCACCGCAGTGGCGTGCACGACCAGGGCCGGATCGATGCCCATCTTGCGGGCCAGCTGGGCGGCGGCTCCCTCGGCGAGTTTGCCGTGCGGGACCGGAAGAGTGAACGAGACCTGCACCATCCCGTCGCCAGTGGTGTCACCGTACGGCCGGATCACGCTCACTGCATCATTGTTCGCGAGCCCTGCGGCGCTGATGTCGCTGCCTTCCCTCGTCGACCGTTCCGCAGCTTCGCTGGGGCTGCGTCTCCTCCGTCCAGGCAGCGACGCGCCTCCGGGCTCGCTCACTTGGTCACCTCCGGGGGGCCGGCGTCTAGCAGGTCGATGGCGGGATTGAGGTAGCCGTCGGCGTGGGCGATCACGCCGTCCAGGCCGCGTCCGCCGTCCGGGGGGCGGCGCATCCCGGCGAAGGTACCGGCACCGATCGCGGTCAGCAGGCCGTCGTCCACCAGCCGTTCCAGCAGCTCCACCGCTTCTCCCAGGACGGTACGGGCCCGGGTGGCGATGAACCCGTCCTGCGGCGGGTGGAAGTCCTCGGCCAGCCCGGCGCAGGCGTCGAGCACATAGCGGACGTTCTTCAGGGCCAGGTCACGGTCGGACAGCCACGGCGTGACCACCGCCTCGGTCATCATCCCGACCAGCAGGATCCCCTGACCGGTGAGGATCCCGGCGAGGTTGAAGAACCCGTCCAGCAGGTAGCCGCGGAAGACATCCCCGCTCATGTGTCGGGTCGGGGGCATCCACTTCAGCGGTGCCTTCGGGAACAGCGTCCGGGCCAGCAGGGCATGCGCCAACTCCAGCCGGAACGACTCCGGCAGTGCCGGATCGATCTCGAAGGCGTGCCCGAGACCGAGTTGCTCATCGACCAGCCCGGCCTCCTTGGCGAAGAACTCGTTCAGCAACTGGCTGACCGTCACCGTGTGCGCAGCCTCGACGGCGTCCGCGGTCGTCAGGTAGTTGTCCTCGCCGGTGTTGATGATGATCCCGGCCCTGGCGTGGACCTGTCGACTGAACCGCTGGTCCACGAAGGTGCGGATCGGGTTGATGTCGCGAAAGAGGATCCCGTACATCGAGTCGTTGAGCATCATGTCCAGCCGTTCCAGACCGGCCAGCACGGCGATCTCCGGCATGCACAGCCCGGAGGCGTAGTTGGTCAGCCGCACGTACCGGCCCAGCTCCTTGCTCACCCCGTCCAGCGCCGCCCGCATCAGCCGGAAGTTCTCCTGGGTGGCGTACGTGCCCGCGTAACCCTCTCGGGTGGCGCCCTCCGGCACGTAGTCCAGCAGGCTCTGACCGGTGGACCGGATCACCGCGATCACGTCGGCCCCGGCTCGGGCGGCGGCCACGGCCTGCGGGATGTCCTCGTAAATGTCCCCGGTGGCGACGATCAGATAGATCCATGGACGGCCTGGAGCGTCGCCCCACCGCGCGATCACCCGCTCGCGCTGGGCCCGGTTTCGGTCGATGCGGCCAATGCCGACGCCGACCGCGCGGCTCGCCGCCCGGGCTGCCCGGGTCGCGTCCCGGCCCTCCGGAAGCCGGAAACCTACCCCGCCGGTGCTCGCCTTCTGCGCGAGAGTGAGCAGGTCTGCGGCCTGCCCCCGGACCAGCGCATCCCAGACCGGCAAGGCGACGCCGTGCTCCAGACCGGTATCGGCGGCCACCGCCTCGACCAGCCGGTTCACCCACGGCACCCGGTCGGCATCGGCCCCGGCCAGCCCGGCCAGGCGCAGCGTTGCCCGCTCGACGGAGACCGTGCTGTGGCTGGTCGCCAGCTTCACGACCGGCCGCCCGGCTTGACGGGCAAGTGCCCGAGCCCGGCGGACGACGGCTGGATCCAGTTGAATCAACGCGCTTTGGCCCATTCTCACGTAGAAATCATCGCAGAATGGGTACTACTCAGGAAAGCTTCCGGCAGAGTCAGTATTTTCTGACCGATTCCACCCGATCCGAAGCCATCAGTCGTCGGGAGACGCGAACTTGGCCAGCGGCTGCGACACCTCTGTCAGATGTCATAGGTCTGCCTCAGGAGATAGTTTGCGGACCACCACGATGAATGTATTGCTCCACCCGGACACTTGTGACGGCGTGGACCGATCTCGGTCAAGGTGCAGGTGCCGTGTTTGACGTCGTGATCGTCGGTGCAACTACGGAATAGCGTTTTCCACCTTACTCAAGCGCTCAGTTCCTCGCGTTCGGACCCCTCGAACTGCAAAATGAAATCGGAACCACACATGAGGCCTGGCGTCTGGAAGCCTGGCGTGGCTTCA
>JANNPJ010000176.1:0-2370 GCA_031400005.1 Kineosporiaceae bacterium | reverse complement strand
AACCTCCCGCTTTCATGCCGGTCGGGTTCGGAGTGCGTGTCGAAATGGCTGAAAGGTGCCCTGACCAGCGAAGATAGGTCTTGCGACGGACCGTATCTGAGGCTGTGACAGGAGCACCTTTCAGGTGAAACAGGCTACCGGTTTCTATCCCCGTGTTCACACCGACGGCGCCGGGAAAGGTGTGGTGTCGCAGGCCGGTGCGGTCCTGCTGACCCGGACCGTCAAGGCCTCCGGTCTGGATCGGGCTCTGTCGGTGGCGTTGGGTGGCTGGCGTAAGCCGTTGGCGATCCACGACCCGGCCAAGGTGCTGCTGGACCTGGCCGTGAGTCTGGCGCTGGGTGGGGACTGCCTGGCCGACATCGGGCTGCTGCGGGCCGAGCCGGCGGTGTTCGGGCGGGTGGCCTCGGACCCGACGGTCTCGCGGACCATCGATGCGCTGGCGAAGGATGCTCCGGCGGCGCTGGCGGCGATCCATGCCGCGCGGGCCCTCGCCCGGGAGCGGGTGTGGACGCTGGCCGGTGCGCAGTCCCCGTTCGCGGACATCGATGCCGCTAACCCGCTGATTGTCGATGTTGATGCCACTCTGGTCACCGCGCACTCTGAAAAGCATTGTGCGATGCCAACATTCAAGAAGGGCTTCGGATTCCACCCGATCTGGGCGTTCCTCGACCACGGGCCCGAGGGCACCGGTGAACCGCTGTCGGTGATGCTACGCCCGGGCAATGCCGGCTCGAATACCGCAGCCGACCACATCGTGGTGATCCGTGAGGCGATCCGCCAACTGCCGTTACCGCCCGGCGGGAAAGTCGGGCGCAAGGTCCTGATCCGTATCGACGGCGCCGGAGCCTCCCACGAAGTCCTGAACTACATCGTCGCCCGCGGAATGTCCTACTCGATCGGGTTCACCCTGCCCGACACCACCCCCGACCTGCTGGCCCTCATCCCCGCCAGCGCCTGGACACCGGCCTACGACAGCGACGGGAACATCCGCGAGGGAGCCTGGGTCGCCGAACTCACCGGCCTGCTGGACCTGGACAAGAACGGCTGGCCGGCCGGGATGCGGGTCATCATCCGCAAGGAACGCCCCCACCCCGGCGCTCAACTACGGATCACCGACGTCGACGGGCACCGGATCACCGCGTTCGCCACCAACACCGCCACCGGCGGGCCCGGCACCCAACTGGGCGACCTCGAAGTCCGTCACCGCCGCCGGGCCCGCTGCGAAGACCGGATCCGCTGCGCCAAAGACACCGGCCTGACCAATCTTCCACTGCACGACCTGGACCAGAACCGGATCTGGTGCGCCATCATCGCGCTGGCCTGCGAGATCACCGCCTGGATGCAGATGCTCGCCTGGCCCGAGCACCCCGCCCGCAGGTGGGAACCCAAACGCCTGCGGCTACGCCTGCTGTCCACCGCCGGGCACCTGGCCACCAGCGCCCGGACCAGGACCTTGCACCTGTCCCAGCACGCACCCTGGACCCACCTGATCCTCAAAGGCCTCGACCGACTCAAGACCCTCACCGCCCTACCAGCACCCAGCGGATAGCCACACAGCTCAGCCGCCACGACGAGACCGCAGCACCCATCCGGGAGTGGAAACCGGCGCCCACCGAGACGACCTCGGGCGAACTGTCACACCCACACGGCAGAATCAGCACTCAAACCGGCGCATCGCCGCCGAAACATGATCCACTCAAGCGGCACGAAAGATCGAGGCTAGGTCGACCATGTGCTCTTCGCGCGTCGTGCGTCTGAGTGCCGGCATTCGCGTATTGCGGTGAGCGTTACGCCGTTCTACGACGCGATCGGGACGCCGCCCGTCGGCCCGGGCGCCGGAGTGGTTGAACGGGGCCGAGCCGGGGCTGAGGTCTGGGCTGGAGCGAGGGTGTAGAGGTGATCACCGCCGAGCCAGGCCGAGGCCCGGGCGGCGACCGGCTCGGGCACGATCTGCCGGGCGGTCGCCATCGCGGCCGCGGTGCTCGCGCGCACCAGCTCGGCGCCGGCGCTGTCCAGGTGGGCCAGCGGGCGGGGTTTGGCCACGGTGGTGATGAACGTGTCCTCCCCGACCCCGGCGGCGGTCCGGGTGGCGGCCGGGCCGGTCAGGGCCGGGCCAGCGTCGGGGTAGCAGCGCGGCCAGCTCGCCGAGTACGCCGGTGCGGCAGATCACCGACGTCTCGTACGGGACCTGGACGACGTCGCGGCCGGCGACGCCGGCGGCCAGCAGCAGCGTGGCCAGGACGGTTAACGCCAAGCCCTCGATCAGGGTGAGCATCATGCCCTCGGCGCCGCCTCCGGTGCAGGGCGGCAATTGGACCGGTCCCGCGCGGACACGGTCGGCCCCGACCATGCAGCCACGGCCGCACGCCA
>JANNPJ010000160.1:0-6473 GCA_031400005.1 Kineosporiaceae bacterium | reverse complement strand
GCACCCAACCTCGCCGCCGAATGCGACCATGATCACCGGATGAAGCACGAAGGGCGCTGGCGGCACCTGGTCTCCAGTGACCCGAAACACCCTCCCGGAACCATCATCATGATCAGTCCGACCGGGCACGTCTACCTCAGCTACCCACATGTGTACACCGGGCCACCACCGAAATACCCACCCCCGCAAGCGCATCCACCCACCGGGCAGGGAGGCGCGCCCACAGGGCAAGGAAACTCAGGCGCCGGGCAGGGAGGCGCAGCAGACCGAGATCCCGGAGAACCACCGTTCTAGGAATCCTTCGACGCGAACTGGAGGCCTTGATGCGAGTTGGAGCTCCTTGATGAAGGAGCGGTCCAGGCCCGGCCCCTGGTCATAGTCTAAGGCGAATTCGCGCGGAACCACCGAGGTCTCACCCATCGCGCTCCGCCTCGCGAGTTTCGTGGTCAGCACCGGGGCCACCGTCGCCCTGCCCGAGAGTGTCCTGCCCGTGATCGTCTTGGCTAACCGACCACTGCAGTTTGCCGCGACGATCACGTTGACCATCGTCGTGGTCCCGTGGCTCCGGCTGGTCCGACGGATCTATGCGGCACAGGAGCGACTGGCCGTCAGCGGTCCGTCCGCACCGGTCGGTAGTCTCTCCAGAATGAGTAATCAGAGCGGGGATTCCCCATCGCCGTCCGGCTATGGGACGCCGTCTTCGCCGTCGTACGGCAAGTACGGTCAGGGTGCGCCGACGCCTCCCACCGCCACACAGCCTTACGGGTCACCGCCGGACAACCAGCCGGTCTGGGGCCAGCAACCGCAGGATGGCCAACCGCAGAACGGCCCTGGTGTCTTCCAAGCGTCCGGTGGACTCGGGACCGCCGTGATCGTGCTGTCCGGCTTGTTGACCTTGTGCTCCTGGGCGTCTGCCCTGCTCTCGTCCAGCGCCGACCGCCAGCTCGAGGCCGCTGCCGCTGCCGCTGCCGTTGCCGCTGGCGCCGCCGACCGTTCTGCTGACACCCTGTTCACCTCTTACCACATGGTCGGCGTGGTCGGGGTGCCGACCACGCTCGCGGTCTGGATCGTCACCTGCATCTGGCTAAGTCGAGCCAGAGAGAACGCGCTCCGGATCGACCCCAACGGGCAGCGCCGCTCCACGGTCTGGGTCTGGCTGGGCTGGTTGGTTCCTTTTGTCTCGCTGTGGTTCCCGAAGCAGATCCTGGACGACACGCTCAAGTCCACCGGACCGGCGGCGGGGGATCGGGAGCCGCCGTCCACCGGCTGGTACTGGGCGGCCTGGATCGTGATGAATCTGCTCAGCAATGCCCAGCTCCAGTCGTCGTGGACGGCCGCACCCGAGGACGCAGTGGTTCCCCAGCTGGAATTCGCGGCGGCAATCGCGACCACCGTGGCCCTGGTGCTTTGGGTGTTCCTGGTCCGCCGGATCTCCGCCGCGCAGGACCGGCTGGCGGCGAACGGTGCCAGCGGCTAGCCGGACGCTAGCCGACTCGGTAGCGCCTACCCTTGAGCGGTGACTGACGCACCGCTGGTACTGGGGATCGAGACCTCCTGCGACGAGACCGGCGTCGGCCTGGTCCGCGGGACGACGCTGCTGGTCGACACCATCGCCTCATCGGTCGAGCAGCACGCCCGGTTCGGCGGCGTCGTCCCCGAGGTGGCCAGCCGGGCGCACCTGGAGGCGATGGTGCCGACCATCCACCGGGCTTGCGCCGATGCCAAGGTGGCATTGACGGACGTCGACGCCATCGCCGTCACCGCTGGCCCGGGTTTGTCCGGCGCGCTGATGGTCGGGGTCGCTGCGGCCAAGGCGCTTGCCCTTGCGCTCGGCAAGCCGCTGTACGGGGTGAACCACCTGGCCGCGCATGTGGCTGTGGACGTGCTCGAGCACGGACCGTTGCCGGAACCGGCGATCGCCCTGCTGGTCTCCGGAGGGCACTCGTCGCTGCTGTTCGTGCCGGACGTGACCTACGACGTCCAGCCGCTGGGGCGGACCATTGACGACGCCGCCGGGGAAGCCTTCGACAAGGTGGCCCGGCTGCTCGGCTTGCCGTTCCCGGGCGGGCCGTACATCGACCGCTCGGCGCGGGACGGCGACCGGCTGGCGGTGACCTTCCCGCGCGGCCTGACCGGGCCGAACGACCAGCGTGACCACCGCTACGACTTCTCCTTCTCCGGCTTGAAGACGTCGGTCGCGCGCTGGGTCGAACGCCGGGAGGCGACCGGTGAGCCGGTGCCGGTGGCGGACGTCGCGGCCAGTTTTCAGGAGGCCGTGGTCGACGTCCTCACTCGGAAGGCCGTGCTCGCCTGCCGGGAGAACGGCGTCCGGCACCTGCTGATCGGCGGCGGGGTGGCGGCGAATTCCCGGTTGCGAGAGATGGCGTTGCAGCGCTGCGAGGCGGCCGGGATCGAACTGCGGGTGCCCCGCCCGGGCCTCTGCACCGATAACGGCGCAATGGTGGCGGCCCTGGGATCCCGCCTGGTCGCCGCCGGCCGCGCACCGTCCGCCCTGGACCTGCCCGCCGACTCCTCCATGCCCGTCACCCTGGTCCAGGCCTGAGAGAACGGATGCTTTGCCCCGTTGAGCTAACTAAGGTCTGTGTGGTGGAAAACGAAGAATCACAGTTTGAGCGGATACGGCTGACCGCACAGCTTGATCGCGACCGAGAAATCGTCGCCCAGTACGAAGAAGGGCTGGCGTATTATCGTCAGCGCATCGAAGACGCCCGTTACGAATTGGGCCGCTTTGACGAGCGACTAGGAGACCACTAGTGACTGACCCTCACATCGAGGCTCTCGACGCTGCTATCAGAGCCGATCACGAGCGCCTCATCGCCGACGTGCGCGCTGAGGCCGCCGCAGCAGCAGTTCGGGGAGACCAGCAGGCCGAGCGCCGACACCTGGACCGCATCGACCGGCTCGAGGCCATTCATAAGCCGTGGGAGCGCCGCTCGGCCTGAACCAAGCTAGGCGCGGATCGGGCGGACCACCAGGACGGACTGCCGGCCGGCTACCCGGGTGAGGACGATGGTCGCCTCGTTGTCGCCGGTCAGGCGCAGTTGCTTGCGTAGCTGCTCGGGTTCGACAGCCGTCCCCCGCTTCTTGATCGTCAGCTTGCCCACGCCGCGGTCGCGCAGCCAGGTGCGCAGGGTCTTGAGCTGAAAACCGAACACGTCGTCCACCGCATAGGCCCGCGCCAGCGGGGTCTGGGTGAGCCGATCGGCGGTCACGTAGGCGATGCTCGCATCGATCAGCCGACCCTCGACCAGCTTCACCACCTCGCCGACCAGGCCGGACCGGATCACCGCGCCGTCCGGTTCGTAGAGGAATGCGCCGACCGGGCCGACCGGCGCCGGCACCGCGTCGACCATTCCGCCGTCACTGACCTCGCTCCCGCCGCCGGCGCTGTCCAGCACCAGGGCACTGCGGCGGACGCCGTCCCGGGCCAGGCTGCCGAACCAGAGTCCGGCCTCCACCACGTCGCCGTCCACCGAGACCCACTGCGCCTCGGCACCGTCCGGCACCAGGTGATGCGGGATGCCGGGGGCGGTCTTCATCCCGACTGCAGGCAGCCGGCCGACCAGTTCGTGCACGAAAGACAGCGGCGGCGAGCCGGCCCGCGGGTCGAGCAGTCGCCGTCCGGAGGTGGCCCGGCGGGCCGGATCCAGGAACGCGCCTTGGACGCCGGACAGATCCGTCGTCATCGCGTCCTCGTGCCGGACCACGGTTTCGGGCCAGTGCCGCAGGTTGACGGTGGCGATCGCGGCGGTCACCTCGTCCACCTCTACCGCCACCACCTCGCGATCCAGCCCGGCCATCGCCATCGAGTCGGCACCGATCCCGCAGCCCAGATCAGCGACCCGGGTAATTCCGGCGGAGGCGAACCGCTGGGCGTGCCGGGCTGCCACTGGCAGCCGGGTAGCCTGCTCCAAACCCGTTGGGGTGAAGAGCATTCCGGCCGCGAAGGGGCCGAACTTGGCCTGTGCCACCGAGCGCAACCGGGACTGGGTGAGCGCGGCAGAGACCATCTCCGGAGGGTGGCCGTCGCGTTGCAGCTGTTCGATCAACGCCATCGCGGAGGCCTCGTCGTACTCCGGGAGGGACTCCAGCAGGGCCCACCCGTCGCGGGTGAGCAGGGTCGAGATGCCGTCCAGGTTCACGGCCAAAGTGTCACACGCAGGGACGCGCAGCCAGAACACATCGCCGACTCGCTGGCACTCAAGTTGACCGAGTGCTAACCAGCGCTCTAGATTCTAGTTGGCACTCTCACCTTGAGTCTGCCAACCGCAACACCCTCGGCAGCACCGGCCGGCACCGCGACGACGGTCGGTGGATTGTGTCCGAGACGCGCTCTTTTCACGTGCAACACCGTCCTTTCACACGCATTCGACGTATCCGAAGGGGAGGTCCGAAAGTGTCGGTCTCCATCAAGCCGCTCGAGGATCGCATTGTCGTCAAGCCGCTAGACGCGGAGCAGACGACGGCCTCCGGCCTGGTCATCCCGGACACCGCCAAGGAGAAGCCCCAGGAGGGCGAAGTCCTTGCGGTCGGCCCCGGCCGGTTCGACGACGAGGGCGAGAAGCGGATTCCGCTTGACGTCAAGGTCGGCGACACAGTGCTCTACAGCAAGTACGGCGGCACCGAGGTGAAGTACTCCGGTGAGGAGTACCTCATCCTCTCGGCGCGCGACGTGCTCGCCATCATCGAGAAGTAATCTGCGAGCCCGTCCTGAGCACGTGAAGACGGGTCCAAGGAATCTCGATCGACGACTCCGCCCCGGCCGGCCGGCTTTGCTGGCCGTCCGGGGCGTGTGTCGTTGCAGTCAATCGACATGTGAGACAGCGAAGAGGGACTGACGCAGCATGGCAAAAACTCTGGAGTTCAATGACTCCGCTCGCCGCGCCCTGGAGCGCGGTGTCGATGCCCTGGCGAACGCCGTCAAGGTGACGCTCGGGCCCCGCGGCCGGAACGTCGTCATCGACAAGAAGTGGGGCGCCCCCACCATCACGAACGACGGCGTGACCATCGCCAAGGAGGTGGAGCTGGAGGACCCGTACGAAAACCTCGGGGCCCAGCTCGCCAAGGAGGTCGCGACCAAGACCAACGACGTGGCCGGTGACGGCACCACGACCGCGACCGTCCTCGCCCAGGCAATGGTGAAGGAAGGCCTGCGGAACGTGACCGCCGGCGCCGCTCCGTCCGCGCTCAAGCGGGGGATCGACGCGGCCGTCGAGGCGGTCAGCACCCGCCTTCTGGAAACCGCTCGCGACATCGACGGCAAGGGCGAGATCGCGCACGTCGCGACCATCTCTGCGCAGGACTCGGTGGTCGGTGACCTGATCGCCGAGGCGTTCGACAAGGTCGGCAAGGACGGCGTGATCACCGTCGAGGAGTCCTCCAGCACCGCCATGGAGCTCGAGTTCTCCGAGGGTATGCAGTTCGACAAGGGCTACCTCTCGCCGTACTTCGTCACCGACACGGAGCGGATGGAGACCGTCCTCGAAGACGCCTACATCCTGATCCACCAGAACAAGATCTCGGCCGTATCGGATCTGCTGCCGCTGCTGGAGAAGGTCCTGCAGGCCGGCAAGCCGCTCTTCATCGTCGCCGAGGATGTCGAGGGCGAGGCGCTCTCGACGCTCGTCGTCAACAAGATCCGTGGCACCTTCACCGCTGCTGCGGTCAAGGCCCCGGGCTTCGGTGACCGCCGCAAGGCCACCCTGCAGGACCTCGCCGTCCTCACCGGTGGTCAGGTGGTCAGCCCGGAGATCGGGCTGAAGCTCGACCAGGTCGGCCTCGAGGTGCTCGGCACCGCGCGGCGGATCGTCATCACCAAGGACGACACCACGATCGTCGATGGTGCAGGCAAGTCCGACGACGTCAAGGCGCGGGTCGGCCAGATCAAGGCCGAGATCGAGCGGACCGACTCGGACTGGGACCGGGAGAAGCTCCAGGAGCGGCTCGCGAAGCTCGCCGGCGGGGTCTGCGTGATCCGCGTCGGTGCGCACACCGAGGTTGAGCTCAAGGAGAAGAAGCACCGGATCGAGGACGCCGTCTCGGCGACCCGGGCCGCCATTGAAGAGGGCATCGTCGCTGGTGGCGGTTCCGCTCTGATTCACGCGGTCTCGGTTCTGGACGACAACCTCGGAATGACCGGCGACGAGGCCACCGGCGTCAACATCGTGCGCAAGGCCGCGGCCGAGCCGCTGCGCTGGATCGCCGAGAACGCTGGCCTCGAGGGCTACGTCGTCGTCGACAAGGTGCGGCAGCTTCCGGTTGGCAGTGGCTACGACGCCGCCGCCGAGGAGTACACCGACCTGCTCGCGAAGGGCATCATCGACCCGGTCAAGGTGACCCGGTCGGCGCTTCGCGAGCAGGTCGGTGTACTCCTCGGCGGCGGCGTCGTAGCCACTGCCAACCGGAAGCTGCCGCACCTTGTCGACGACGACGTAGCCCACGAGGCCAGCGTT